>NZ_RBZO01000010.1 GCF_003628445.1 Oceanobacillus bengalensis
ACAGACACGGGTACAAACAAGCCAAAAGCTCGGGTTTATTTGGAATGCAAATCCAAGGAGCAACCACGATATTTGCCGTTAATATGAAGAGGATTATAAAGCTAATCAAGGAAAAAGAGGAAAAAGAGGAGAAATAGAGAGGAAATTGAGCACATATTTCCTTAACTTCAGATAGAAGTGCTCAATTTTTATTAAAATCGTCATTTTATTGATTGTTTACGACTTAATAATTTATCAAACTTTTAAACCGTAGGTTTTTCAGTGCCCTCGCGTCAGCACGAAGGGGGCTCATCAGCCGCCCGCGAAAAGCGAAGTGTCTTTCCGGAACGGAATGTTTAAGCAAAACCCTTCACTTACTTCACAGTTTATACCAACTACTTAGCATTAGTAACAAACTTATAAAATGTGCCTGAATATAAAAAATCCTGCATAAATGCAGGATTTTTTATTTATTAGTGACCAAAACCTGGTACAAGTATAAATTCTGAATACCATGTAAAACCAATCATGAATACTGTGCAATAAGCACCGAATAAATACATATACATTCTTTCTGATAATTTCAAATAACCTAGTGTAAGGAAAAATACCGTTTGAACAAGGAATAAAAGTGCAGCTCCAACCATATCACCAACATAGAACATCACTGTAAAGATACCTGTCCAAAAGGCTAGAACACGAAACATGCGGTCCACATGAGTCCCCCCTTTTAGATAACGTTATCATTGATATTATAAACAAGAAATCACTTCTTGTAAATAAATGTTAATTATTCACGAGTAGATTTACCTTATACGAGCAGTTTTCACAATTATGCTCAAACATATTCTCTTCCGTTATTAGCTCAATATCCATAAATAACGTCTCAAACATTCCCTTAATGAATGAATGATGCATATCACAAATCATTTCATGATTGGTAGAAGCAATTTCTTTGAACGGACAATTGTTTACATCGAAATGAATTGTATTTTCCACTTCATTGTAGTGGAAGTTCGAATATAAACCTAACATTGCTGAGGCATCCTCTAGGATATTAATTTTTTCTGTTAGATTTAGTAATTCGATATTCCCGTGGTAGTAATTTTTAACTATTTCTTTTCCGTATTTCTTACCGGTCTTATATAACGCTTCTTTGCCCGCTTGCCCCATATCCATTAATGATTCTAATACGATGGTAGAAAGGAGTTTATAATCACGATGCGGGAAATTAAGCTCAATTACATTGTCTGATAAACGGTATAATCTACTAGGTCTTCCACCTTTTCCTGTCTTTTGTGAATATGAAATAATCATATTTACGTCTTCTAATTTTGACAGGTGTAATCTCGCAACATTTGGATGAATCTCGAATTTCTTTGCAATTTCTGTGACATTCACCTCTTTATGTTTCTCAATTAAATATTGGTAAATATGGTATCTTGTTGGATCACTTAATACATTTGTAACTCTAAGTGTCTGTTCCATATTCAGCACCTCTCGAATGTTTATTACCATAATTATAATAGAAAAAGTAATTAAAAAGGCAAACTCCAGTTAATTGTTATAAATTATACATATTTAAACGCTCTTTACGTAATTTAGACAAAGGTGGGTTGTGATTGCATTACAATATTGAACGTTCAAGTACAATGGTATCTAGAATTTCAAACGTATATTGTGTTTTGCTTAAAACGATCTTAAATAGTAATTGTAACTCAGTATCTGATTTTGTATTGATTATTACATGGACGGATCCATTTGGGAAATCGTACGACATTCCACTAGAAGGAATATTACGATCTTTTTCTAATTCATCGATAACCATTGTACGTGCCATCTGAAATAAGGTTTCTGCTTTAATCTGTTCTATTTGTCTTTCTGTAATCTCTAATTCATTCTGGTAAATCTCGATATTTGTTTTGACAATCATTAGTATGATAACCACAACAAATAGTATATAAGGTAATATAAAACCTTGTTCATTACGGATAATGGATGATGGTTTTTTCATACGTATCTCCCTGTATATTTGTAACACGAACACGTACACCAAATGGTGAATCCTGAAAGGTTATTGTCTCAACATCTCTTAAATAGATTTCATGGCCACTACCATTTACTTGTCTTCGAACAACATCTTCGTATTGGTTAAACTTAGCGATAACTGGATCTTGTGTTAATATCAGTTCTTCATCGTGTACAGTTACATCCGTTGATTTAATCACTTCATTCCTAAGAAAGTAAAAAAATTGATAGACAGAGGTTTCATCGTAATTAGAAGTATATTCTACCGAGCGAAGTAAATATCCCAAAAATGGCGACATGATAATGATTATGCTAAGCGTAAAAAGTAGGGTAATGAATGTAAATCCACGTTCATGTTGCTGGCATGCCATATAAGCAGGTTGTTTCCTGTTTTTCTCTAGCATTCTTCCACGTTGCACATCCTTTCATATAATTATTTTCATCTATGAACATAAGGAATACGTTTTTGCCATTTATATTCTTTTTTAACGACATGGGTATCATGTGCTTATCCGCAAGATACGGTTGCAACTCATCATGTAACGTATATATAATTATCCGTCTGTCACTTAAAATGGCTTGCTCTTTAAATAGTTGACTGGTTATGGGTCCGATGGTTGTAATTACAGTAAAAAGTATTACTGTTCCAATTAATACTTCTACGAAAGAATATCCATTAATTTTCATGAATATAGAACCTCCCTTTACCAAACGGGAAAACAATCCGATATTCGACATCTTTTGTTGCGAAAATGATTGCTCTTGGATTCTTAATTGTCCCAGCGTTTGAAAATTCAAATGTATCGTTTGTTCTTGTGTCAACGGATAATCCCTTAGGATAGTTTCTAGTCTCAAGTATGATGTTATCATCGTAGACCACATATTTATCCGCATAAAACCGTATACGAATGTTATATTTAGATGTTGGTGTGAGTGTTTGTGCATATAACACATCCGATTGCAATACCTTGAAGAATTGCTGTACATGTATATTGTTAAGGCTAGTCAGATTGGGCTTCGGAGTGAATAGTAATAATATTGATAGAATCGTAAGCACAAATAGTACTTCAACTAGTGTAAATCCGTTTCGCACCTTAATTATTGTTGACACCAGAAATTCCAACTGCCCCTTCATTTAGTGTAATCGTCTGTCCATTAGGGCAAACTTTTTGCTCCTCTTTAATAAAACCAGCCTCAACTAGATCATCTAGGTCCCCTGGATACGCATGATGCTCGATATAATATGCATCAACTTGTGCTTGAACCATGGAAGTTAAAGCATCGCATCCTTTCTCATTTATTGCGGAACTTTGTCCACTTAAGTTCGGAACGATTAAAATGATTAACACGGATATGATCATCAAGACAATTAGCATTTCTACAAGAGTGAACCCATTATTGTTCTTTAATTTATTCATCGTAATTCTCCTTTTAGATGGTATTCATTAATTGGAACATAGGCCACATTAATGCGACATAAATAAAAATAACAAATATACCTAGTACTATAAAAATGATCGGTTGAATGAATGTGATTGCTCTTAGTATTTTGTTCTCTATTTCTTCTAATTGTAGTTCCGCATAGACAACTAAATCCTTCTCTAAAAAATATGCATCGGTGTTTTTTTGGAAAATCGTGGTGAGGGGCTTTTCGAGTAGTGTAAAACTAGAAATTACGCCAGAAATATGCACACCATTTGTGAGACGTTCAATCATGATGAAGGAATAATGTGATAGGATAGGTAATTTCTGTTGATTAGCCATCTGGTGTAGGATTTCTTTAATAGACATACCCGTTTTTAGAAGGGAACTAAAGTGTGTTGCGAAGAAATAGGAAGTGTATGCTGTTATGAATTTCCTGTAGACTGGAATTTGTTTGTAAATTTTTATTTGGGTTTCGATTGGAATTCTTTGTTTTATTAATTTCCAAACAAAAATAAAAACAATGACAAATAGTAACAGGATGAACAGGAAGGTGCTTACGACATCAATGATATACATTGATAGGACAACCGTAGAACTGGAATCTTCATTTCCTTGAAAAAGATCGACAAAGGAAGGGAGGATTGTTTGATTTAAGAAATAAATGAGCAAGAAAAAAATAATAAATAAGAAGAGTGGATACCTTAAAATTTGTTGTAATTTTTTCGTGTTCGTTAATCGTTGTTTATACATGATGATGCACTGTTCTATACTCCCTTGTAAGTCACTGTTTACTTTAACAAAATATAAAAAGGAAGTGATGGTTGGATGGAAACCAGCTTTCTCGAAGGCTTCATCGATCGTTTCTCCTGCTTTTAGCGCATGAATAATTTCGTTTGCTGGTTTCAGCAGGGACTTGTCCCATTTCATTGCTTCTAATGCGTCAAGGGTTGGGTAACCATTCTTTAACAAGCGTAGAAACAAGTTTAAAAATCGTAATTGGTTTTCTTTTTTAATGATTTGTTTACGTTGTATAAATTTCTTCAGTGATAAATCCATACGCAAAGGCCTTCTTTCTTATTTTTTCAAATGTATCAAATTGGTAAGTGTCATATATTTCACCTCCCTTCACTGCTTTTTCCAACACTTCACCTTCTAATATCTCTAGAATAGCTGCTCTTCTAGTCACCAGATTTCCACGCTCTATTGGAAGCAACTGAATCGAAGCAACGGCGATTAATGATTGTAGCAAATCAACTTGTTTAATACCCATTTCCAGTAGACGATGAATTGTTCCTGTTGCATTTTTAGCGTGTAATGTACTAAATACAAGATGTCCTGTTAATGCCGCTTCGAAAGCAAATTGTGCTGTATATTTATCTCGGATTTCTCCAATCATAATCATATCCGGGTCATGTCTAAGTGCAGCTTTTAACCCTGTTTGATAGGTAATGCCTGCTTTTTCATTAATTTGTACTTGCAAAATATCATGAATGTCCTTTTCAATAGGGTCTTCAAGTGTGATGGTTTGATAGGAGTTCTCTTTGAGGATTGTTTCAATTAATGCGTACAATGCAGTAGTTTTTCCGCTTCCAGTCGGACCGGTGAACAGAATAATTCCTGACTGGTTTGATATTAGTTTTTTTAATTTATTAACCTGGTATGGAAATAAAAATAAGTTATGAAGTGTTAGTTTTTCCGTTTGTGGTAGGATGCGTATGGCAAGACTTTCCATGTGGTTTATAGGGAGTGTAGACAATCGTAGTGAAAATAGATGATGATTGTCCCTAAAGTGGTATGCGCCGTTTTGCGGTTTTCTTGTCTCACCTATATCCATTCCAGAGGTGAATTTGTAGTAAGTTAATAAGGATTGATACTGTGAATGGCTAATGGCCCTATGGAATGTTCGCTTACCGTGTATTCGGAAGTAAATATTTGTTTCTTGTCGGGAAGGGTAGAAATGAATATCTGAGGTTTCAAGCTTAATGGCTGCCTTAACTAAATCCCTTGATAGGGAAGAAGTGGTGTTCACGAAATGTTCAGCTCCTTTTATCGTTAGTTATATACTAAAATATTCGACATAATTAAACAAATTCCTTCTTTTTAATGAAAATAATTTATAAATTTATAAGGGATAGACTTTGGCCTTTCTGTTAAGCCTATACATAAGTAGAAATAATGAGGTGAATAGGATGTCAGGTAACGATTATATTAAATTTATGACAGAGCAATTTGTTACTTACTTGGACAGGCCGAGGGAAGAAAGAAAGAAGCGTAAATTAGAACAGAAAGTTTCCTATGGAGTCTCTAATTATTGGCTTGGGGTTTTACCTTTTGTACTAAAATCAATACGAAAGAAAGCAGAATAGCAGTGCATGCACTGCTATTTTTGTTTCTTTAAGATTCTGCAAGATAGAAAATCCCACCATTAATAACCTCAAAGGAAATTACTGGCTGATATCTTTCTTTAATTTCCTCTATTTCTTTATTCATTTGCTCTTCATTGTCGTCTGCATGATAAAAATGTCTCAATGTATTTAATTCTTCATTTAAAGCATGTAGGGATTCTTCAGCCCAAGTATGTTCTTGGTTTTCTATATAATTAGAAATAACCTTTTCTATTCTCAGATAACCACTTTGCAGCTTTATAAGTGGGGAAATGGTATAACAATAATCACTTATAGTAGATTGTAAAGGGATTTCTTTTAAATGGTCCATCATCTCTAATCTCATTTTTCCATTTACGAGGTGAAGTCCGATTGAGATCACTTCGTCTTTTTTATATTTCCCTTTGTAACTTACCTTTATATTCACAACTAACCATGGATATAATGCCGTATTATGTGTTACATTAATCTTCTGAAAGAGTTTTGTGTACTTTTCATTTTCTTTCAAATGATTAATGAGTTGGTGTAACCTAGGACTTCCAAAGTGTATCCACTCACCTTTTTCTTCCTCACGTTTGTTTGGGTTTGTTATAAGTGTAAGTTTCATCGGCTCGCCTTTGTTTCCCATTTTTTTTACATAATGCCAATAGAATGGTCGATTCATCAATGCTCTGTCCATTTCCTCTGTTAATTGTACGCGTAATACGCCGTCATTATTTTCGATAATTTCACAATGATGAAATGAGAAATAATCATGTAGAAATTGATTTAAGTTAGCTATAGCCATAGTTCTCCTCCTCATTGTTCGTTAATGAATGCCTGATAATACTTGTAAGATTATCTAATTTTATTTTCACTTCCCCAACAGATGTGGATTCAGCGTAGATTGTTTCTAGTTCCGTTTCCATACTACCGATGTTTAGCTCTGCTAGGATAGCGTCAAGATTTCCAATTACTTGTTCGAATAAATTAATCTTTTCATACAGTAATGTCATAATATGTTCTTCAATTGTATCCCTGATAGCGAAATTATAAATGTGAACGTCCTTATTTTGTCCATATCGGTGGATACGACCTATTCGTTGCTCCAGTCGCATTGGATTCCACGGTAGATCATAATTAATTAAGTGACTGCAAAATTGTAAGTTAATCCCTTCACCACCAGCTTCTGTAGCAATTAGTACTTGTACATGATTTTCAAATAGCTGTTTCATCCAGTCTTTTTTGCTCCGTTTAAAGCCTCCGCGGAAAGGTACCGATTTGATGCCATGTTGCTGTAAGATCCATTGAAGATAAAGTTGACTGGCCCTATATTCGGTAAAAATGATAACTTTTTCATCACCAATTTTTTTCATTAATTCAACCACTCGTTGTGCTTTTGCATGGTGTGGTAATTGACCAATCTGGTCTACAATTGGCTGTAGGATTTTTTCTTGTTTATTTTCGTCCATTACTTTTTTTAAGGATAGATAACAAGCTTCTCGAGAAGAGCAAAGTTCTCTTAAATATGTAATCTTTGAAAAGGATGAGAACGGCCCTGTTGCTGTTTCAAGACTTTGATATGCAGACCTTTCTTCTTCTGTAAATTCAACCCATACCGTTTCAATATTTCGTTTCGTATTATTTAGCTCCGTATTTTGCCTTGTATTACGAATCATTACTTTCTGTATTAATTGCTTAAGGTAGGCATCTTGTTTTATATTCTTTCTATCTTTCCCGTAATTCTCTAAAAAGGAATCATAGTTACCTAAATGACCAGGTTTTAAAATTGAAATAAGGTTAAAAATCTCAATTAGACGATTCTGAACAGGTGTTGCTGTTAACAGTAAACAATATTTCTTTTTTAATGCTCGAACAAATTCATAGTTTTTTGTTTTATGGTTTTTTAGTTTATGTGCCTCATCAATTAAGATGAAGTCATATTCTATCTCTAAGATGTTTTCACGATGTGGAGGCCGTTTAGCCGTATCTAAGGATGAAATAATCACATTTTGATTCCAATTATAATTTTTTCGATGGGCTACTGCCGGAATGTAGAACTTCTCATTTAACTCTCTTACCCACTGTGATACGAGGGATGCAGGAACTAGAATAAGTGCGTTCTTTACTAAACCACGCACCATATATTCCTTTAATATTAGTCCCGCTTCTATTGTCTTACCTAACCCAACTTCATCCGCTAAAATAGCTCGACCATGCATACTTTCAATTGCTTGCTCTGCAGCACTAATTTGATGGTCAAGAAATTCTACGTGCGGAAGATATTCTAGGGCACGTAATCCCTTAAAGGTAGGAGTAATGGTTGTGAGTTCAGCTTCATATGCAGCTGAAAAAAGCTCCCAATTAGAGAAAGAACCTTCCTTTTCAATTACTGATTCTAAATTTTGTATAAATGTCGAATCCTTTTTTAGTTGAATAGAATGCATATGATACTTCCTTTTTTAGTAAGATAATTTTAATTTCAATATACCTATTCATTTTGTTGTGTTATAATTCAGATAAAATGAAGGCATTTTTACTTGATAGTTAGTATATCCAATAAAATTCATATAATGCGGATGATTACAAGGGGAGAGCTTACTAGTTTAGTAACGCCGAAGGAGCAAGTGGAAAGCGAATCTCTCAGGCAAAAAGACTCTTGTAGGACGCAACTCTGGAGAGTGTTTATTCAGTAAACCGCCTACGAAGCAAGTATTTGTATATTACAAATACGCAACTTTCTGGTATAAGGACAGAGATTTCTCTTTAATTAAGGGAAATCTCTGTCTTTTTTTCTGCTATTTTTAATGTATTTTTCTAATGAAGGAGTGGATGATGTGGAAGAGTTAAGAAGAACACCAATATTCCCAGAATATGAGAAGTACGGTGCCAAAACGATTGATTTCGGTGGGTGGGATCTCCCTGTACAATTTTCTAGCATTAAACAGGAGCATGAAGTGACACGTGAAAAAGCGGGTTTATTCGATGTATCGCATATGGGAGAAATAAAAGTAACCGGGCCAAAGAGCTTTCATTTCTTGCAAAAGTTAACAACGAATGATATCTCAAATTTAGAACCAAAGAAGGCGCTTTATACGTTCATGTGTAACGATAATGGTGGTACAGTAGATGATTTAATCATCTACCAACTAGCTGAAAATGATTACCTACTCGTAGTAAATGCGGCAAACACGGATAAAGATTTTGCATGGTTAATTGAAAAAAATGAATTTCAAGATGAAGAAGTAAATATTGAAAATGTATCCAGTGATTATGTCCAGTTGGCATTACAAGGACCAAAAGCAGAGGAAATTTTGCAGCTACTAACAGAGACTCCATTATCAAACATAAGACCTTTTCGATTTGAAAGTCATGTTACGTTTTCTAACGTAGAATCACCAGCGCTTGTATCACGTACAGGGTACACTGGTGAAGATGGGTTTGAAATTTACATTCATTATTTAGACGGTGCAAAGTTATGGAACCTTCTTTTAGAAACTGGAAAAGATTTCGGGCTAGAGCCAATCGGGTTAGGAGCTAGGGACACTTTACGCTTTGAAGCAAATTTGGCATTGTATGGTCAAGAATTGTCAGAGGATATTTCTCCAATCGAAGCAGGATTAAGTTTTGCAGTAAAAATACATAAGGATAGTGACTTTATTGGAAAAGAAGCCTTGAAGAAACAGTTAGATGAAGGGCCTTCGCGTAAACTAATTGGTTTAGAAATGGTTGACAAAGGAATACCACGTCATGGATATGCTGTGTATAAGGAAGATGTGGAGATTGGCTTTATCACGACAGGAACACAATCGCCAACATTACAGAAGAATATTGGTTTGGCATTGGTTCAATCGGAATATGCGAATATCGGCGAAGAATTGAATGTTCAAGTGAGAAAACGGAAATTAACAGCAAAAGTAGTGGCTACACCATTTTATAAACGAAAAAAGTGAGGAGGAACTTGGATGGAATTTCGTTACCTACCAATGACGGAAACAGATAAACAAGAAATGTTAGATGCGATTGGGGTTACATCTACAGAGGATTTGTTTTCGGATATTCCAAGTGAAGTAAGAGTTAATGGTGCATTAAATTTAAAAAAACCGAAAAACGAATATCAATTAAAAAAAGAATTAACCGAAATGGCGAACAAAAATGTTAATTTGAAAGAATACAGTTCTTTCTTAGGAGCGGGCGTCTATGATCA
This sequence comes from Oceanobacillus bengalensis, assembly GCF_003628445.1. Taxonomy (GTDB): domain Bacteria; phylum Bacillota; class Bacilli; order Bacillales; family Amphibacillaceae; genus Oceanobacillus; species Oceanobacillus bengalensis. Next base: position 10,003 of record NZ_RBZO01000010.1, read on the forward strand.
TTTTATTCCATCAGTTGTAGACCACGTGATTTCAAGGTCTGAGTTCTATACAGCATATACGCCATATCAACCAGAAATCTCTCAAGGTGAACTTCAAGCTATATTTGAATTTCAAACGATGATTTCCGAATTGACAGGTATGCCTGTATCAAACTCATCTATGTATGATGGTGGTACTTCTCTAGCTGAAGCGGTTAACTTGAGTGCAGCACACACGAAAAAGAAGAAAATTTTATTGTCAAAAGCCGTTCATCCTGAATCACGCGCTGTAATAGAATCCTACGCGAAAGGTCAAGGTTTAGAAATTTTTGAAATTGAGTCTGTAGATGGATTAACAGATTTCAACCAGTTAGAGAGGGAAATAGACGGAGATATAGCAAGTGTTGTCATTCAATATCCTAATTTCTTTGGTCAAATCGAGCCACTAGATAAAATAAATAATATCATTAAGGGTCAAAAAAACGTCATGTTTATTGTATCGAGTAATCCGCTTGCTCTAGGATTTTTAACACCACCTGGCGAATTTGGTGCTGATATTGTTGTTGGAGATACACAAGTGTTTGGTATACCAGCACAATTTGGTGGTCCCCATTGTGGATATTTTGCAACAACGAAAAAGCTGATGCGAAAAGTACCTGGAAGACTTGTAGGACAAACAAAGGACGAAAATGGTGTTCGTGGTTATGTTCTGACATTACAAGCAAGAGAACAACATATACGAAGAGAAAAAGCAACATCAAATATATGTTCTAATCAAGCGTTAAATGCACTTGCCAGTTCTGTAGCGATGAGCTCAATAGGAAAGCATGGATTGGTACAAATGGCTAAATTAAATATGCAAAAGGCTAGATATGCGAAAGAAAGACTGGAAAAGGAGAATGTTGAAGTTGTTTTCCAGAATCCATTCTTCAATGAGATTGTTGTTAAGCTCAATGCACCAATTTCAACTGTAAATGAACATCTACTTGATAAAGGAATCATTGGCGGCTATGACTTAAGTACCGCTTATCCAGAACTTAAGAATCATATGTTAGTTGCTGTAACAGAAATTCGTACGAAGGAAGAAATCGATCAATTTGTAAAAGAATTGGGGGATATCAATGGCTAATCAAGATTTTCCATTAATTTTTGAGCGTAGTAAAGAAGGAAGAACAAGTTATAGTTTACCAGATTTAGATGTGCCAGCATATGACATTGAGAACGAGCTAGAGGAAGCCTATATCCGAAAAAATCCAGCTGAACTACCAGAATTAAGCGAATTAGATATCATGCGACATTATACAGGGCTTTCTAATCGGAACTATGGTGTGGACTCTGGTTTTTACCCACTTGGCTCCTGTACGATGAAATATAATCCAAAAATTAACGAAGATGTGGCGAGGTTGGAAGGTTTTAGTCATGTCCATCCATATCAAGATCCAAACACCGTACAAGGTGCGATGGAAATGTTATATGATTTACAGACCGCACTAAAAGAAATTACAGGAATGCATGAGATTTCTTTACAATCAGCTGCTGGTGCGCACGGAGAATGGACAGCACTCATGATGATCCGTGCTTACCATGAAGCAAATGGTGATTATGCACGTACAAAAGTCATTGTTCCTGATTCTGCACATGGTACGAATCCAGCCTCTGCAGCTGTTGCAGGATTTGAAGCAGTTACTGTCAAATCCAATGAAAATGGACTAGTGGACTTAGAAGATCTAAAAAGAGTGGTTGGTCCTGATACGGCAGCGCTCATGTTAACGAATCCAAATACTTTGGGATTATTTGAAACAGAAATACTAGAAATGGCAGATATCGTTCATGGTGCTGGAGGAAAGCTATACTATGATGGAGCTAATTTGAATGCAATCATGGGATACGCTCGTCCGGGGGATATGGGATTTGATGCTGTTCATCTAAATCTACACAAAACATTTACAGGTCCACATGGTGGCGGTGGTCCCGGATCAGGTCCTGTCGGTGTTTCGGAGGAACTCGTGCCGTTTCTACCAAAACCAGTAATTGTTCATAAAGACGATAAATATATGTTTGATTATGATCGACCACAGTCAATTGGACGGGTTAAGCCTTACTATGGGAACTTTGCGATTAATTTACGTGCCTATACGTACATTCGTACAATGGGAGCAGAAGGACTCAAGAAAGTTAGTGAATATGCAGTACTTAACGCAAACTACATGATGCGTAAACTAGAGAAAGCATATGACTTACCTTTTCAGCAGCATTGTAAGCATGAATTTGTACTATCAGGTAGAAGACAGAAGAAGCTTGGTGTCCGTACACTAGATATTGCGAAGCGACTACTTGATTTTGGCTATCATCCACCAACCATTTATTTTCCTCTTAATGTCGAGGAATCAATGATGGTTGAGCCAACTGAAACAGAATCAAAGGAAACGTTAGATGGTTTTATTGATACGATGATAACAATTGCCAAGGAAGTAGAAGACAATCCTGAAGTGGTACAAGAAGCGCCACATCATACAATAGTGAAGCGAATGGATGAAACAACGGCAGCAAGGAAACCAATTTTACGATATGAAAAAGCATAAAAAATATGACCTAAGGCTAAAAAACCTTAGGTCATATTTTTTTAATATTTATTTTCCTGATTTTATTTTACCAGTCCATTTTTTAAATCCACCTTTTAACTGGTAGATATCTTGATATCCTTTTTTATGCAATAATTGTGCTGCTCTAGCAGAACGTGAACCACTTTGACAGTATAGATACACAGGTTTATCTTTTCGCATTTCAATTAGTCTTTGCTTCATTTGTGTAACTGGTATATTTCTCGCTCCAAGTATATGTCCACGCTCAAATTCTTGAGGCTCACGAACATCAATTAGTTGGGCTTTTCGATATCCTTTCACAAACTCACTTTCTGTTAGAACTTTTAAATAGTTACGCTGTCTGTAATAACGAAAAATCCCAACTGCGAGTAGAACTAGGATTGCTATAATTAAGAATTCCATTTTTATTTCCCCCGTTTTTCTGATTTACATCAACATTTATTATATGGTGAATGGCTAGTTTTTTAAAGTTTTTTCTCTAAAATAAGATAAATAGGTAGAAGCAAAGAATTTTAAAATATCAAATCTCAAAAAAGTTAATATTATAAAAGATAGTTTATATTCATTTCTATTATCTTCCAATTACATCATATTTCGCAGAATTTCTTACTTGACAAAAAGAGTAATTCTCGTTCTCGACACAATATATAGTATTTTGTGTTTTTATAAGCACAATATGTTGTAAGACTCTTATTCCTGTGATATTGTAATAGTACCACATATGTTTACAACATGTAATATTTAAATGGGAAAAGGGAGCGATTTAATGTCAATTGTTGTCGAGGAAAGGAATCCGATCAACATAGAATCACTTAATAAAGATATAGAAGCGTTTGATGCGGTCCATCCAATAACAGGAGATATGAAACTTACACATAAAGGTGTTTCGAGATTAGTTATGCTAGACCGTTATTCTTTTAAAGACACAACGAAGAAAACACTAAAGGTTGGCGATTTCGTCGTTTTAACCGTAAAAGCAGACCCAAAGTTTCCTGCAAGAGGGCTAGGATTTATCCAGTCAATCGATTGGGATAAGAAGGAAGCAAGGGTTCAAGTTGATACGGATTATTTGCATGTTCTAGATGATGAGGTGGAAGCAGCATCCGGAATTGTAACGCGTTCATTGGATACCATTGATAAACCACTTGAACTTTTCTATGAACAAATAGCAAAGAGAAATGCGACTGGGTTATCAAGTGTCGAAAAAACAGAAGATAAACGAAGAAAATCATTTGATGCTTTTTATAAAGAGCTTTCTGACTTGAATTTTATCCCTGCCGGTAGGGTCCTCTATGGTGCAGGTGCAAAGACAGATGTAACATATTTTAATTGCTATGTCATGCCTTATGTAAAAGATTCTCGTGAAGGTATATCAGATCATCGTAAAAAAGTCATGGAAATTATGAGTAGAGGTGGAGGCGTTGGAACTAATGGTTCGACTCTACGACCAAGAAACACCATTGCTAGAGGTGTAAACGGAAAGTCTTCTGGTTCTGTCTCATGGTTAGATGATATTGCTAAATTGACTCATTTGGTAGAACAAGGTGGGTCAAGACGTGGTAGAGTAGCATAATGTGCCTCGTCTATAAAAAACCTCGTGAATTGCTGGGAAATCTTTATGGTTAAAAATGCTCAAGAACATCTAAGTTTGATATAATAAAATTAATAAAACTAGAGGTGGAATAGCATGAAACCATATGATGCGAAGGAATCCCAAGAATGTAAAATTTGTGGTTTTATAATATCTCATAATAAGCAAGGCTGGTTTACATCACATCTAAAAAATGAACATGGATTGACATTAGAAAGTTATCTAATTGCTCATTTTTATGAACCCGAAGACTTGAATTGTTCTTATGAGCTTTGTGATGGCACTGTAGGACTAAATAGAGGGAAACCTAAAAAATACTGTAGTACTTCCTGTAGTAGTAAAGGGGAGCCACTTGTGTGCGTTTTGTGCGGTACTAAATTTGATACCAGCACTAGACCTCACAGATCAACAAAAACTTGTAGTGATTCTTGTGCTAGTAAGCTTAGATCAATGAAAGCAGCAGCCTGGCATAAATAAATGAGTGATGAAGTTAAAAGCAAACACTTCAACAACATCATTTTGAAAACTGCAAAGACAAGAAGAAAAAATCAAACTCCTTCTTGGAATAGTGGTAAAACAGGAGTATATACTGAGGAAACCCTCGACAAAATTCGTGCCGCTACTCTAAAACAAATGGAAGATCAAGTTTTCCAAAAAACTAATATTGAAAGAATACTGGAAAATTATTTGCAAGAAATAAAGGTGGATTATCAGTATTCATTTATTTTAGAAAAACGACAATTTGATTTTGTATTAAAAGAATTTAATATAATCATCGAATGTGATGGTGATTACTGGCATGCTAATCCTAAATTTTATCCTAAACCAGCGAATTGGCAAATTGAAAGGATAAAAATAGATAAGGTAAAAAATGAGATAGCTAAAAAAAATGGATATCGAATTATACGTTTTTGGGAAGATGACATTTTAAATAACTTTGAGAATGTCAGACGCATCATACATGACTTGTTGGCTACAACGTAACTGGAAACGGTAAGCGTGAATGCATGAAAACAACAAGGGGATAAAGACAATCAGCAGCCAAGCTCCTTTGAAATGGAGAAGGTTCAACGACCATCGAAAGCACACTTAATAAGTGGAAGTGAGTAGAGTAGGGATCAAGTGACCCCGAAGTGCGAGGACACTCAAAACAATGGGTGTAAGATATGGTCTGAACTCTAAGGTGACTTAGAGAGCTGAACTAACGATTCAGCACAACAAATTGGCTCAAATGATTATGTTAGTGGATTCTCATCCTGATATCATTGAATTTATTATATCGAAAATGCAAAATCCGAGAATTCTTCGGTACTTAATAGAAAATACAGAAGATGAACAAATTAAAAAACTTGCACAGGAGAAATTAAAATTCACACCTTTAACAAACACAGAAGAAGATCTATACCAAGGTATTCTCAATTATAGAAGCATTCCTGGTCAGGGAGGCTTTACAGATGCTGCCATACGGGAAGCGGAAGAAAAGTCTAATACAGGTGGAACGTACTCTGTTCATAACCCTGACTTTTTGACAGGAGCAAATATTTCTGTTTGTATCACCAAGGAATTTATGGAAGCTGTTGAAAACGATGATCACTATGACCTTCGTTTTCCGGATGTAGAGAACTACACGGAAGAAGAAATGAAGGTATATAATGACCAGTGGCATGAAGTTGGAGATGTTCGTCAGTGGGAAGATATGGGCTATGGTGTTAGAGTTTATCGTAAGATTAAAGCGAAAGAACTATGGCGATTGATTAATGTATGTGCAACATATTCAGCTGAGCCAGGAATCTTCTACATCGACAATGCGAATGATATGACAAACGCTAAAAGCTATGGTCAACAAGTAGTTGCAACAAACCCGTGTGGTAAAGTCGCAAAGTTTGCCTCACGTTAAAAACTGCGGAATGAAGCGGGAAGGCTGAAATTGCTAATCCGAACCGAAGGCTATGGGAACCATAGTCAGGGGCAACGCATACTCGGTGAAAAGATATAATCCGAGCACGAGGCCGCAGCACTATAAAAGTGAAAATGTATGCTGAACTTACACGAAAAACAAGTGTAAGAATCAAAGGATAAAAAGCCTTTGAGATAACAAATATTGGAACAACCCTTAGCACCATACAGTGTCTGTAACCTTGCAGCAGTAAATCTTGCTGAAATGGCGAACAAAGAAACAAAAACGGTAAACTTTGAAAAATTAAAAGAGACCGTAAATATTGGTGTACGGATGCAAGATAACGTTATTGACGCAACACCATACTTTTTAGAAGAGAATGAAAAACAAGCATTAGGTGAAAGACGCGTTGGATTAGGTGTAATGGGACTTCATGACTTATTAATTTACACAGAATCTGAATACGGCTCAAAAGAAGGAAATATACTTGTGGACCAAATATTTGAGGTAATCGCAACTACTGCGTATCGTACTTCAATCGAATTAGCAAAAGAAAAAGGCAGTTTTCCATTCTTGGTAGGTAAAACAGACGAAGAAACAAAACAATTACGTGAAGCTTTTATTAATACTGGATATATGAAGAAAATGCCTGAAGATATTAGACAGGACATCTTAGCATTCGGTATCCGTAACTCGCATTTATTAACTGTTGCGCCAACGGGAAGCACTGGTACAATGGTCGGAGTGAGTACAGGACTTGAGCCATATTATTCCTTCTCTTACTACCGTAGTGGAAGGTTAGGGAAGTTTATGGAGGTAAAAGCGGATATCGTACAAGAATATCTTGATGAACATCCTGAAGTAGATTCTACTAACCTACCACATTGGTTTATTACATCAATGGATTTACCACCAGAAGCACATGCTGATACACAATGTGTGATCCAACGCTGGGTGGATAGTTCAATCTCAAAAACAGTAAATGCACCTAAGGGCTATACTGTGGAACAAGTACAAAGTGTTTATGAACGATTATACAAAGGTGGAGCTAAAGGTGGAACGGTTTATGTTGACGGAAGTCGAGATACACAAGTTCTTACGCTTAAAGCAGAAGAAAATACCTTTGAGCAAACAGAATTATTCCCTGATGCCGATAAACCAAAGGTTGTATTGGTAGATACCGTTCAAGAACTAGATAAGACAAGTGTAACAATTGGTTCTGAAGTTGGTAATACTTGTCCGGTTTGCAGACAAGGTACGGTGGAAGACATCGGTGGATGCAATACATGTACAAGTTGTTCTGCACAATTAAAGTGTGGATTATAAAAAGAACAAAATGAGCCAACTATGGCTTTGAATTAAAGTTTGATAAAAAGTAACCTCTTCGGTATGATTTCCGTAAGAGGTTATTTTTTATATGTTTCTGAAAAATTACTCAAAATAATTTACTAGTGGATTTAGCTTTAAGGGATGATGAATATTATGGGAGAATAAAAAAATTATCCAGAATTATTGACGCTTGAAAAGCCTGTTAGAATTTCAAGAACACACTAATTAGTAAGCGCTTGAATAAATGATAATTTTAAAATGATAAGTCATGTCAGCATGTGTCCATTTCTTCTATAGGAATTAAAATTGGCTTATTTATGTCATTAACTAGTACGTAACAAGAAATGATAAATTAGTTTTTTGATTATACTGATTTGAATATTGTTACGAGGGGGGAGTTTATTAATGGAAATGAATGAAAAAACATATCTAAGTATAGAAGAAATTATCTCATTGCCAACCTTATCAGGTACAAATATAAGTGATGATGGCAAACGAATAGCATTTGTCAAAAGATTAGCTAACTGGAAAGACAATAAATATAGGAATCATGTATGGATATATGAAAAAGATAAGGGGCAGTGTTCCCCATTAACAACTAGGGATATAGAAAGTACATATCCATTATGGTCTCCAGATTCTAGAGATATCGCATACCTTAGCCCAGTTGGTGACGGGGATAATAAGAAAAATCAAATCTTTGTTAAGTCAATAGATGGTTATGGTCGGGTTCAAATTACTGATGAGAAAGAAGGGGTCAGTAAATTCAAATGGGAGCCTGCTGGCAAGGGTTTTTATTATGTTACACAGTCAAAAGAATCTGAGACGATAAAGAAACGTAAGGAACGATACGGAGATTTCCATCATATAGGTAAGGAATATCGGAATAATTGTTTATATTACATTGGCATAAAAAAAGTGTTACAAAAGAATAAAGATGAATACCTGGAAAATCCTGATAGTGCTGCTGGTAAAAATAAATATGAACAATCAAATAGCGTTGTATATCAATTAACTGATGGTAGAGATTTTCATATCCATGAATTTGATGTTTCAAATGATGGGAAAAAGGTTGTATTAATGGCTACACCAAGCCCAAATATGGAAGATTTTATTAATGGAGACCTATACATACTAGATATTAAAGCTGGAGAGCTCCAAAAGATGCATATAGATAAGTTGTTGGGAGAGAGTGTCTGCTTTTCTCCTGATGGCAGCAAAATATGTTATTCAGCAAGTATAAGGGAGAAGGATTACTATCAGACCCATATACAAGACAGTACAATAGAGATATACGATATTAAAAATGGAGAGGTCATTCAACCTTTAACAGATTTTGATAGTACGGTTATTCCATTGCGGTGGACAGATAAAGGAATTTTAATTAGATGGCAAAATAAAACGAATTATCTTATTGGGTTGTTATCCGAGAATGGCACTGTGGAAATGTTAAGCGAAAAAGCGGATAGCTTTATAATGGATGCTTCTATAACAAGGGATGGAAATCATATATCCTATATTAAGGCTAGAACAAATGAAAACTTTGAAATCTATTTAGGTGATAAAAAAATAACGAATGAAAATAGCTTTTTCAAAGGAAAGCTTAAAAGTAACAGGGAAATAATCTCATGGCAAAGTAGTGATGGTCTTGAAATAGAGGGCGTTTTATCAACTCCATTAGAATTTGACGCAAATAACAAATATCCTTTATTAGTTGTAATCCATGGTGGTCCGGCTTGGGCGTCCTTTCCGATATTCTCAGATTGTTTTAATGAGAAATATCCTATTGAACAGTTTATCGAAAAAGGCTTTATCGTTTTAGAACCAAACTACAGGGGAAGTTCTGGTTATGGTAATGAATTCTTGAAAGCAAATTATCGAAAACTGGGAATTGCTGACTACGAAGATGTTATATCTGGGGTGGATAAACTAGTTGACATAGGGATTGCAGATAAGAATAGAGTTGGGGTTATGGGATGGAGTAATGGGGGATATATCTCAGCTTTCTGTTCTACATTTAGTAGTAGATTTAAAGCTATTTCAGTTGGAGGCGGAATTACGAATTGGAGTACCCATTATGTAAATACAGATATACCTTACTTTATTAGGATGTATTTAGGAGAAAATCCATGGAATGACCCAGAGATATATACTAAAACTTCACCAATGACATATATTAAATCAGCCTGTACTCCCACTTTAATCCAACATGGTGAAATGGATGCAAGAATTCCAACTGTAAATGCTTATGAGCTATATCAAGGATTAAGAGATATGGAAGTTGAAACGGATTTAGTTATCTTTAAAGGAATGGCCTATAGTTCAGACCAGCCAGGGATCAATGTGGCTATTATGAAGCAGAATTTGATGTGGTTTTCACACTATATGCTTGGAGAAGGTAAGAAAGACTTTAGGGTTTTATGATTAATAAATTGGAAACATAAGGGATGAAACAGTCTTCATAAGGAAGCTTTTTTTCTTATTTAGCCTTTAATACTATATTGACTTAGAAATGCTTCTAGGTCAAAACCAACTTCCGTAAAAGATGCATTACAAATTTTATTATAATCGTAAATAAAGTCGCTGTATCATGCAGCGGCTTTATTTATGTGGTAATGGTGGAAGAAAGATTTCAGTCATTAGTTTCTCAGAAGTTTTTTCATTAAACTTTATTTTGAAGCTACTGCTAACATAAATAGGGTTGGTTTCTTCTCCTGTGTAATAACTTGTCTATCGTTCCCATTTCCTGTATCCTTTTAATGAGAAACAATTTTGTACGCATATAAATATTTTTCGAAATGAGGGATGGCAATGCCAACACCAAGCATGGAAGATTATATAGAACAAATATATATATTAATGGATACAAAAGGCTTTGCACGTGTAGCTGATATCGCTGAAACACTTGAAGTACATCCATCTTCTGTCACAAAGATGATTCAGAAGTTGGATAAAGATGATTATTTGAATTACGAAAAATATAGAGGCTTTGTTTTAACCTCAAAAGGGAAAAAAATTGGAGAGCGCTTGGTTTTTAGGCATGAATTATTAGAAGAATTTCTTGGAATTATTGGTGTGGAAGAGGAAAACATATATGGTGATGTTGAAGGCATTGAACACCACTTAAGCTGGAATTCTATTGATCGAATTGGCGATCTTGTGAATTACTTTAAAGCAGATGAAAAGCGAATGAATGAATTAAAAAAAGTACGGATCCAAGAAGAAGACTAGTCTTTTTCAAAGGTTAAGTTCTAATTTTCCTTTCTTATACTTAGAATAGATATATCTAACGTATAAGGGGAGGACACATGAAAATTGATGGTGTTTTTTCTGGTGGTGGTATGAAGGCATTTGCATTCGTTGGCGTATTAAAAAGCTTTGAGGAAAATAACTTAAGCCTAGAGCGAGTCGCAGGTACATCAGCTGGGGCGATTGTTGCTTCATTTGTTGCAGCAAGTTATAAAATGGATGATATCACAACATTAATTAATGAATTAGATTTAAACCAATTTTTAGACCCTCCGAAGTTAACAAAGTTCCTCCCTTTTAGCAAATGGATTTTCTTATATTTTCAGTTAGGTATTAATAAGGGAGATAAACTGGAAAACTGGCTATATCAACAACTAGCAAGGAAAGGGATCTACACATTTCATGATATTAGAGAAGGATATCTGAAAGTAGTTGTAAGTGATTTATCTTTAGGGAAGCTCGTTGTAATCCCAGATGATCTTCAGAAAATCTACGGAATAAATCCCAAGCATTTTCCAGTGTCGAAGGCTGTAAGAATGAGCGCAGGTTTTCCATATTTCTTTATGCCAAAAAAACTTCCAGGAAAAACCAAAAAAAAGAGTATCATTGTAGATGGCGGGCTGTTAAGTAACTTTCCGATGTGGTTATTTTCGAATGAAGATAATATAGACACTCGTCCTGTAATAGGGGTTAAATTTTCTGGGTCCAAGGATGCTAAAAATCAACCACGAGAGATAAAAAATGCTATTGACATGTTTACTGCACTCTTTGCTACAATGAAGCAGGCTCATGACGCTCGCTACATTTCAAAAAGTGATAAGAATAATATTATCTTCGTCCCTGTAGAAGATGTGGATACAGTAAACTTTCATATAAAGCAAGAAACAAAGGATTATTTATTTGAAGTTGGCAAAGAACATGCAGACAACTTTCTGAAATATTGGCCAAAATAAAAAAGACTGAGCTGTTAAAATGTAGCTCGGTCTTTTCCTTTTGTTTTATTACCTTCAATTACTCTTAAATGATTTGATGTACGCTTTGTCCTTTTCTTTTTTATAAGATTTGGCTGTTTTTTCGGGGTTACTTTCGTGCTATTTCCCCTATCCTTATATTTGGCTTTCGATTGTTGGACTGCCTTTTTGTACTTCTTCATATCATTGGAAGGAGCTCTCTTTCTAAGGAGTACAAAATAGATGAAGGCAAAAATTGCAACCCCGAAACCTATTGTAATGAAAATCCCTTTTATAAAGCTTCCCGGCGAAGTAATCAATTGTGTGGCTAGGCCAACAAGTGCTAAACCTATAATTACATAAAACAAGAAAGCCATTTTACTGCGGGTCAATAGAATCTCCTCCTATACACATATAGAATCAAAGCTTGAAACGAATTGCGGTAAATATATTATATGTGTTTCATATTTAAAAGAATGTAGGGTAGCTGACTATATTTACCATTATTAAGATTTTTACCTGTTTATAACAATTTATTCATAAATTACGTCATTTTTCATTTAAGTACGATTAGTAACTATTAATTATAATTCTTTTTCTATTATTTTACTAGATAAAGCAATCGTAGACTAGTGTTAATTTTCGAACAATAAAAAAATAAAAAGCCTATGGGTACAATGATTTTTCCTGACGTTATTGGTAATAATATGGACGGAGGTGGTTAGTATGAAAGGAAATAAACAATTAGAACAAAATAAACCAGAAAATGCGATAACTTCTTTATTAGCAAGATCCTTATTAACAGGTTTTATAGGTGGTTTACTTTGGAGTACAATTGCAGTGTTTATGTACTACTTCAATTTTACAGAGATTTCCCCAAAATCATTTTTACTTCGTTCCTGGTTAAAGGCAGAATGGACAAGTGGATGGTTGGGTGATGTCATATCCGTTATCTTAGTTGGTTTACTATCTGTAATAACAGCACTGATTTATTATGGTTTATTTAAGAAAAAGGACTCCATGTGGTTAGGCGTTGTTTATGGTATTATTCTATGGGGGATTGTTTTCTATCTCTTACAACCTATTTTTACGAATGTTCCAGACCTTCTAGACTTAAGAATAAATACGATTGTATCAACGATTTGCTTGTTTATCCTTTACGGTACCTTTATAGGGTATTCGATATCATATGATTACCATGATACACAAATAAAAGAAACAAGTTAAGAGATAAATATGGCTTCCCCTTTTTCATATGTAACAAGCGTGTATAAAAAGTTTATTCAAAAGGGTGTATTTGTGATAAACTAAAAGACAGTTAAATTTTAACAAATAGCATTGTTAGTGTGAGAAAGGGATGAAAACATGGAGAAATTGAAAAAGTTAAAGACAGCTTTGGAAGCAAATGAATTAGACGCAATCATTGTATCTAGCCCATTTAATCGAAGATACATAACAGGATTTACTGGTACCGCTGGTGTTGCTATTATCTCAAAAACAGATAACCGCTTTATTACGGATTTCAGATACACTGAACAAGCAACCACTCAAGCGCAAGAATTTCAAGTGATTGAACATAAACAACAAATAGAACTTGAAATAAAGGACCAATTAAAAAAAATGCAAGTAAAACGAGTTGGATTTGAAAAGGACTATGTAACATTTACTGCTTTTGAAACATATAAAGCGTTATTTGAAGTAGAACTCATACCTGTTAGTGGTTTGATTGAAGAGATTCGTATGATTAAGACAAGTGAAGAGCTTGATACGATGAAAAAAGCAGCTAAAATTGCTGACGACGCTTTCCTTCACATTAGGTCGTTTATCAAACCAGGTGTTAAGGAAATTGAGATTTCCAATGAATTAGAATTCTTTATGAGAAGACAAGGTGCTACGTCTTCTAGCTTTGACACCATTGTTGCATCTGGTGTACGTTCAGCACTTCCTCACGGGGTTGCGTCCGATAAAGAAATTAAGTCTGGCGAACTTGTAACATTAGACTATGGGGCGCTTTTTGAAGGATACTGCTCGGATATTACAAGAACCGTTGCTGTTGGCGAAATTAGTAGTGAATTAAGAAATATATATAATACAGTGCTAGAAGCAAATATCCGTGGTATAAAAGGAATTAAACCTGGTATCACCGGGGTTGAAGCAGATGCTCTAACAAGGGATTACATCACTGAAAAGGGCTATGGTGAGTATTTTGGGCATTCTACAGGTCATGGAGTTGGATTAGAAGTTCATGAAGGACCTAGTTTATCCACTCGCTCTAAGTCGACTTTGGAACCCGGCATGATAGTTACAGTTGAGCCTGGAATATATATAGCAGGGCTTGGTGGTTGCAGAATAGAAGATGATGTTGTTGTAACAGAAGATGGCAATGAGCGTCTAACCTTTGCACCGAAAGAATTAATACAATTATAGGAGCTTTTTAGGAGGAAAAAAATAATGATCTCAGTAAACGATTTTAAAACGGGTTTAACAATTGAAGTTGATAATGATATTTGGCAAGTACTAGAATTCCAACATGTAAAGCCAGGAAAAGGCGCCGCGTTTGTTCGTTCAAAATTACGTAATTTAAGAAACGGTAACATTCAAGAAAAAACATTTCGTGGTGGAGAAAAAGTTGGAAAAGCTCATATTGAAAATAAAAAAATGCAATACTTATACGCATCGGGAGAATCGCACGCATTTATGGACATGAATTCTTATGAACAAATTGAAATTCCTGAAAGTCAGATTGAATATCAATTGAAATTTATGAAGGAAAACATGGAAGTAAACGTAATCAGCTATGATGGTGAAATCCTTGGGGTAGATTTACCAAATAACGTAAATCTAGAAGTGGTTGAAACAGAACCTGGAATTAAAGGAGATACAGCAAGTGGTGGAACGAAACCTGCAACAGTTGAGACAGGTCATGTAGTTCAAGTGCCATTTTTTGTTAATAAAGGTGATGTACTCATTATCAATACAACGGATGGGAAATATGTTTCCCGAGCATAATCATATGTACTATGAACAGTCCTCTGAATCAGTGGGCTGTTTTTTGTTGTCTAATAAAAGCCATGTCTAGCTTAGCGGTCAGTAACGAGCAAGACTTTCGTCATCTCCGTACGTTGCTAAATGGTCGCTTACGCCTTTCTAATATCATTAGTCATATTTTGTACAAGTTAACATACATTTTATTATAAGTTAAATATCATACCAGGAGCTGAACGACTTAAAAAGAGAGGACAAGTTATGGAGGAAATTTTACGTTTGTTCCCTAGTGTAATGAGAAGTGCTATTCAAAAAAAGATAGGAAATAGATGGATATTCCTTCAAGAGATTAGAGTTCGCCTACATCAACCAATCGAACTTACTTTTGATCAGAATATCGAATGGCTTGGAGAAATAAGGCCAAGTAAAAGTGATGGTACGTTTATTGTTAATCAATTGAGTGAATTTTCATTATATCGGATGGCTGATGAATTAAGAGAAGGATATATTACAATTGAAGGCGGCCATCGTGTTGGTATTGCTGGAAAGGTAAATACCGTATCTGGATCGGTGAAAGCAATCCAACATATTACCTTCTTCAATATACGTATTGCTAAGCAGAAAATTGGTGCTGCTTTACCAATCCTTCCATATTTATATGATAAAAAATATTTAAATACACTTATTGTTGGTCCACCACAGACAGGAAAGACAACCATTATTAGAGATGCGACCAGAATTATTTCAACCGGCTGGAAAAATGTACAAGCTAAAAAGGTTGGAGTGATTGATGAACGTAGTGAAATAGCAGCATCTATTAAAGGAATTCCTCAGCATGATTTAGGACTAAGAACGGATGTGCTAGACGCATGTCCAAAGGCCGAGGGAATGATGATGATGATTCGCTCTTTGTCTCCAGATGTACTCGTAATTGATGAGATTGGTGGAAGAAAAGATATTGAAGCCTTACTAGAGGCAATTAATGCAGGTGTTACAGTGATCTGTTCAATACATGGAGAAAATTTGGAAGAGCTGAAAAAAAGACCTTCTTTACAAATATTATTGCAACAGCAAGTCTTCGAACGAATTATTATTTTGGAGAGGTATCAGAAACCTGCGCAAGTTAAAGGAATCTACGACCAGTATGGGATAGATATTCTTAAGAAATCGAGGTATCAAGCGTATGAAGTGGATAGGAGCACTTCTTTTAATTTTAGCAACAACATGGATGGGGTTTGAGTGGAGTAATCGTCTGATGAAACGCCCAAAACATATTAGACAATTAAAAAATGCGCTACAAATTTTGGAAGCAGAGATGATTTATAGTCAATTACCCCTACAGGATGCCTTTATGAATATTGCGAATCAACTTCCGAATCCGACAAGTTCATTCTTTAAAACACTAGGAAAAAACATGCAAGAAAAGAATGTTGATTTATATGATGTTTGGAAAATAAATGTAGAAAAGTTTATGCAACTGTCTAGTTTAGGTCCGAATGAGAAAGAGATATTAAATCAATTTGGTCGGACGTTAGGACAACATGATTTCTACCAACAACAAAAACATATCCAACTTACTTTGACCCATCTTGATAGAGAGCTAGAGGATGCCAGGGATAATCAGTTTAAATACAGTAAATTAGCAAAAAGTCTAGGAGTATTAGCAGGATTATTTATCGTATTATTGCTCATCTAGTGGAAAGGAGAAAAGTCCATGTTTACCGATGCCAGTATCTTATTTCAAATAGCAGGAATAGGGATCATCGTTGCATTAATACATACCATATTAAAGCAAATGGGGAAAGAAGAGATTGCTCAATTTGCAACATTAATTGGTTTTATTATTGTCCTTGTTCTTGTCATTAATGGGCTATCTGATTTGTTTAATCAAATTAAATCAGTATTTCTTTTCTAGGGGTTAATAATTATGGATATATTACAAATCGTGCTTGTGGGGATTATAGCAAGTATTTTATATATTGTTTTAAAAGATATAAACAGTTCTATGGCATTTTTTTTAATTATTGTTACAGGAATTATCATTTTCTTATCGATTATAGAGCAAGTAGCTATTATATTTAATTTAATTGAGACATTGGGGCGAAATGCGAACGTTAGCGGCTTGTATATGGAGACAATCTTGAAAATTATCGGAATAGCGTATATTGCTGAGTTAGGTGCTTCACTAACAAAGGAAGCAGGTCTAAGTGCTGTTGCGAAAAATATAGAGTTAGCTGGGAAGATTTTTATTATATTACTTGCCGTTCCTATCATTACTGCTGTGATTGAAGCAATTATCAGTTTTTTACCAACATAATATACAAAGGCGCAAGCGCCCGTTTAGCGACGTTACAAATTTATTGAAGGGGGAAATAGGAGTGAATGAATCGGAATAAAATAGTGGTAATAATTTTACTCTCTTTCATTTTTCTCTTCATGGGACAAGATAAGGTTTTAGCAGCCACAGATAGTAAAGAGTTGGATGAAGCATTAATCGATGAAATCTCATTAGACGGTGTCAAGGACTATTGGGATGATATTGCAGATGAATATGGAGAATATGTACCAGAGTTAGAGAAAACAAGCATTTATGAGTTTGTAAAAAATCAAGATTCCTTTTCGATTAAAAATGTACTTATCGGTTTTGTGGAATATTTATTTCATGAAATTATTGTAAATGGAAAGTTATTGGGTAGCTTAATCATGCTTACTTTATTTTCCATCATTTTACAAACGATGCATACCGCATTTGAAAAATCGGCAGTTAGTAAAATAGCCTATTTTGTTGTTTATATTATCCTTATTTTTATTGCGCTTAATAGCTTTTATATTGCTGTTTCCTATGTGGAGGATGCAATCCGAACAATGACTGGTTTTATGATTGCGCTGTTACCACTTGTTCTTGGTCTTATGGCTACGTTTGGGAACATTGTTTCTGTTTCTTTCTTTCATCCGATTATCATTTTTTTGATTAACATAAGTGGGATTCTTGTATCGACATTTATATTACCATTATTGTTCATTTCTGCATTACTCAAAATAGTAAGTAGTTTAAGTGAGAATTATAAAGTCACGCATCTTGCTAATTTATTTAAATCGGTAAGTATGGGAACCCTTGGTGCTTTTCTTACCATCTTTTTAGGTGTTATTTCAGTACAAGGAACCGTAAGCGCCATTCAAGATGGTGTTGCAATGAAAACGACGAAGTTTATTACTGGTAATTTTATCCCAGTAGTTGGTCGAACATTTACCGATGCGACGGATACGATCTTAAGTGCCTCACTACTATTAAAAAATGCTGTCGGTGTTGTTGGATTAATCGTTGTTTTATTTATTGCCCTGTTTCCAGCTTTAAAAATAGCTGCCATAGCAATCATCTATAAAATAGCTGCTGCAGTCCTTCAACCGATTGGAGATGGGCCAGTAATTTCTACATTAAATACAATTAGTAACTATATTTTATTTATTCTAGCCTGTCTTTTAGCTGTTTCTATTATGTTCTTTCTCGCAATCGTTATCATTATCGTAGCTAGTAATCTTACCATGTTATTACGTTAGGATGATCCAAATGGATATTTTAGTAGAGTGGGTAACGCAAATTATACTGTTTATAATTTTAGCAACGATTATAGATTTATTGATTCCGCAGACAGCTATGAAAAAATATATAAACCTTGTTGTTGGTTTAATACTAATTTTAATCTTATTAAATCCGATATTTCACGTATTAAATATAGATATAGAAAGTGCGTTAAATCAGTCTTTTTCACAGATTGACGAGGCTCGATCCTCAAATGATTCAGTAGAAAATTTAATTGAAATGCAAAAAAAAGATATAGAAATGACTCAAGATGCATATATTTTAGAACAAATGGCTGTCCCATTAATAGATATTGCGAAAGATCCTTTGATGGAAGAATACCAGCTAGAAATAACAAACATCGATTTCAACTTCCAGAACACCCAAGAACTTACATATGAGGATCTAGTAGGAGTCATTGTTTACGTAAAAGAAATTGAAGAAGGGGAGGGAGAAATGGGCGTAGTTGAAGATGTAGTAATTAATACAGATGATCCGATTGAAAGAGAAGCTAGACAGGATGAAGAAGTTAAGGAACGATTAATGGAACTTTGGGAACTTCATGATAAGGAATTAATGCTTTACTGGGAGGGAGGGGCATCTTGAAAAAAATCATAGAGAAATTATTTCAACCCAAAAATTCAGAATCAGGTAAAGTAATCTCAGGTAAAGCAGGATATGTCATTATTCTGGGTTTAATCGGGTTACTGATAATTGTAATCAGTAACATATTCTCACCGACAGATGATGAAGCAAACATGGATCAACAATTTGAACAAGCCCAGGAGCAAGAGGTACAAGCTACGAATTCAGATGAAATAGCTACTACTTCTGAAGTGGATGAGCTAGAAAAAAGCTTTGAAACAGATTTAGAGGAAATGTTAAATAAGATTCAAGGTGTTTCAGATGCAGAAGTGATGGTGAATCTAGCATCAACCAATGTCAGTATATATGAGAAAAATTTAATTAGTGGTAGGCAATCCACAGAAGAGTCCGACCGAAACGGGGGCACACGCAAGGTTGAAGATCGAACAGAAGAAACGCAAGTGGTATTTGTTAGACAAGGAGATAGAGAGGTTCCTTTGCTTGTAACAACAGAGAGACCTGAGGTGAGTGGGGTATTTGTTGTAGCGAAGGGTGCAGACCATGCAACAGTGAAAAATTGGATTGTTGAAGCTATTTCACGCGTACTTGATGTTCCAACACATAGAGTTTCTGTAATGCCAAAAAGTGATTAAGGGGAGGAATTAGAAAATGTTAAAAAAACAAACAGTATGGCTATTAACGATGTTGAGTTTAATGATTGTTCTCAGTGTATATTACTTGATTTCACCAGATAATGGGGACCTTGCTTATGTGAATACGGGTGATGAAGATTCAGAACAAACGCAAACAGACAGTTCAACAGAGGCAGAAAAAGTTTCAGGAGATGCTACTGGGGATGCTGTAATAGATGATATGACAAATGTAGGTGGAAATGAACTGTTTACGACTATTCGTATGGAATTAGAGGATGACAGAAGTATTGAGAAAGAGAGATTAGAAGAAATTGTTACTTCTGGTGATGCGAGTGCAGAAGATAAAGAAGGTGCATTACAAAGTATTGATGTACTTGCAGATGTATCCAGGAAAGAATCGATTTTAGAAGAATCTATCCTTTCTTCTTCTGAATATCAAGATGTACTTGTTCGGACAGAAGAGGATAAAGTCCACGTACATGTTGAAGCAGGAGAATTACTATCTGACACAGAAGTAGTAAATATTATGCAGATGGTAAGAGATGAATTTGGAAAAGATATCACAGTAGATGTAAACTATCAGCCAGCAGACAAAGAATAACTGGCAGAAAAAAGGAAACCTGAACGGATATATTCGTTCAGGTTTCCTTTACTATTATAGATTTTATAGTAAAACATTGATATACTAACTGTTGTAAACGTTTTATTATAGGGGAGGATAGAACCATTCTGAATTCACTCTTGAGTAGAACGTTATTTTGTCGTAAAATATTTAAGAGGAGTTATTAGTACCTTGTGTTAATCTCTTATAATATAAAAATGAAATAGGGGTGCAAGAGATGTTAAAAGTACAAGAAATTAGGGAACTCATAAAATTAATCGACCAATCCAACATTGAAGAATTTACATATGAATCAGATGGAACAACTGTTTCTATGAAGAAAACTGGAAGCACGGGGGAGGTTGTGAAAGAAGTAGTAGCTACTCCCGTAGAAAGAAAGAGTGAACCAGCAACTGCAAGTGTAGAATCAGTTACAAAAGAAGAAACAGTAAAACCAGTTAAACCTGAAACAGTATCGGAGGAAACTCCAACAAAGAAATTTGATTATGAGATTACTTCACCAATGGTAGGTACTTTCTATTCTTCACCAACACCTGAAGCAGATCCATATGTTTCACTTGGATCAAATGTCGGTAACGATACTGTAGTATGTATCGTAGAAGCAATGAAACTATTTAACGAAATTGAAGCAGAAGTTTCTGGAGAAATCGTTGAAGTATTAGTTGAAAATGGAGAACTAGTAGAATACGGTCAGCCATTGTATAGAGTCAAGACCAAATAAGGGGATGAGCCAGTGATTAAGAAACTGTTAATTGCTAACAGGGGAGAGATTGCTGTTCGCATTATTCGAGCTTGTAAGGAATTAGGAATAGAAACCGTTGCTGTATACTCTGAAGCGGATAAAGAATCTTTACATGTCCAGCTTGCAGATGAAGCATATTGCATTGGTCCAAAATTAAGTAAAGACAGTTACCTCAATTTTACGAACATCATGAGTATTGCTACTTCAATTAATGTAGACGCAATACATCCAGGCTACGGGTTTTTAGCGGAAAATGCTGACTTCGCTGAGATTTGTAAAGCGTGTAATATTACTTTCGTTGGGCCTACACCCGAGGCAATTCAGAAAATGGGTATAAAGGATGTTGCAAGGGAAACGATGAAGAACGCGAATGTTCCGATTGTTCCAGGGTCAGATGGCATTATAGAAAATGAAGAAGAAGCGTTTGAAATAGCGAATACAATAGGTTTTCCAGTAATCATCAAGGCAACAGCTGGTGGTGGTGGAAAAGGTATTCGCGTTGCTAGGAATGAAGAAGAACTGATTAAAGGTATACAAGTTACTCAGAAAGAGGCTGAAACAGCTTTCGGCAACCCTGGGGTATATCTTGAGAAGTTTATTGAAGATTTCCGTCACGTAGAAATTCAGGTATTAGCTGACACCCACGGGAATGTGATTCATCTTGGTGAAAGAGATTGTTCGATTCAAAGAAGGTTACAAAAACTTATTGAAGAGTCCCCATCACCCGCAATAACACAAGAATTAAGAGAGAAGATGGGTGAGGCATCCGTTAAAGCAGCAAAAGCTGTTGGTTATGTAGGTGCTGGTACAATTGAGTATATTTTTGATCGAAAGACAAATGAATTTTATTTCATGGAAATGAATACAAGAATCCAAGTGGAGCATCCTGTTACAGAGATGATAACTGGAATTGATTTAATCAAGGAGCAAATAAAGGTTGCAGATGGTGAAAAGCTATCCGTAGTGCAAAATGATATTGAATATAGAGGACATGCGATTGAATGTAGAATTAATGCTGAGAACCCTTTTAAAAACTTTATGCCATCAGCAGGTGAAATTGATTTGTACTTAGCCCCTGGTGGATTAGGTGTCCGCGTTGATTCAGGAGCATATCCTGGTTATAAGATTCCACCATATTACGATTCAATGATTGCGAAATTAATCGTTCATGCCCCTACACGCACGGAAGCAATAGCCAGAATGAGGCGTGCTTTGGAAGAATTTGTTGTTGAAGGTGTGTTCACGACTATTCCGTTTCACCAGCTAATTATGGAGAATGATGTCTTCATTGAAGGTGATTTTAATACAAACTTTTTAGAAGAAAATCCTATACTTGAAAAAGAATAAGTTTTCTGGTTTAGTATAATTAGGAGTGATAACATGAGTGAACAATCTTTGTTAAACGTTATTGATAATTCGGCTTTAGGTAAAGTAGAAATTGCACCAGAAGTTATTGAAGTCATTGCAGGGATTTCAGCTACTGAAGTAGAAGGATTATATGCAATGAGAGGGAATTTTGCGTCTGGTGTCGTTGAACGACTAGGAAAAGCCACACACAGTAAAGGTGTAAAAGTCGAATTAACAGAAACAGGTGTAACGATTGACTTGTTTGTTATTTTGAATTTTGGTGTATCTATACCAAAAGTAGCACAGGAAATACAAACCAATATTAGACAGTCTTTAAAGTACATGACAGCCTTAGAAATTGATGAAGTGAATGTTCATGTTGTTGGTGTAAATATGGACGGCAAAGAGAATAAAATAGAAGAATAAAAATTTAGGGTCAGGAAGTGTTTATCTTCCTGACCCTGAATTTTTATTAAAGCTGTTTTCTAGAATTGTTGCGTTTCCTTTGATAGAAGTTTCCAGGACCCCTCACTGCGGGGTCTTCGAACGCGTGCTTTTCCCGCAGGAGTCGACTGCCCTCAGCTACAATCAACCATCATGTTAGCGGTTGTCTTTCCGGAACGGCGTGATTCAGCAAATTCTTTAAAAGTTACTTCGTAGTTTATATCAATAGGAATAAATAATGCGAATAGAGCCCTATATAAAAAAGGATCGTTAGATAGTTTCTAGCGTTGCATAAATAATCATGTTATTATTTGTAAGAGAGAGTTTAAAAGGAGTTATGGAAAATGAATCGACATACAGCTAGAGAAAAAGCATTTCAAGTACTATTTCAACTTGATATGAATGACATGGAATTGAATAAGGCTTTTGAGTCATTAGTAGATATAGAACCAGGACAAGGAACAAGTGAGTTCTTACACACACTTGTAGAAGGTGTATACAAGCACAAAGAAGAAATTGATCAGGTGATTAAATCGAACCTTGAAAATTGGTCATTCAATCGAGTTGCTTCTGTCGAAAGGACTATTTTACGTATTGCAACCTATGAAATAAACTACTTAGAAGATATCCCACTGAATGTGTCAATTAATGAAGCGGTTGAGCTTGGGAATACATTTGGGGATGAGCAATCAGGTAAATTTATCAATGGAGTATTATCAAAAATAAGTAAGTAAAGGGGCTAAAGAGAAATGTCTGCAGAAATAATTAATGGGAAAGACTTAGCTCAGGAAATTCGGACAAACATGAAAGCAGAAGTAAACGAGTTGATAAACGAAGGAATAACCCCACATTTAACAGTCGTTCTAGTTGGAGATAACCCTGCTTCGAAGTCATATGTCAGAGGGAAGGAAAAGGCGGCTAAGGAAGTTGGAATATCTTCTTCCTTAATTGAATTACCGAGTACAGCTTCTGAAGCAGAATTACTTGATGTTATACAGAAACTAAACGGAGAACCTTCCGTCCATGGGATTTTAGTGCAGCTCCCTTTACCTAACCAAATAAGTGAGCAAAAAGTAATAGAAACGATTGATCCTTCAAAGGATGTTGATGGATTTCATCCTGTTAATATTGGACGAATGATGATTGGTGAAGACTCCTTTCTACCATGTACGCCATACGGGATTATCACGATGTTAAAATCAAGAGATATCAAAATAGAAGGTAAACACGCTGTTATTATCGGACGAAGTAATATTGTAGGGAAACCAGTAGGTCAATTACTTTTAAATGAAAACGCAACGGTTACATATTGTCATTCTAGAACGAAAGATTTAAAAGAACATACGCTTCAGGCAGATATTCTTATTGCTGCAATCGGAAAAGCAGATGCAATTACTTCTGACTATGTTAAAGAAGGTGCAGTCGTAATTGATGTTGGGATAAATCGGTTAGAAAATGGTTCGCTTACAGGTGATGTTGATTTTGATAGTGCAAGTAAAAAGGCGTCATATATAACGCCTGTTCCAAAAGGTGTTGGGCCGATGACAATAGCGATGTTATTAAAAAATACAGTGAAAGCTGCTAAAGGATTGGCTGTCGTTGGAAAATAAATATTTAACTGTCGAGGCACTGACGAAATACCTGAAGCGGAAAATTGATACCGATGTCCATTTAAGAAATGTTTGGCTAAAAGGTGAAATCTCGAATTTTAAGCATCACTCCCGGGGTCATATGTATATGACAATTAAGGATAATCATGCGAAAATACAGGCTGTTATGTTTGCGGGGAATAATCGCGGGTTAAAGTTCACCCCAGAGAATGGGATGAATGTATTAATTAGAGGGGAAATAAGTGTATATGAGGCTTACGGGCAATATCAGCTCTATATTACACAGATGGAACCTGATGGTATCGGTGCCCTTTATTTGGCATTTGAGCAACTGAAGGATAAATTACATAAAAAAGGCTACTTTGATTCCATACATAAGCAGCATATATCACCTTTTCCAAAGCATATTGGTGTAATAACATCGCCAACAGGAGCTGCAGTACGTGACATAATAACAACAATTAAAAGAAGGTACCCCATTGTTACATTAACCGTGATACCAGTTCTTGTACAAGGGCCTCATGCGGCAGTATCTATTAAAGAAGCTATTGAGCGGGCAAATGAAATGGATATGTTTGATACGTTAATTGTAGGGCGAGGCGGCGGTTCTATTGAAGAACTATGGAGCTTTAATGAAGAAATTGTTGCCGAAGCAATTTTCCATTCCAAGGTCCCAATTATTTCTGCCGTCGGTCATGAAACGGATATAACTATAAGTGATTATGTTGCTGATCTGCGTGCTCCTACACCAACAGGGGCAGCGGAACTAGCGGTATTATCTCAAGTGGAGCTTAAAGAAAAGTTGCTTTTTTTAAAGCAATCTTTAAAGAGGGAATTAACACGAGATGTAAATAATCATAAGAGCCATTTATCAAGGCTTGTGAATTCCTATGCATTTAAATATCCAGAGCAATTGTTAAAACAAAAAGAAATAGAGTTAGATAGTTATGTAGAGAATTTAGAAAAAGCCTTTATAAATAATCATGATCGTAAAGATAAAGAAATGATTAATTTGTACAAACGGTTTTCCGCGCAACACCCTAAGAAACACATTGCCTTAGCGGTGAAGCAAGTAAAGGAAAACCAGAAGAACTTAAAAGTTTATATGTCTAAAGTTCTAGAAAGGAAGTCTATCCAGCTCGCAAATGAAATGGACAAACTAACATTACTAAATCCATTAGAAATTATGAAACGAGGATTTGCTTTACCATATACATTAAATGGTGACATCATTAAATCGGCGAAACAAATTAAAAAGGAAGATAAGATATCACTTCAATTAACGGATGGGAAAGTTAATTGCCAAGTACTTGAAGTAGAGGAGGAAGGAAATTGAAAAACGAAGAGATTACTTTTGAAGAAGCAATGACCAAATTAGAAGAAATTGTTGAAAAACTGGAGGAAGGGGACGTTCCTCTAGAAAAAGCAATCAATTATTATCAAGAAGGAATGAGTCTTTCTAAAATATGTAGTGATAAATTAAGTAGTGTCCAAGGTAAGATGACACAAATTATGAATGAACAAGGGGAATTAGAAGCCTTTGATATACAGGAGGAAGGATAAAATTGTCTCGGGAACTTATCGGTTATATAGAAAATAGTAAAGAACTTCTACAAGAAGCGTTGCATCAATCTCTACAAAAATTATTGATTCCAGAACAACTTAAACAATCGATGCTCTATTCAATTAATGCTGGTGGGAAGCGATTACGTCCTATTTTATTAATGGCAAGTTATGATGCTTATGCAAATAACAATAAAAAGGTGCTTTCTTCCTGTTTGGCTGTAGAGATGATTCATACCTATTCCCTTATTCACGATGACTTACCAGCTATGGATAATGATGATTACCGAAGAGGAAAACCTACCAATCATAAAGTTTTCGATGAATCAACAGCTATTTTAGCTGGAGATGCACTATTAACATATAGTTTTGAAATTATTGCAGAAGATCCGTTACTAAATGATACACAAAAAGTAGAAATTATACGGTTGCTTTCTGCTTGTGGTGGGCCAACAGGAATGGTTGGTGGGCAAATTCTGGACATGGAAGCGGAGAAAAAGTCAGCAACACTTGAAGAATTGGAGAGAATACATACACTAAAAACAGGTGAATTAATACGATTTGCCATTTACACTGGTGCCTATCTCGCAAATGCCAGCAAAGAACAGCTTAATTATTTAACTGATTTTGCCTATTATCTTGGATTAATTTTCCAAGTGCAAGATGATATATTGGATGTAACAGGTGATGAGAAGAAATTAGGTAAGCGTGTTGGTAGTGACCAGGAAAATGAGAAAAGCACATATCCTAAGTTACTCGGTATCGGGGGTGCCATGAAACAAAAAGAAATATATGTAGAAAAGGCTAAAAATGCCCTTGAAAAAGCAAATGCAGAAGACTCCTATCTAATGGCATTAACGGATTATTTTAGCAATCGTGACTATTGACTCATGGTAGAAATATTTTTATTCATTTGGTATAATAAGCTTAGAAAAGGAATGGTGCAGTATTCTAGTCAGTCCTCCTTTCCTCAAGGCGGGCCTAAAAATTCGCCAAAGGGCACATCGATGAAGTTCCTTGTGTTGGCTTGAGGCGCCCAGCCTTGGGTCAGTGCTGGGAGTTAAGGATTTCGGGCGATCCACAAAGGCATGTGGGCGTTGACCCGATTTCCGTGGAGGCCCATCTCTGTGGTGGAAACTTAAGCTAAAGTTTTCATGATGGAATGGGGTATGAACCTGCAGTGTATGGTAAGGGACACCTTATATGCAGCGTAGCCTGTCTTGCGTGGTGGTGAGGGGATTAGAGCTCCTGGGTATAAGAACTAGGTGGCCACTAGTTCTTAATGCCATATATCTATGAAATCATCACTGCAAAAGAGACTAGGGAAAGGTTAAAGACTGCTGAGGAAATCTCCTAGACTGTTCTTAATAGACTTTTAAATGGGATTATAGTGCGGACTAAGTGGCAATCTAGTCTAGCTATTGGTGACAAAGCTAAGATGGATTTAAAGGGGAACCACCTTCGTGGCGACATGAGGGTATCTATCTGGGAAAACCTACTGGACCTAAGCCGCAGTTTTAACCTTTTAAAAGACCATTCCTCCTACATAATTGACTTTTATAATAAATAGAGGTACATATGAAATCACAATTAAAACGATCTATTAAATTTAGTCTGACAATTGCCGTTATCACGTTTGTGTTAGCGGCTATTTTTTCAAGTTTATCTTCGTCAATTTTAGGCGGAGTTGCGTGGTTCGCAGGGTTAATTATTGTTCTTATCATTGTCTTAATTGGTGTCGTCTTTGATATGTTAGGTATTGCTGCAACCGCTGCAGATGAAACACCATTTCATGCGATGGCAGCAGAGAAAGTAGCAGGTGCAAAGGAATCAGTATATATCGTACGAAATGCAGACAGATTTGCTAGTTTTTGTAATGATGTCATTGGGGATATATCTGGGATTGTAAGCGGCACAGCATCAGCCATCGTTGTATTACAAATTGCTACGCTATTAGAGCATTCGGAAGGGTCGACAGGACAGATTATGTTATCAACAGTTATGACGAGTATAATCGCAGCAATAACTGTAGGTGGAAAAGCAATTGGCAAAACGTTTGCAATAAACGCATCTACAAAGATTATCTTCTCTGCTGGAAAAGTGTTATCCGTTCTTGATAAAAAGTTTAAAATAAAAATTATACCTAAGAAATAATAGATAAAGGATATGCATATATGGCTAAAATGAAGTTAGATGAATTATTAGTAGAAAGAAATTTAGTAGAAAATATTGATAAGGCAAAACGTATAATCATGGCTGGTCTCGTTTTCTCTGAACAAGTTCGTATGGATAAACCCGGTATGAGTGTGAACAGGGATATACCGTTACATATCAAAGGAAAGACTATCCCATATGTCGGCCGCGGTGGTTTAAAGTTAGAAAAGGCACTATCCTTTTTTGGAATCTCAGCAAAAGATAAGATTTTAATCGATATTGGGTCATCCACTGGTGGATTTACAGATTGTGCCCTGCAAAATGGTGCAAGGCTTAGTTATGCGATTGATGTTGGATACAATCAATTGGACTGGAAACTGAGAAATGACGATAGAGTGGTTGTTATGGAGCGAACGAATTTTAGATATGTCACACCAGAAATGTTAAAAAGAGGAACACCTAACCTCGCAACGATTGATGTTTCATTTATCTCCTTGAAACAAATGCTCCCCGTTCTAAAACACATGCTTGCTCCGAGTAGTGATGTCATTACATTAATTAAACCTCAATTTGAAGCGAAAAAAGAACAAGTTGGGTCAAAGGGGATTGTTCGTGACAAAAGCACGCATATTGAAGTAATCGAACGGATGATTGCTTTTGCTAGGGAAGAACAGTATGAACTATTAAATATGACACATTCTCCAATTACTGGTGGGGAAGGAAATATTGAATTCCTTGCACATTTTGCTTGGAAACGACAAGATATAAAAGAAAGCTTTCATCCAAATATTGAAGAAATAGTTGAGAAAGCTCATCAAACTTTAAACAAATAAGTGTTACAGAAGAAATGAAGGAGTTGTAGAATGAGTAAAATTCAACGTCACCTTAAAATACGTGAACTGATATCGGATAAGGAGATTGAAACACAAGAAGACCTAGTCGATCTGCTAAAAGCATTAGGTTACAATGTGACACAAGCGACAGTTTCAAGAGATATAAAAGAATTGCAACTTGTGAAGGTTCCAATAAATAATGGGAAATACAAGTATAGTTTACCTGCTGACCAACGATATAATCCGTTAAAGAAGTTACAAAGATTAATCGCTGACGTTTTTGTGAAGATTGACTCTGCTAGCCATTTTATCGTGTTAAATACCTTACCTGGTAATGCACATGCCATTGGCGTTCTCATTGACAATTTGGATTGGACAGAGATCATGGGTACAATTTGTGGTGATGATACGTGCTTAATTATTTGCAAGACAGAAGTGGAAGCAGAGGAAATTAAGAATCGCTTTATTAATATGTTATGAATAATGGGGTGAGAAACGATGCTTACAGAATTGTCAATTCATGACTTTGCAATCATAGATAACATTTCTATAACTTTTCAAGATGGCTTAACGGTTCTAACTGGTGAGACTGGTGCAGGGAAATCAATCATTATTGATGCCATTCAACTATTAGCAGGTGGTAGGGGTTCCGTTGAATATGTTCGCCACGGTACAAAAAAATGTGAAATTGAAGGATTATTTATTATTGATAATCCGAATCATACCATCTACCATACAGCTATTCAATTTGGTGTAGAGATTCAAGATGGACAAGTTGTGCTTGAACGTACAATTAGCGCTTCAGGTAAGAGTATTTGTAGGGTAAACGGTAAATTAGTTACGTTAGGTATTTTAAGGGAATTCGGAAGAACTCTTATTGATATACATAGCCAGCATGAGACACAGGCCCTAATGAATCCAGAAAATCATTTGGAATTACTGGACTTATATCAGCCGAATTTAATTTTAAAAGCGAAAGAAGATTACAGTGATCTATTTGAAAAACTATCTAAGTTAAAAAAGAGATATATAAAATTGAGTAACAATGAACAAGAAATGGCACATCGATTAGATTTGTTACAATTCCAGTTGAAAGAGTTAGAACAAGCAAATTTATCGCCGAACGAAGACGTCATCCTAGAAGAGGAAAGAAGCTCACTTATTAATTTTGAACGTATTTATACTTCTTTGCAAGATGCTTATAATGCGTTGTATGGTGATGATAAGGGACTCGAATGGATAGGAAAAGCACATTTATCGCTAGAAGAGAGTAGAAATTATGATGATTCTATTCGTAATAAGGCAGAAGAAATGGCGGAGCATTACTTTGCTTTAGAAGAACTAAGTTATAACATTCGTAACCAAATAGATAGTATGCAGTACAGTCCGGAACGTCTTAACGAAATAGAATCAAGATTAAACGATATTAATCGATTAAAGAAAAAATATGGACCAACGGTAAATGAGATTCTATCTTATTTAGGAAAAATTGAAGAAGAGATTGAGCAAATTACGAATAAAGATACACATCTCTCTTCATTATTAGACCAGATTGAGGATATTGAAAAAGACGTTCGACTTGAAGCTAAACAATTACATGATATTCGAAAAAAATCTGCAGATAGTTTAGTCGAAGCTGTTTCCAAAGAGTTTAAGGATCTTTATTTGGAAAAGGCATCATTCTCGGTATCGTTTGAGTATGAAATGGAAAAAAATAATCAGCCAAAGCTACATAAGAACGGGTATGATCATATTCGATTTATGATTTCAACAAACCCTGGTGAGCCGCTTAAAGAAATATCGAAGGTTGCTTCAGGTGGGGAACTTTCAAGAATTATGTTAGTTCTAAAAAAACTATTTGCGAAACATCAAGGCGTTACAAGTGTTATATTTGATGAGGTGGATACTGGTGTAAGTGGTCGTGTTGCACAGGCTATTGCGGAGAAAATATATCAAATATCGAATGATTCCCAAGTACTTTGTATTACTCATCT
The DNA here is from genome assembly GCF_003628445.1 of Oceanobacillus bengalensis. GTDB lineage: Bacteria > Bacillota > Bacilli > Bacillales > Amphibacillaceae > Oceanobacillus > Oceanobacillus bengalensis. The sequence goes on from NZ_RBZO01000010.1 coordinate 40,713, forward strand.
TCCACAAGTTGCAGCAATGGCAGATGTACATAAATTTATACAAAAACAGGAGAAAAATCATCGTACCATAACAATAGTCAGCGAATTATCAGTTGATGAGCAAATCGATGAGCTGAGTAGAATGATAACTGGCACGAAACTAACTGAAACTGCGAAAGAACACGCGAAAGAACTGCTAGAACTTGCCTCTTCTTATAAGATGTTACCACTATAGGAATAATAATCTTAAAATAATGATATAAAAAAGTATATTTCCCAAAAAAAGTCAGAAACTAAACCATCTGGCTTTTTTATTTTAGGCTCCGTTCGGTTTATAATCTCCGAATTAATTTAATTCAGATTATCTTAAATCGGAGCAAATCTTTCCGTCCGGATGCTTTCTGCGGACACGGATCGAGCATCCCTATGACACACAGAACGCTTCTTCAGGGTCTTCGGACACGTGCTATTCCCGCAGGACATGGAAGGCTTCGTCAGCACTACTGCTTCACACAATACTGAATTAAAACAAGTCCACTATTTATACATATTGCGGTGCAGCTTATATCTTGGAACAGTTAAAACGATATTATTTTATTCCAATTCACCCCTCAGTTTACATTTATATACATACATAAATACTTGAAGGCTTAAGTAATCCTATTATTCATTTTATCCACATTTATTAAAAGGAAATGTTAGACATCTTTCTTATGTTTCTCCAGTTTAAAACAACCTGCTAAAGGCCAAATTAAAAGTACAGAAAGAGCAATGAATGGTATGGGTTAGAAAAAAGGAGAGTGAACGGTTTTGAAACAAAAAAAATTAAATAGTATCAGGTTTCAGCTAGGTGTTATACTCCTTATCGCAGTAATTGCTGTTCCTTTATTAACCCCAATGAACAAGTATCTTTCGATTCCAAATGAAATGGTAACTTTTAACAACGAAACGCCTTTCGAGGTTCCAGATTTAGGAGAAAATATAGCTGTTGAAGCATCAGGTGACAGCGTTCAGGCTATTGATTCCTCCTCATTCTATCCGAACGAACCAGGAAACAGTCAGTTAGTATATGAAGTAAATGGTTTTCCTATTAAGAAAGTGAATTTATCTGTATTAGAAGATTTAAAGGTGATTCCAGGTGGTCAATCTATTGGTGTTCAATTACAAACCCTTGGTGTATTAGTAGTAGGGCACCACCAGGTTAATGGAGCAGATGGTGCGGTCTCTCCAGGTGAGAAAGCGGACATTAGTGTTGGTGATGTAATTTTAGAAATAAACGGTGAATCAGTTAAAGGAATGAATGATATAAAGAAATATGTGGAAAAAGCTGGAGAAAATGATAAAGACTTAGAAATAAAAATTAAGAGGGGAAAAGAAACGATTGATACCCATTTACAACCTGTTTTAGATGACAATGAAGATGAATATAAGATTGGTTTATATATTAGAGATTCGGCAGCCGGGATTGGAACGATGACCTTTTATGAACCAAAATCGAAGAAATATGGTGCCCTTGGTCATGTGATTTCGGACATGGATACGAAAAAACCAATCGAAATCCATGATGGTACGATTGTCAGATCTTCTGTTACTTCTATTGAAAAAGGAAATAATGGTATTCCTGGAGAAAAGCAAGCGAAATTTTCTGTAAGAGAAAATAAGATAGGTAATATAACTAAAAACAGCCCATTTGGGATTTTCGGAAAATTAGATGATGCGATATCCAATGGTGGATATAATAAACCAATGCCAATTTCCCTATCACATGAAGTAAAAGAGGGGCCAGCGAAAATCTTGACCGTAGTCGAGGGAGAAGAAGTAGAAGAATTTGATATAGAAATAGTTAGCAGCGTTCCACAAAAGTTCCCAGCTACAAAAGGTATGGTTATTAAGATTACTGATCCGAAGTTGTTGGAAGCAACAGGTGGAATCGTTCAAGGTATGAGTGGTAGCCCGATTATTCAAGACGGAAAGGTTATTGGTGCTGTAACACATGTATTTGTAAATGATCCAACATCAGGTTATGGTGTGCATATTGAATGGATGTTACAAGATGCAGGTGTAAATATTTATAAGGAAAACGATAAGAAAGTAGCAAGCTGAAGAAATGATTTGTTATGGAAAGTTATTCCATAACAAATCATTTTTTTAGCTTTAAATATTATTCGACAAATACTAATCAAAACTTGTCGTATGTTATCGTTATTTAAGGGAAATTAAAGTAAACTTATGAATTTATAAAAAAATATAATATATTTAAATAAAAAAAAGGATATTTAGAGTTTTTGTAGAATACTTTTAAAAGGATAAACATCGTACATAATTAAAGGAGGAGCTTTTTTGGAAAAAATTAAAGTTTGTTTAGTTGATGATAATAAAGAATTAATTCAAATGATGGAGGAATATTTTCGTTCCCAGGAAGATATTGAAGTGATTGGTACAGCGTATAACGGGAGAGATTGTTTAACAATGTTACAAGACTTGAATCCAGACGTATTAATCCTTGACATAATTATGCCGCATGTTGATGGTTTAGCTGTTTTAAATGAAATTAGAAATAAAGAAGGAAATCAGAATCCAAATGTAATTATGTTAACAGCATTTGGTCAGGAAGAAGTAATGAAGAAAGCTGTTGATTTAGGTGCCTCATATTTTATTCTTAAACCGTTTGATTTAAACCATTTGGCAGATCAAATTCGTCAAGTTGAAGGAACGCAAGTCATTCAGTCGAGTTTGAAGAAAATAACTAAATCTGAAAAGAAACATAATTTAGAAGCAAGCATTACCAATATTATTCATGAAATTGGTGTTCCAGCGCACATCAAGGGATATATGTACTTAAGAGAGGCAATAACGATGGTATATAATGACATTGAACTGCTTGGTTCCATTACGAAAGTATTATATCCAGCAATTGCAAAGAAATTTAATACAACGGCTTCTCGTGTTGAGCGTGCTATTCGGCATGCAATTGAGGCAGCATGGAGTAGAGGGAATATTGAATCTATTTCGGCGTTATTTGGTTATACGATAAATATATCGAAGGCGAAACCAACGAATTCCGAGTTTATTGCTATGGTTGCAGATCGCCTTAGACTTGAGCATAAAGCTAGCTAAAATAAGTATAAAAAATTACTGTACAGAATGTCTGTACAGTAATTTTTTATTATTCAAAGAACGCTTTATATAATGATCTTATAGCCTTGTTTATGTCTCTGGCTTGTATACCAAACATCATAGATACTTCAGAAGAGCCTTGATTAATCATATCAATATTAACGTTTGCATCGGCAAATGCGGTGGTTGCTTTTTGTGCAACGCCAATCGTATTAACTAATCCTTCACCTACAACCATAATAACCGCTATTCCTCTTTGTAAGCTAACTGTATCAGGATGGAGCTCATCACTTATTCGTTCGATTACTATCTCTTCTTTTTCTGGGGTTAGATTTCGTTCTCTAATAATTACAGAAATATCATCAATACCTGAAGGGGCATGTTCAAAAGATATTCCTTCATCTTCAAGAATATTTAACAATTTACGACCAAATCCAATTTCACGGTTCATTAAATATTTGCTTACATAAAGGCTGCAAAAACCAGTATCACTTGCAATACCAGAAACACAATGAGCAGCATTTACATCTCTTTCTGCAACGATCAAAGTTCCCTCGGCATTTGGATTGTTTGTATTTTTAATACATACAGGAATTTTTGCCTTAATGGCAGGAATTAATGCTTCATCATGGAAAACTGAAAAACCGGCATAAGAAAGTTCGCGCATTTCTTTATAAGTTAAAACCGTAATTTCTCTTGGATTCTCTACAATCGTTGGATTTACGCTGTAAACTGAATCAACATCTGTAAAATTCTCATACAAACTTGCATCTACACCCGCAGCAACAATAGAACCAGTAATATCCGAACCACCTCTTGAAAATGTAATGAGTTTTCCGTCTTCTGAATACCCAAAGAATCCTGGTATTACAAATATACCTTCCTTCTCACGTAGTGCGTATATTTTGGAGAAACTTTCAGGTAAAATTTGAGCATTTCCAGGTTCATCGCTTACGATTATGCCGGCATCTTTTGGATTTAAGTAAGTAGCATCTAAACCTATATCAGAAAGGTAAGCACTAATGATTTTTGCGTTGTTGTTTTCTCCGATGGCTTTTACCTGGTCCATTTTAATATCTTTATCCACATCTTGAGCTAAAATCCCCTTGATTGATCTCTCAATTTCGTGCATTAATGATGGAGAAAGGTGTAAATCATCAATGATTTCCTTAAATCGTTGTAGCACAGTAGAATAGTAATGTTCATAAGCTTCATCATTCAGATAGGCCGTTCCCATCTGAATGAGCATATCAGTCATTTTGAAATCGTCTTTGTGGCGTTTACCAGGAGCAGATACGATAATAAATTTCCGGTCTGGATCATCACCTACAATTTTTTCAACTTTTCGAATCTGTTCAGCATTTGCGACTGAACTTCCCCCGAATTTTGCTACTTTCATTTTTTACTTCCCCCAATTTTCTAAATGAATTATTTTTTATAATAACACAATTATTGAATAATTCTATATAAAAACAAGAAAAAGATGATACTCTACTCATCTTTTTCTTGCTTTTCGGGTATAGCACGATACTTATTTTTACGGTCACGATAAACAATAAAGCCACCAATAAACGCAAAGCCAAAAATGAAAAGAAGTAGTCCAGCGATGAATTGGATTCCAGCTTTAAAGAATAAGGAAAGATATTCAGCAAAAATGGCATCACGCATTAACTTAATACCGTAAACTGCAAGTCCTCCCGGAATCAATAATATTACTAGTGCAAAAATTCTAGTCATTGACAGTCCCCTTTAAATATAAGTCTCTAAAGTAGTATATCAAATCAAGTGCATAAATTGGAATGAAAGGCTTTGCTATATTTTGCATAATAACGTAAAATAGGAATATGCAAGATATTGCAAGGGGGAAGCGAATGAAAAAGGTGGTAATTGTTGGTGCTGGAAAAGGGGGCAGTATTCTATTAAAGTTATTGCTTACCATTCGAAAAATGGAAGTAATAGCCGTAATTGATAAAAACCCAACAGCTATTGGGTTTGAACTTGCAAGAAGACATCATATTGCTACAGATTTGTCATGGGAGAAATGGTTACAGCGCGAAGTTGATATCGTTATTGAAACAACGGGTGAAAAACAGGTTTTAGATGAATTAATTAAGCTGAGTAAAGGGAAAAATGTTGTCATACCTGGTTCGATAGCTTATATTATTTCTGAACTGTTTAGTGAAAAAGAATCGTTATTGGATCAATTAAAACAACTGTCAAATAATCAAGAGCTCATTTTAAGTCATATACGGGATGGCATGATTATTGTAGATGCAGATGGAATTGTTCAATTTATAAATACCAGTGCAGAGAACATTATTGGTGTTTCCAATCAAGCGTCAAAAGGGAAACATATGGAGCAAATTGTTACAAATACAAGGTTAATAGACGTTTTACATACGCAGAAAAAGGAAGTAAATCAAAGGTTTCTACTGGGAAATGGGAAAAAAATAATTACAACCCGTATACCAGTTATAAATAAAGATAATCAATTAATTGGTGCATTTGCTGTTTTTAAAGATATGACAGAAGTGATTAAGTTGGCAGAAGAAAATACGGATTTGAATGAAATTAAAACGATGTTAGAGGCAATTATTTATTCATCTGATGAAGCAATAAGTGTTGTTGATGAAAAAGGAAACGGTTTAATGATTAACCCAGCATACACAAAAATAACTGGACTAACAGACAAAGAAGTTATTGGAAAACCTGCTTCTACAGATATTTCAGAAGGCGAAAGCATGCATATGAAAGTGTTAGCAACTAGAAAATCCTTTCGTGGTGTGCGGATGAAAGTTGGACCAATGAAGAAAGATGTTGTCGTTAATGTCGCTCCAGTTATTGTGAAAGGGAAGGTGAAGGGAAGTATTGGCATTCTACATGATGTGTCAGAAATTAAATCTCTAACCAATCAATTAAAGCGAGCCCATCAAATTATCCGTAGCCTTGAAGCTAAATATACGTTTGATGATATCATCGGAACCTCAGCTGAAATGAGACTGGCACTAGAACAGGCTAAAGTTGGTGCTAAAACTCCTGCAACAGTCTTACTTAGAGGGGATTCTGGAACAGGGAAAGAGCTATTTGCACATGCGATTCACAATGAAAGTGAAAGAAAACATAATAAATTTATACGTGTTAATTGTGCTGCAATTGCTGAATCAATTCTAGAAAGTGAATTATTTGGTTATGAAGATGGTGCTTTTTCTGGAGCAAAGCATGGTGGGAAGAAGGGACTGTTTGAAGAAGCGAACCATGGGAGTATTTTTCTTGATGAGATTGGAGAATTGTCTTTGAATACGCAGGCAAAGTTATTACGTGTCCTTCAGGAGAATGAAATCATTCGTGTCGGTGGGACAAAGCCAATCGTGATTGATGTACGAATCATTGCTGCAACGAATATTAATTTGGAAAGAGCGATTGTTAGTAAAACATTTCGAGAAGACCTATATTATCGTTTGAATCGATTGCCAATTTATATACCAAGTTTAAAAGAAAGAATAACGGATTTACCCTATTTAACTCGTCATATCATTCAAAAAATCAATCAAGATTATGGTAGAAATGTTAAAGATATCAGTGAAGAAGCTCTACACAAATTAAAGGAATACAAATGGCCGGGTAATGTTAGAGAACTTGAAAATATAATTGGTAGAACCATTATTTATATGGAGATAAATGAAGAAACAATCCAGTATCACCATATTCCTAATTTGGAAATTACTACACAAAAGAAACACCAGTCTACATTGACTCCTTCAACAACGACGCTCCAACAAGCAATGGAGCAATATGAAAAAAATCATATTTATACATGTTACAAACAAAATGATTTTAATAAAACAAAGACAGCAAAAGCCTTAAATATTTCCATACGTAATTTATATTATAAGTTACAAAAATATCAGATTGAATAACCTTGCTTGCAAATTTGTGCAGGTTTGCAAAATAATTCATGTGCTATTTAATATTAATGAAGCGCTTACAATGTATAACAGTTGGCACGTTTTTTGCTATATGATTGATGGATGATTGTTAAAGCTTATTTTCTTAGATGATGAATGAAAACATATAGAGGGGGAAATGATGATGGGTATTTTTGAAAAAATGGAAATGTACGATTATGAACAAGTTGTTTTTTGTCAAGATAAAAATTCGGGGTTAAAAGCGATTATTGCCATTCACGACACAACGCTTGGTCCTGCCTTAGGTGGTACAAGGATGTGGAAGTATGCTACAGAGGAAGAGGCCGTAGAAGATGCTTTTCGACTAGCGAAAGGGATGACTTATAAAAATGCCGCTGCTGGACTTGATTTAGGTGGTGGAAAAACGGTAATTATTGGTGATCCTAGAAAGGATAAAAATCCTGAATTATTAAGGGCGTTTGGGCGATATGTTCAAAGTTTAAATGGTAGATATATTACAGCGGAAGACGTTGGGACAACAGAGCAAGATATGGATCTTATCCATTTGGAAACGGATTTTGTCACTGGTATTTCTCCAGAGTTTGGCTCTAGTGGGAATCCGTCACCAGTTACAGCTTATGGGGTTTATCGTGGGATGAAGGCAGCCGCAAAAGAGGCTTTCGGTGATGATTCTTTAGAGGGGAGAACGATCGCTGTTCAAGGTGTCGGAAATGTAGCGTTCGCTTTATGTGAGTATTTGCATAAGGAAGGCGCAACGTTAATTGTTACGGATATCAATAAAGAGGCCGTAAACCGTGCTGTAGATGCATTCGATGCAACTGCAGTAGACCCTAATGATATATACGATGTAGACTGTGATATATATGCTCCTTGTGCATTGGGAGCAACAATAAATGATGATACGATTAATCGATTAAAAGCAAAGGTAATTGCAGGTTCGGCGAATAATCAGTTAAAATCAGACTTTCATGGGGATATTGTATTTGAGAAGGGGATTGTGTACGCACCGGATTATATTATAAATTCTGGTGGTGTTATAAATGTAGCAGATGAGTTATATGGCTATAACCGTGAACGTGTACTGAAGAAAGTTGGAATGCTTTATGATAGCTTATCAAATGTGTTTGAAATCTCAAGACGTGATAATATTCCAACTTATGTAGCGGCTGATCGAATGGCGGAAGAACGGATTGAATCGGTTAGAAAATCAAGGAGCCAATTTTTGGTTAATGAACACCATATATTAAGTAGAAGATAAGAAAAGCGGAAGCACCCGTTTAGCGACGTATGGGCTGCGCCCACGCAGCGCGTGGGTGGTTCGATTTTAATCGAACATTCCTACGGAGGAGATAAAGGAAACACGATGAGCGTATGCGTTAAGGAAGTTCGACTATGTCGAACTGTTATCGCACAGAGGTGAGGGAAGTCCACTTGTCGCTGGTCTGCTTGCGCTAGACACCGAAACACAAAAATTAATACTTTCTCGTGTAATCCTGCACGAGAAAGTATACCAATGAGTCAGGAGGAGTTGAAAATATGGCAGATGAATATGATTTGGTCATACTTGGCGGTGGTACAGGAGGCTATGTTGCAGCAATCCGAGCATCCCAATTAGGAATGAAGGTTGCAATCGTTGAAAAAGATAAACTAGGTGGTACTTGTTTGCATAGGGGATGTATTCCTTCGAAAGCATTGTTACGTAGTGCAGAGGTTTATCAACAAACCAAAAAAGCGGATGAATACGGAATTGAGACAGAAAATACAAAACCAAATTTCATGAAAATTCAAGAAAGAAAAAACACAATTGTAGACACATTGCATAATGGTGTGAAAGGATTAATGAAAAAAGGAAAGATAGATGTTTATTATGGGTTTGGAAGAATTTTAGGACCGAGTATCTTTTCACCGATTCCAGGGACGATTTCAATAGAATATGAGAATGATCAAGAAAATACGATGATTGTTCCAAAAAATATTCTTATTGCGACTGGTTCTTCTCCGAGTACATTACCTGGACTCACGATAGATGGTGAATATGTGATGAAATCTGATGATGCATTATCGATGAAAGAGTTGCCAAAGTCCATCGTAATTGTGGGTGGCGGCGTAATCGGAATCGAATGGGCATCTATGCTAGCAGACTTTGGTGTGAATGTAACCGTTATTGAATATCAGAAACAAATTTTACCAACAGTTGATGAAGAAATTGCAAAAGAATTGGAAAGACTTTTAAAGAAAAAAGGAATAACAATTGTAAAAGGTGCTAAAGTTCTTCCTGAAACATTGGTTAAAGATGGGGAAGTTAGTATCGATGCAGTAATAGGTGATGAAACGATAACTTTTACTGCAAATAAAATGTTAGTATCAGTGGGACGTAAAGCCAATACAACAAACATTGGAATAGAAAATACAGATATTACATTGCAGAATGGGTATATTCAGACGAATGATTTCTTTCAAACAAAGGAATCCCATATCTATGCGATTGGTGATGTTGTTGGCGGCATGCAACTAGCACATGTTGCCTCACATGAAGGCATTATCGCTGTAGAACACATGGCTGGTGAAGAACCATACCTGATCGATGAGAACAACATAGCAAGTTGTATCTATTCAAATCCCGAAGTTGCAAGCATTGGGATGACGGAGGAGCAAGCAAGAGAACGAGGTTTTTCAGTGAAAATTGGAAAGTTTCCGTTTAAAGCAATAGGAAAGGCACTTGTATACGGGGAAACGGAAGGTTTTGTGAAGATTATTGCTGACAAGAAAACAGATGATATATTAGGGATTCACATGCTCGGTCCCCATGTAACCGATATGATTTCAGAAGCAAGTCTTGCAAAAATGCTTGATGCAACACCATGGGAAATTGGAGGGACAATTCATGCCCATCCAAGTCTTTCGGAAATAATGGGTGAAGCCGCACTTGCAGTTGAAGGGAAACAAATTCATGGGTAAAGGAAATAGAGGTTATTTTTAAGGAGGGATAGTAATGACAAGTAGACATAAGCAATTAGGTTTATCGGATGAGCAAGTAATCGAAATGTATAAAACGATGTTACTTGCTAGGAGAATTGATGAGAGAATGTGGCTATTAAATCGTTCTGGTAAGATTCCGTTTGTTATATCCTGCCAAGGCCAAGAGGCAATGCAAGTGGGGGCTAGCTTTGCATTAAATAGAAAAGTAGATTTTGTCGCACCATATTACCGTGATCTCGGTATTGTACTTTCGTTTGGCATGACTGCAAAGGAATTAATGTTATCTGCCTTTGCCAAAGCGGAAGACCCTAACTCTGGTGGAAGACAAATGCCTGGGCATTTTGGTCAAAAGAAAAATCGGATTCTATCAGGTTCATCGCCAGTTACAACACAGGTACCACATGCAGTTGGCGTTGCTTTAGCTGGCAAAATGGAGAAAAAGGATTTTGTATCCTTTGTTACTTTAGGAGAAGGCTCATCGAATCAGGGGGATTTTCATGAAGGATTAAATTTTGCTGGTGTACACAAGCTGCCTGTTATTACAATGGTAGAAAATAATAAGTATGCTATTTCTGTACCGATGGAGAAACAAATTGCCAGTGAAAATGTTTCTATTCGTGCGAAAAGTTATGGAATGACTGGTGTCACAGTGGATGGAAATGACTTGTTCGCTGTGTATGAAGCTGTAAAGGCTGCCAGAGAACGTGCCCTGAACGGGGAAGGCCCATCTTTAATTGAGGCTGTTTCTTATCGCCTAACTGCTCATTCCAGTGACGATGATGATAGATATCGAGAAAAAGAGGAAGTAAATGAGGCAAAGAAAAAGGATGCAATTGTAGCCTTTGCCAATGAACTCGAAGCTGCTGGTATTATATCAGAAACGCAAATTTCGGATATTGAAGAGGAAGTAATGGGAATTGTGAACGAAGCAACAGACTATGCTGAAAATGCTGCGTATGCAGATCCAGAACATGCTTTGAAATACGTATATGAAGAGTAAGGAGGGGAAAATATGGCGGTGATGACTTATATTCAAGCGATTACAACAGCATTAAGAGAAGAAATGATTCGTGATGAAAAGGTCTTTATACTGGGTGAAGATGTTGGGAAAAAAGGTGGCGTATTTCGTGCTACAGATGGTTTGTATGATACATTTGGTGAGGATAGAGTTTTAGATACGCCACTAAGTGAATCAGCTATTGCTGGTGTTGGAATTGGTGCTGCGATGTATGGCATGAGACCAATTGCAGAAATGCAGTTTGCTGATTTTATTTTACCAGCTGTTAATCAAATTATTTCAGAGGCTGCTAAATTGCGTTATCGTTCCAATAATGATTGGAACGCACCGATAACCATACGTGCACCATATGGCGGTGGTGTTCATGGGGCTCTTTATCATTCTCAATCGATTGAGTCCATCTTTGCTAATCAGCCTGGATTAAAAATCGTTATGCCGTCTACACCGTATGATGCCAAAGGATTATTAAAAGCAGCAATCAGAGATAATGACCCAGTCCTTTTCTTTGAGCATAAACGGGCATACCGATTACTGAAAGGTGAAGTTCCAGAAGAAGACTACGTTCTACCAATTGGTAAGGCTGATGTCAAAAGAGAGGGTACGGATATAACGGTTATTACGTATGGTCTATGTGTTCATTTCGCCCTTCAAGCTGCGGAGAAGTTAGCGGAGGAAGGAATAAGCACGCATATTTTAGATTTAAGGACCGTCTATCCACTTGATAAAGATGCAATCATTGAGGCTGCTAAGAAGACTGGAAAAGTATTATTGATTACGGAAGATAATCTGGAAGGCAGCATTATCGGAGAAGTCGCGGCAATTATTGCAGAAAATTGTTTATTCGATCTTGATGCACCGATAAAACGGTTAGCAGGACCGGATGTCCCTGCGATGCCATATGCACCTACAATGGAGAAGTTTTTTATGGTGAATCCAGAGAAATGTGAAAAAGCGATGCGTGATTTAGCAGAATTTTAATTGTAAGGAGGGTATTTGATGGCAATAGAACAAATTACGATGCCACAATTAGGTGAAAGTGTCACAGAGGGAACGATTAGTACATGGCTTGTTGATGTTGGGGATAAAGTAAATAAATATGACCCACTAGCTGAAGTGTTAACAGATAAAGTGAATGCAGAAGTGCCTTCCTCCTATACAGGTATCATTAAAGAACTAATTGTAAATGAAGGAGAAACAGTAGCTGTTGGTGAAGTCATCTGTAAGATAGAAACCGTTCAGGCGTCTACAAAAGATGCATCACCTGAGGAAGTTAAAAACGGTGAGCTAGAGGAAGTAACTACAAATGATTTATCAATGAAGAAAAGATATTCACCAGCCGTTCTAAGATTAGCTCAGGATCATAATATTGACTTAACGAATGTTGATGGAACTGGAAGAGCCGGCAGAATTACTAGGAAAGATATTGAATCCATAATGAAACAAGGTGTGAGAGCAACATCCAGTGCGTCACCAGACACTTCTACTACAACAAAAGAAATTATTCCACAACAAAATACAGAGAAGAAAGCTTCCCCAGTTGTTCATACAGGAGATATTGAAATTCCTGTAACTGGTATTAGAAAAGTGATTGCCAATAATATGGTTAAATCAAAACAAGAAATTCCGCATGCTTGGATGACAGTCGAAGTAGATGTAACCGACTTAGTTACTTGCAGAAATCAAGTAAAGGAAGAATTTAAACAAAAGGAAGGATTTAGTATAACCTATTTTGCTTTTTTCGTTAAAGCAGTAGCGACTGCTCTAAAAGAATATCCAGCAATAAATAGTACATGGGCTGGCGATAAAATAATACAGCGAAAGGATATCAATTTGTCCATCGCAGTAGCAACAGACAACGAACTTTTTGTTCCTGTTATAAAACTAGCTGATGAAAAGAGTATAAAAGGAATTGCTAAAGAAATAAATGAACTAGCTACTAAGGCGAGGGCACATAAGTTAAGCGGGCAAGATATTCAGGGTGGTACGTTTACAGTCAATAATACGGGATCATTTGGCTCGGTTCATTCAATGGGGATTATCAATCATCCACAAGCAGCAATTCTACAAGTTGAATCTATCGTAAAACGTCCAGTCATCATAAATAATATGTTTGCTGCAAGGGATATGGTGAATCTATGTTTATCTTTAGATCATCGTATTTTAGATGGACTCGTTTGCGGTAGATTCTTAGCACGGGTAAAAGAGATCCTTGAAAATATGAATAAAGATACGATCAATATTTATTAAGATTTTCTTTCATTTTGCGTGCCCAAGTAATATGAATTGAAAATACTTTTTAAACTTGGTACTCTAGGGTTACACGATACTTACAAAAGGAGATGCTGTTACATGGATTTTAACTTATTTATGAATGACGTTGTTGACGCAGCGCGAAAAGATATAACAGAAGCGGGATATGAGGAATTAAAAACTCCAGAAGAAGTAGACGCTGCATTAAAACAACAAGGTACTGCATTAGTAATGATTAATTCAACTTGCGGTTGTGCTGGTGGTGTTGCACGTCCAGCTGCTGCTAACTCTATCCATTATGATAAGCGTCCAGACCACTTGTACACTGTTTTTGCTGGTCAAGACAGGGAAGCAACGGAAAAAGCACGTGAATACTTCGAAGGATTCCCACCATCATCACCATCTTTTGCATTATTAAAAGATGGAAAAATTGTAACAATGGTTGAGCGTCATGACATTGAAGGGTACAGTGCGATGGAAGTAACGAATAAACTTCAAGACGTTTTCGAAAAGCATTGTGAAGAAGTGTAAAATAGTATATTAATATGAAACGAGGCTGTCTTTATGAAGACTGCCTCGTTTTTGTAAGGTTCTTATCGTATTGTTTTGTCGCTGTTGATGTAAAATACGCAGTAACCTGAGATAGTACTCTACCACCGTTCCGGCAATACACTTCGCTTTCCGTGGGCGGCTGGTGAGCCTCCTCCGTGCTGACGCACTACGTAGTCTCACCTATGCCTATGCTCCCACAGGAGTCTGCGTGTATTGCCTCCACTAGGTTTGTGCTATTCAACTTTGTAATGTTAATACCGCTAATATGATGGTTGATTGTAGCGGAGGGCAGTCGACTCCTGCGGGAAAAGCACGTGTCCGAAGACCAGGAAGAAGCGTTCTTTGCTTCTGAGGGGGCTGAGGCCGTGCCCGCGGAAAGCGTACTGCCCGCAGCGGAAATCAACGCGCACTAACTGTACACTTTACATCTTTTACGCAGCAGCTTATACTTTGCTAAAAAAGCAATAGAGACTGTCTCGTATTAGATTCAGTCTCTATTGCTAGTATATTCGTTTCCATAAAGGAAGATAAAATTATAAAGATATAAAATATGCCAGTCCCATTGTTATGGTAGACAGTACCATTGCAAAAATCATTATATACACAATTAACTTTTGTCTTTTCTCACGTTTTGATTTTTTTCTTGGTGCGCTCGTGGTATTTGTTTTCGTAGCCAAAATACGTCCTCCTTTAATAAATCGATATTACTATTATTTTAACTTGAAAATTTATTCTGGACAAGTACTAAGAAATGATTGAAAATAGAATATATAATGTATTATTCGTAATATCATAGAGAGAATGGGGGTTTTCTTGATGGATAAAAAAAATAATCATCTTTCGGTAAAAGAAAAATGGGAGAAATCTGTTTCGGATATTGTAAAGCGCTTTCCTGAACGCAAGCAGAAATTTACTACTTCATCAAATATCGAAGTGGAAAGGCTATATGATTCAACTGTTGAAAAGGATAGTTTAGGTTATCCAGGAGAATATCCATATACACGCGGAATTCAGCCAACGATGTATCGCAGCAGGTTTTGGACGATGCGCCAATATGCAGGCTTTGGCTCTGCAAAAGAAACGAATATGCGCTTTAGATATCTATTAGAGCAAGGACAGACAGGTCTGTCAGTTGCTTTCGATTTACCAACACAAATTGGCTATGACTCAGACGATCCAATGTCAGAGGGAGAAGTCGGTAAAGTTGGGGTAGCGATTGACACGTTAGCAGATATGGAACAATTATTGGATGGAATCCCACTTGACAAAGTTAGTACCTCTATGACGATTAATGCACCAGCATCTGTACTGCTTTGCATGTATATTGCAGTAGGTGAGAAGCAGGGTGTTCCTTTGGAAAAGATTACGGGTACGATCCAAAATGATATCTTAAAAGAATATATTGCTAGAGGAACATATATCTTTCCACCGAAGCCGTCGATGCGGTTAATTACCAACATTTTTTCGTTTTGTCATGACTATGTTCCCAAGTTTAATACGATAAGCATATCTGGTTACCATATACGCGAAGCAGGTTCGAATGCTGTACAAGAAGTTGCATTTACGTTGGCAAACGGCATGGCATATGTTGATGCTGCTATTGAATCAGGCCTTCAAGTAGATGATTTTGCACCGCGTCTAGCCTTTTTCTTTAATGCCCATAATAATTTCTTAGAAGAGGTAGCTAAATTCCGTGCTGCAAGAAGAATATGGGCCAAAATTATGAAAGAGCACTATCAAGCTAAAAATCCGAAAAGTTGGAAGCTACGTTTTCATACACAAACTGGTGGTTCTACATTAACGGCACAGCAGCCTGACAATAATATTGTGCGTGTAACGATGCAAGCGCTTGCGGCGGTTCTAGGTGGAACGCAAAGTTTACACACCAATTCACGTGATGAAGCCTTGTCGTTACCAACAGAAGAATCAGCTCGTATCGCATTAAGGACACAGCAAATTATCGCTCATGAGAGTGGTGTTGCGGATACGGTAGATCCATTAGCAGGTTCCTACTATATCGAGTCACTAACCGACGAAATAGAGAAAGAAGTAACTAAATATTTGGACCGTATTAAAGAAATCGGTGGTGCTGTACAGGCTGTTGAAGAAGGTTATATGCAACGAGAGATTCATCAAAATGCTTACCAAATCCAGAAAGATATTGAAAGTGAAGATGAAGTTATTGTTGGATTAAACAAATTTAGACAAGACGAAGAAGTAGAACCGGATTTGTTGAAAGTTGACGAATCCCTAGAAAGAGAACAAGTTGAATCACTCCATTCTATTAAAAACAATCGTGATCAACAGTTGGTAGATAAAGCACTTGCAACCTTAAAAGAAAATGCAAGAAAAGAAGATATAAATCTTATTCCAGCAATTCTGGATGCGGTTAAAGCTTATGCATCTGTTGGAGAGATTTGTAACGTACTTCGTGAGGTATTTGGAGAATATTAAGTGTATAGGGGGATATAAAATGGGAAAAAAGATTCGTGTACTTGTTGCCAAACCAGGACTTGATGGGCATGATCGAGGAGCTCTCGTTATTTCACAAGCATTAAGAGACCACGGAATGGAAGTTATTTACACAGGGCTACGCCAATCACCGCTACAGATTGCACAAGCAGCTATTCAGGAGGATGTTGATGTAATTGGCCTATCTTCATTATCAGGGGCACACCGAACATTATTCCCGAAAGTAATTGAAGAATTACAAAAGCGCAATGCAGAGGATATTCCTGTAATTGGTGGAGGCGTGATTCCTAGCGAGGATATTCCATATTTACTAGAAAAAGGGGTTAAGAAAATATTTACGAGTGGTTCATCAACGTCTATGCTAGCAAACTATATTCAAGACTTGATTGACCCCAAGGTAGAAACAGTAGCTGCCCCCAAAAAAATTGCACATATTGGGATAGCGGTACATTCTATTGATGACGCGTTACATTTCTACACAGATTCGCTTGGGTTACAATTAGAAGGAGTTGAAGTTGTAGAATCAGAAGGGGTAAAAGTAGCATTTCTTGGAATCGGCGAAAGCCGTTTTGAATTATTGGAACCGCTAAACGATGAATCACCTATTAAGATTTTTTTAGATAAAAAAGGGCAGGGCATTCATCATATCGCATTAGAAGTGGATGATATAGTTGCTAGGTTAGAGCAGTTAAAGGCAAACGGATTACCACTCATTAACGAAAAGACTAAAGAAGGTGCACACGGGTCTGAAATTGCATTCCTTCACCCTAAGGCTGCAGGAGGAGTATTATTCGAATTATGCCAATATCCACTGGAGGTGAAGCATAATGAATGGGGCTGACATTTATGATAAAATCAATGAACTTTATGATAAGCGTAGGCAAGTGGAACTTGGTGGAGGAGACGGGCGGATTGATAAGCAACACGCGAAAGGAAAGCTGACAGCTAGGGAACGAATCGAATATTTACTAGATGAAGGTTCTTTTGTTGAGTTAAATCCTTTTATTGAGACACGTGCCTCAGATTTTGGAATGAATCATAACAGTGCAAAAGGAGAAGGTGTTGTTACAGGTTACGGTAAAGTGAATGGAAAGTCAATTTACCTATTTGCCCAGGACTTTACGGTGTACGGTGGAGCGCTTGGTGAAATGCATGGGAAGAAAATTGCTGCTGTCATGGATTTGGCAGCGAAGGTTGGTGTTCCTTTCATCGGTCTAAATGATTCTGGTGGAGCGCGTATTCAAGAAGGGGTATCTTCACTTGATGGATATGGACAAGTGTTCTACCGGAACTCCATCTATTCAGGTGTGATCCCACAGATTTCTGTTATTATGGGTCCGAGTGCAGGAGGAGCAGTGTATTCACCTGCAATTACGGATTTTGTTATCATGGTAGAAGAGACCTCACAAATGTTTATAACAGGCCCGAAAGTGATAGAAACCGTGACTGGAGAGAAAATTTCCTCAGAAGATCTAGGTGGAGCAAACATTCACAATTCGAAGAGTGGGAATGCACATTTCAAAACGAAAACTGAGGAAGAGGCACTAGATTTAGTTCGTACCATCATTGATTATTTACCTAGCAACAATAAACAAAAGCCAGTGAAAAAAGCCTATGAGCAAGAGGATCATTTTCGAGATGAATTAACTGACATCGTACCTTTTAACGCTGTTAGACCATATGACGTAAAAAAGGTAATTAATCAAGTCGTTGATGAGCAAAGTTTTTTAGAAATTCACGAAAATTTCGCAAAGAATATTGTAGTAGGTTTCGGGCGGATGGCTGGAGAGACAGTTGGATTAGTTTGTAATCAACCAAAATATTTAGCTGGAGGACTGGATATTGATTCAAGTGATAAGGCAGCACGATTCATTCGGTTTTGTGATGCATTTAATATACCATTAATTACCTTTGAAGATGTAACCGGATTCTTTCCAGGTGTCAAACAAGAGCATGGTGGGATTATCAGACACGGTGCGAAGATTTTATACGCATACTCGGAAGCAACGGTACCTAAGATTACCGTTATTACTAGAAAGGCATTTGGCGGTGCATATGTAGCGTTAAATAGTAAATCAATTGGGGCAGATATCGTCTATGCTTGGCCAAACGCAGAAATTGCTGTTATGGGTCCAGAAGGTGCAGCAAATATTATCTTTGCTAAAGAAATAGCAGAAAGTGATAACCCAGAACAAGTAAGGCAGGAAAAAATCAATACATATCGTGATAAGTTTGCCAATCCATATGTTGCTGCTGGTTTAGGAATGGTAGATGATGTCATCGACCCAAGAGAAACACGTATTAAATTAATACAAGCACTTGAAATGCTTTACAATAAACAAGAAGAACGACCATATAAAAAACACGGTAATATTCCTTTGTAAATACTAAAGCGGAAGCGCCCGTTTAGCGACGTACGGACTGGACTGAGCCGTAGGAGATAAAGGAAACACGTTGACCGTAGGGAGACGATGTTGACTTATCGTACGAAGGTGAGGGAAGTCTCGCTAGTCGCTGGGCGCTGGAGCTGGATGTGGTATTTCAAGTATTTCAGAATTTTCCAGGTTTCAAATGTATGATTTCCTTCTGTATAGAAAATGTAGTAACCTATTATCAGGAGGTTATGAAATGACAACAGTAAATCAAGAACGACTAGTAGAAGAGTTTTTTGAACTCGTACAAACGGACTCAGAAACTAAAAATGAAGAAAAAATTGCACAGCTTTTGAAAAAGAAGTTTACAGCATTAGGTGTTGACGTTTTTGAAGATGACACCCGAGACAAAACAGGACACGGTGCTGGAAATTTGATTTGTACGTTAAAGGCAAATAAAGATGGGGTTGATCCCATTTATTTCACATCACATATGGATACCGTCGTACCTGGGGAAAATATCAAGCCACAGATAAAAGATGGCTTTATTGTTTCAGATGGAACGACGATACTCGGATCAGATGATAAAGCAGGACTTGCTGCAATATTTGAAGCAATCCGACTAGTGAAAGAAAATAAAATAGAGCACGGGTGTATACAATTTGTTATTACAGTTGGTGAAGAATCAGGACTGGTTGGTGCAAAAGCACTAGATCCTACTTTCATTAAAGCAAAATATGGATATGCACTGGATAGTAATGGTGAGGTTGGTGACATTATTGTCGCTGCACCAACACAAGCAAAAATATCAGCGATTATTAAAGGCAAAACTGCACATGCTGGTGTCGAACCAGAAAAAGGTGTTTCAGCGATAACACTTGCTGCAAAAGCGATTTCCAAAATGCCTCTTGGGCGTATCGACGAGGAAACTACTGCAAATATTGGACGTTTTGAAGGTGGAAAACAAACAAATATTGTTGTAGACCATGTTGAAATATTGGCAGAAGCAAGGTCTTTAGTTCCAGAAAAAATGGAAGCACAAGTAGCTAAAATGAAAGAAGCCTTTGAAACAGTGGCGGAACAATATGGTGGTTCTGCTGAAGTAGACATAAAAGTCATGTATCCTGGATATAAGCAACAAGCCGGGGATGAAGTGGTAGAAATTGCTAGAAGTGCTGCAAAAGCAATTGGTAGAGAAAGTGAGTTATTACAAAGTGGGGGCGGCAGTGACGCAAACGTAATTGCCGGATTTGGTATTCCAACAGTAAACTTAGCTGTAGGTTATGAAGAAATACACACTACAAACGAACGAATTTCCGTTGATAATCTTGTCAAAGTAACGGAACTAGTTGTTGCTATTATTGGTGAAGTAGCTAAAAATTAAAGATGAAAAGCACCCTTTGCGTATCATTTAAAGGGTGTTTTTTTGTGCTATATTACTTTATAAATCAGACAGATAGTCGTATAAAAGACTCTTATAGGGTTCCTTTTTAGATAATATCGTCTGGATTATTTTCTTTCTCATTAAAATTAACCAAACTTTCCCTTCCAATATAAGTCTCTATACGGACGATTTTAATCAACTACTTTCATTTGAACTCAATTATCTATAGGATAAAAAGTACTTACTCTATTACTTTATACAACTATTCTGTACTTTTGAACATTAACGTATGTGTCTAGTGTTCCAATTTATAAAGCACCGTTTGAAAAAGTAAATATACGCTTACTCATACTCAACTGCCTTAGAAAGGGTTCCTTAAGCCATATGTATGAGGCCATTTTTCTATGATATAATAGAATTAAATTATTGATTTAAGGGAAGTTATAACGATGCCATTGCCAAGTCAAAAAAAAGGTCGAGTTATTTTTCACATAGATATGAATTGTTTCTATGCATCTGTTGAGATGGCACATAATCCTAGTTTAAAAGGGAAACCGTTAGCGATTGCAGGGAACCCGAATGAACGTAGAGGAATTATTGTTACCAGTAGTTATGAGGCTAGAGCAAAAGGTGTTAAAACAACGATGCCTCTTTGGCAGGCAAAAAGACTATGTCCCGAATTGATTGTTATGGCACCAGCCTTTGAACGTTACCGTGCTGCTTCTACTGAGATATTCAGGTTACTGGCAGAAGTAACCCCTTATGTTCAACCTGTATCCATTGATGAAGGATATATGGATGTAACAGAAATAAGTAAGAAGGAAAATCCGATTGACGTAGCCAGACGATTACAGCAAAAAATACTACATCAACTAGATATACCTTGTAGTATTGGAATTGCTCCAAATAAATTTTTAGCTAAAATGGCTTCTGATATGAAAAAACCCTTAGGTATTACCGTGCTTAGAAAAAGAGAGCTACACAGGACATTATGGCCACTTCCAGTTGGTGAAATGTATGGTATAGGTAAAAAATCAGCAGAAAAACTACAAGAAATCGGTATAGAAACAATTGGTGATTTAGCAAAGAAAGATGTCTATCAACTAAAAGCTATATTTGGCATAAATGGAGAGCGATTTAAGAATCGGGCGAATGGAATTGATCTAAGCCCTGTAGACCCTGAAGCTGTTTTTGATTTTAAAAGCATTGGTAATTCGCAAACATTAATAGAGGATACAACGGATAAGGTCGTAATAAGGAAATTAATGAACTCTCTAGCAGAGCAAGTGGAGAAAAGAATGAAAAGGAAGACTGTAGTAGGGAAGAGTGTTCAGCTCATGATCCGTTATCATGATAGAAAAACGATAACTCGGAGTAAAAAGCTACAAATGTATATTGATAACAAATCCGATATTTTATTGATAGCCCAAGAACTATTTGAAAATCATTGGAATAAAGAACCAGTGCGATTACTTGGGATAACGGTTCAAGATATCGAGGATAAGCATAGTATAGGGCAACAATTAGATTTATTTACGTATGAGGAAGAAGCAAGTAAAGAAAAACTTTATAATACGGTTAATCAGTTAAGGGAAAAATATGGTAAGCATACTTTTAAACAATTAAAAGCAACTGAACCTTCCAATACTCAACCTCGAACTAGTTTTCAAAAAGATTTTTTAGATGATTATAGAAAATTAAAATAAAATGGAAAGGGAGCTCAAACGTGGTGAGCTCCCTTTATTTCATAATCGTATTGACTAACTTTTCATTTATCTTATTACCAGGATACCGGAATGGGATGTCAAATTTCGTTGTCTGTTTTAGAATACTCTTACTATGGGAAAATGTATCAAAACTGTATTTCCCATGATATGCTCCCATGCCACTTGCACCAACCCCGCCAAATGGTAAATGTGGATTAGCTAGATGATAGAGTGTGTCGTTGATCGATCCCCCACCAAATGATACATATTCTATTACCTGCTGCTGTGTTTTATAATCGTCACCAAAATAATAGAGTGCTAAAGGTTTTTCTCCCAATTTAATTTTATATAGTGCATCTTCTAAATTCGTAAAACTAATAATTGGCAAGATTGGTCCAAATATTTCATCCTGCATGATTGGATCTTCCCAAGAGATATAATCCAAAATTGTTGGTTCAATCATTAATGATTCTCTATCTACATTTCCACCATGTAGAATGGAACCTTTGATTAAGAAGCTTGTTAAACGATCAAAGTGCTTTTCATTGATAATACGTGTGAAATTATCGTTCTTTAAAGGATTTCGGCCATAGAATGTTCGTATATATTTTTTCATCGCCTTGAGCAATTTGAATTTTACTTTCTCGTGAACATATACATAGTCAGGTGCTACACATGTTTGTCCAGCATTAGTAAATTTACCCCAAACAATTCGTTTGGCAGCTAAGTTAATGTTTGCATCCATGTCAACAATTGCTGGGCTTTTCCCACCTAATTCAAGGGTAACTGGTGTTAGATACTCGCTTGCAGCCCTCATAACTATTTTCCCGACATTTGTGCTTCCTGTGAAGAAAATATAATCGAACCGCTGTTTCAATAATGCTTGCGTTACTTCTTGTTCCCCCTCTATAACGGAGAAATAAGATTGATCAAAATAGTCAGCTATCATTTCAGCAAGTAACGTAGATGTAGCAGCAGCATGCTCTGATGGTTTCACAATAACACAGTTTCCAGCAGCAATTGCACCAATCGCTGGTCCGATTGCTAACTGTAGAGGGTAATTCCAAGGAGAAATGATTAATGTTACACCGTATGGTTCCTTGAAAATAAAATTCTGAGTGCCCTTATGTGTCATTGGTGCTGGAACTTTCTCGGGAGTCATCCAATTCCTGAGATTCTTTAATGCAAAGTCTATTTCAGTGTAAAGAAAACCTATTTCTGTAGTGAGGCTATCTTGCTTTGATTTATTTAAATCATTCTTTAAAGCACGGTAAATTTTCGACTCGTTGTCTTTTAACATTTGCTTCAAGGTCATTAATTGTTTTTGACGAAATTCATAGGTTATCGTATTTCCATTCATAAAAAAAGAATGTGTATCTGCTACAAGCTTTTCTATTTCTACCATTATAATTAATCTCCTCTAATTATTTTCTATTTTAATCTGGTAAAAGTCCTTTGCCATATGGGTATTTTTGAATATACCCTGTGCTTCCTTTACTAATTGGTGAAACATTTCCTTCTGATACCTTGAGGAAATATGGGTTAATATTAGTGTTTTTACATTACCTTTAAAAGCGAGTGTTGCCGCTTGTGTCGTGGTCGAGTGAAAATAATCTCTTGCTAAACTTTGTTTTTCATGATCAAATGTAGCCTCATGTACGAGTACAGTTGAATCTTTTATAAAAGAGATATGTTCTTCTCGATAACGAGTATCTCCAAGAATACTCACAACACGTCCTTTTTTTTTCGTCCCAATAACATCATCCTGTTTGATAGATAATCCATTTTCTAAAATAGTAACAGGATTTTCTTTTATTTGCTTATATATGGGACCTGGCATTATTCCCATATTCTTTAACTTATCGACAAGTAATTCCCCAGGTTTATCCTTCTCAACAACTCGGTAACCGAAACTTACGATACCATGATCCAGCTTCATTGCGTAAACGGCAAAATTCTCATCGTCTATGATTTTTCCTTCCTCGATTTCGATGATAGAAAGGGGATAGCTAAGGTGTGTTGCGCTAATTTTTAAGCTGGTTTCTATAAACTCTCTAATCCCCTCAGGCCCATAAATGGTTAACCCCTCTTCACCAGCTTGAAACGACCTGCTGCTTAACAGTCCTGGCATTCCGTATATATGATCACCATGTAAATGGGTGATGAATATTTTATTAATTTTCCGTGGCTTTATTGATGTATGTAGTATTTGATGCTGTGTTGCTTCTCCACAATCAAATAACCATACATGATTAATTTCTTCTAACAATGATAATGCAATTGATGTTACGTTTCTCTCTTTCGATGGAATGCCAGCACCTGTTCCTAGAAAAAATAATTCCATAGCTTATTTCCATCCTCTTTTATATTGTGTTGGAGCAGGGATTGTTTCCTTTAATTCTAATGCTGCTGCTTTTGGCCAATATGGATTGGCTAATAATGCTCTTCCAATGAAGATTAAGTCAGCACGATCATTCTGTAAAATTTCTTCTGCTAACATACCAGAGGTGATAAGACCGACTGCCCCAGTAGCAATATTCGTTTCTTGCTTGATCATCTCACATCTTTTTACTTGGTAGCCTGGATAGGTCTCAATCTGAGCGGGTATAACGCCTCCTGAACTACAATCGATTACATCTACACCTTGTTCTTTCATTTTTCTCGAGTAGTATAGAAGGTCAGCTAATGTGTTCCCATTTTCATCGTATTCGTCTGTTGAAATTCGAACAAACAATGGACCATCCCATTCCGTTTGAACTGCCTCGATAATATTTTGGAGAAATTGGTATCTATTTTCCCTATTTCCACCATATTTGTCTGTTCTTTTGTTTGTTAGGGGAGATAGGAACTCATTAATCAAGTATCCATGTGCCGCGTGTAATTCAATGCAATCAAATTGAGCTGATTTTGCTCGTTTTGCAGCTTGTTTAAAAGACTTAATTGTAGCGTCAATATCTTCAATCGTCATTTCCTCTGGTAGTTTATATGATTCATTGAATCTAAGGGCAGAAGGGGCATAGGCAGCCGAATCCAATACTGCTTTCCTTCCAGCATGAGCTAATTGAATAGCTGATTTCGCACCATAGTTATGTAGTTCCTTATTCAACTGTCTGAAGCCATCAACATGCTCATCTGACCATAGTCCAAGGTCTTGAGAAGAGATTCTTCCTTCTGGCCTAACAGCTGTAGCTTCTATCATGACCAATCCTACTTGACCTACAGCCCTAGAAATATAGTGTGTAAAGTGAAATGGAGTAAGTTTACCATCTTCATTTACGGAAGAATACATACACATTGGTGACATAACAATTCGATTTTTGATCACAAGTTCTTTAATTGTAAAAGGTGAGAATAATTTAGACATAATTTCCTCCTAGTTTGTGTGTTTAAAGTTATTTCGATAATTAAGTGCTATATCTGGAACATCGGTGAAGATCGCATCACAGTTTAACGAGAAGCATTTCTTCATTGAGGGCTCTTTATTTATCGTATAAACGCGTACTGGCATTTTTTGTTGCTGACACTTCTCAACCAATGCTTTGTTTAGCAATTTATATTTTATATGTAACGCATTAGCGCCTAACTTTTTTGCATGAGATACGAGATTGGACTTCTTTTTGGAAGTTAAAAAAGCCACACCAATTGACTGGTTCATTGGCTTAAGTCGTTCAACACTGCTTGGATTGAAAGTTGACAATGTTGTCCGGTCCAATAATTGGTATTTCATTAAGTTTTCATAAACGATGGATTCTAAATGCTTATAGTCTATTTTATTATTTTTTAGCTCAATGTTTAAATATAAGGGCTTAAAACGAATCCATTCGAGAAATTCTTCTAAAGATAAAATTGTTGTACCTGTGAAATCTGAAGAGAACCAGCTTCCTGCATCCAGCACTTTTATTTCTCTATATGTTAGGTCTTTTACATATCCGGTTCCATTAGTCGTTCGATTTACCTTTTCGTCGTGTATAAGTATCGGTATGTTATCTTTAGTAAGTTGTACATCGGTTTCGATGCCATTCGCTTTCATTTGATAGGCAAGTTCAAAAGCGGGTAATGTATTTTCAGGTGCATATTTACTTGCTCCTCGATGAGCGATAATGTTTGTATTCAAGTGTCGATTCACCTCTTTCTTATATTTTGTTGTAGAGCCAGGAAAAAGTCAATCAAGTACGAAATCCTAAAAGTAAACCAGTAAACATGTTAAACTAGACATAAGAGGTGATAATTGTGCAATTAACAATAACTTCAAAAGCTGAGGAGAAGTTAATAGAATTAAATAATAAACAGTTTAACTACTTGCAATTATGGTATGACATTGAGGATTGTGGTTGTGGGGTAAACGGAGTTCCAACAATACGGCTTACAAATAAAAAAGAGACGTATGATAAAAACGTTGCAGGAGCATCTTTTCCAACCATTGTTTCGGAGCAACAAGCCGTTTTCTTTGCTGAAAATATGAAGCTCGACTATATTAATCATTCATTTCGGTTATCAAGTACGAGTGAGATGCTGAATCCGTTTATTCCGGAACGGAGCCTTTTAAATTATTAAGAAGAAGTAGGTTGATTACGATTAGTCAACCTACTTTGTTTCTTTAAAACATATGAATAATCTTTATCGATGATGCTTATATTCCAAGGCTTTGGTTATATTTTGTAATTCACGATAAATATTTTCTGACAAGCTATCAGTAAAATCTTCGTTTATGTTTTCTTCGAGTTGATCCTGGGAACTCACGCCGAATACAGCGGTTGTTACAGCAGGATGTTGTAGTACATATTGTAATGCAAGACGATTCAGGCTGTATGTGTTACCAACTAATTCCTTCATTTTATCAAGAAGGCTTTGTAGTTCTTCAGAAGAATAGTCAAGATAGCCTTCATTTCCTTTTTGCATTCGTATTTCGTCTGCTCGCTTACTCAATATGCCTTTTGCTAATGGACCTCTTGCTAGTACACTAATTTCATGATTATGTAATAGGTCAAGTATCTCTTCCTCGGGCCGACGATCTAATAAGTTGTATTGCATCATTACGCCATCAATAGAAGACTTTTGGACATATTCACGAATGACATTGGGACGAATCGAGGAGATTCCGTATGCCCGAATAATGCCTTCTTGTTTTAATTGTTCAAATGCTTCTATTGTTTCGCAGGTTGGGTCATCGGTGGTACCACCATGTAACATATAAAAGTCAATGTAATCTGTACGAAGGCGCTTGAGGCTATCTTTCACTGCATGTATGATATATTTTTTTGAAGGATCCCAAAACCAGTCCTTCGTTTTTGTATTAAAATGATTTCCAACTTTAGTTGTTAGGACAATATCTTCTCGCTTATCATGGATTATCTCACCAATCATTTCTTCATTTAAACCAAAATCATACAAGTCCGCTGTGTCGATGTGGTTTATTCCTTTATCTAATGCAAGGTCAATTATTCGCTTAGCAACTTGCTTGTCTGTACCAAGCGACATACAACCTAATGTTAGTTCTGAAACATATATACCTGATTTTCCTAATTGGTTTTTCTTCATACAATAAACCGTCCTTTTTTTCTTTTGATAGGTCTGTAATAAAAAAGTAATTGCTTTTCCTATGTATTAAGATTAATTAATTGATATAAACTGTTGCATAACGAAAATTATCATTTTGTAAAGATCTCGCACACTCTTATGATTGTTGTGTTCTGGAATCTGCTCCGGCAGAATGCTGCGCTTTCCGCGGGCACGGCCTCAGCCCGCTCAGAAGCAAAAAACGCTTCTGAGTGGTCTTCGGACACGTGCTTTTCCCGCAGGAGTCTACGCATTCTGCCTCCGCTGGTAAAGTATCTCTAATTCATGTATTGTCGCAATCTAGAAAATAACGTTTCGGGTAATTTTATCTTTTGAATTACGAATAGAATGAATTCCTCCAGAGATTTACTTGATTAGAGCGCAATTAGTAGTGGAGGAAACACACGTTGACTCCTGTGGGAGGCTCACCAGCCTCCCGCAAAAGCGAAGTGTGTTTCCAGAACGGTATGACTTTGTATATCCCTATATTACTTTGCATTTTATAGAAATAACGAAAAAACAGTATGAAAAGAACATTTGTTATTTTTATTCTATATCAACTCTCTACTCAAAACCAACGAAACAAACTATGAATGCGAACTGACCTAAAGGTTTTACTTATGGTAAAATAAAATCAATACAATTAGATGAGGGAGATACATATGAAAAAGTTTGAAGAAAAAACAATCAATAGTGAACAGATATTTGAAGGGAACGTTGTCAATCTACGGGTGGATGAAGTTACCCTTCCTAATGGGGAAACTTCGAAGCGAGAACTGATCAAACATCCTGGCGCAGTTGCGGTAATTGCAATCACGGAAGAAAATAAAATTGTGTTTGTTGAACAATATCGAAAAGCATTAGAGAAGTCAATTATTGAAATACCAGCTGGTAAATTAGAACCTGGTGAACACCCAATTGCAGCTGCGATTCGTGAATTAGAAGAGGAAACTGGGTATACTACAAATGGTCTTCACTTTGTTACGTCATTCTATACTTCACCAGGATTTGCAGACGAGTTACTTCACTTATACATCACAGATGAACTGGTGAAATTAAAGGAACCAAAATCTTTGGATGAAGATGAATTTGTCGAAGTGATTGAACTAACATTAGATGAAGCAAAGGATTATGTGGCAGAGGAAAGAATACATGATGCAAAAACAAACTATGCTGTATTATATTTACATGCATTAGGGAGGTAGGGAATAGATTGAATACCTATTTTACTGATATGCATATACATATCGGACGTGATATGTATAATAAACCAGTGAAAATAACAGGAGCTAAAACATTAACATTAACAAATATACTTAAAGAATCTAGTCGAAATAAGGGAATTGATCTCATTGGTGTGATTGATTGTCATGCACCAGCTGTACAACAAGAAATCAAACAATTAGTAGCCAAGGGTGAAGCCTATGAGTTAGTAGATGGTGGTATCCGCTTTGAGAAAGCTACATTACTTTTGGGATCAGAGATTGAAATCTATGATGAAAACTGTCATGGTCCGATTCATGTCCTATGTTACTTGCCTACACTTGAAAATATGGGGTACTTTTCGGAGTGGCTAACGACAAAAATGAAAAACATTACACTTAGCTCCCAAAGATACTATGGATCCGCTAAAGAATTACAGTATAAAGTAAAAGAGTTAGAAGGTATTTTTATCCCAGCTCATGTGTTTACGCCGTTTAAAAGTCTTTATGGTAAAGGGGTAAAGAAGTCTTTAACCGAAGTCTTTGATAAAGATTTAATCGATGGAATTGAACTAGGTTTAAGCTCAGACACCGAAATGGCTGATCAAATAAGTGAGTTACATCAATTTACATTTGTAACGAATTCTGATGCACATTCGCTTGCGAAAATCGGCCGTGAATACCAGGAGATCTACATGGAAGAGCCTTCATTTAAAGAATTTTACTTCGCACTACATCATGCCTATGGCAGGTCTATTAAGCAAAACTTTGGCATGAACCCAAGGCTAGGGAAATACCATACGACCGTATGTAATCATTGCCTTACCGAGCTCAGGACAGATGTAAAACAATGCCCAAATTGTGGATCAAAAACAATTATTAAAGGCGTGTTTGACCGTATTCAAGAGTTAAAGGATATAGAGGTAAATGATGTAAGCAGGCCGCCTTATTTATATCAGGTTCCATTAGAATATTTACCTACTCTTGGACCGAAAACTTACGGGAAGTTACTAGAGCGATTTCAAACAGAAATGAATGTCATCCATCATGCGCCATTTGAAGAATTGTTAGCAGTTGTTTCCGAAAAACTAGCACATGCTATTATTGATATGAGAGAGGGAAAATTGAAAGTAAATGCTGGTGGTGGCGGGAAATACGGAACAATATCTCCTAATTAAAATTATTTTTAGTAGATTTTTGGTATTATTATTTGGAATTCTTCATAGTTTTAACTATAGATATCTTCTTTAGAATGGAGGATTCCAATGTATAATCGTAATAAAAGTTTTGTTGAGAATCATATAAAAGAGCATGCCACAATCTATTTATTTATGGTTATTTTGTTTTTAACTGGTATTATTTTTGGTGCGATTATCGTTAACAGTATGAACTTTATACAAAGGCAAGAATTGTTTTTCTATCTGGAACGTTTTTTTAAACAGATTGTAGAAGGACAGACAATCGATAATGTAATTATATTAAAGGAAAGTTTTCTTTATCATGTGAAATATCTTTTATTATTGTTCATATTAGGCTTATCGGTAATTGGTCTTCCAGTTGTATGGGTACTAATATATGTGAAGGGGCTAGTAGTAGGCTTTTCTGTAGGATTTCTAGTAAATCAACTAGATTGGTCAGGGCTATTTCTTGCAACATTTTCTATCGCTCCGCAGAATTTAATCATTATTCCAATCTACATAATTGCAGGTAGTCTTTCCATGATTTTCTCGTTGACACTATTAAATAAGCTATTCTCAAAACGGCCGTCTGGTGCTATTTTTCAACCATTTGGACAATATGTCGTCATTTTTTTACTATTATTAATTGCATCCTTTATTGCATCAGGTATTGAAGCTTATGTAGCAAATGGGTCAATGGTCTCCTATATCAAATCACTTTATCAATAATGAGTTTTATATTATAATTATTATAAATATAAAGTGATAATATACTTTGACACGTGTTTTATCGGTGCATATAATTAAAGGTGGGATATGAGGGAGGCGATCTGTTGTGGAACATCGAATCGAGCGAATAAAAAAGCAATTACACTCACAAAGCTATAAGTTAACTCCGCAAAGAGAAGCTACGTTAAGAGTATTACTAGAGCGAGAGGAAGATCATCTAAGTGCGGAGGATGTTTACTTATTAGTGAAAGAAAAAGCACCTGAAATTGGTTTAGCTACGGTATATCGTACACTAGAGTTGCTTTCTGAATTGAAAATAGTTGATAAAATTAATTTTGGTGATGGAGTCTCTCGTTATGATTTAAGAAAAGAAGGTGCGAAACATTTTCATCATCATTTAGTTTGCACACAGTGTGGTTCGGTTGAAGAAATTGAAAATGATTTACTAGAAGATGTTGAAAAAATCGTACAAAAAGATTGGGGTTTCGAGGTAAAAGATCACCGATTAACGTTTCATGGAATATGTAAAAACTGCCAGGAAGTGCCAGTGAAGGTAAAAGAAACAAATGAAATATAAGATAGATGTTCACACTTCTCCTATCTTATTTGACATGATAAAATGCTAGTTCGCCTTTTTTCGATTCGGAAAGAGGCTTTTATTTTTGAAAAAGATCTAGGATTGTGGAGATCAAACACCTAAATTGTGATTGCACTCATAAATATAGAGCGTTGTACATGTTCAGGTGTTTTACATTTAGTGAGAAAAAGCGTACATTCTAGTTAACAGGAAATTGGTAATTATCGAAAACAGCATGTATATTGTTATTCCGATTTGGCATATCTTAGAGTAGGAAACTACTAATCATTCATGAGGAGATATGACCTATATGAAACAATTAATATGGGATACAATTAAAGTATTTGTCATCTTTACCATTTGTACATGTTTATTTTACTTTGGTCTTCGTATGATGCATGCCGAGTATGAGAACTACCATCGTTATGATGAGCCAGAGGGTCCATCTGTTAAAGTGTTTCATTCAGACCAACGTGTCATAGACAGATTTAATATATTATTTCGATTAGGGGAGTAAGGTTGATGCTTACAGAAGCGCTGGAGGATTATTTTCATTTTTTACAGATTGAGAAGGGATTGTCAGACAACACATTAAAATCCTATAAACGTGACTTAAATGAATATATTCATTATCTTGATAAGGTTATTCAAAAATCTTCATGGGATACGGTTACAAGAAAAGATATTGTTGGGTTTCTATATATGCTGAAAGACGATGGCAAATCCACCGCCACGATATCAAGGCATATCTCATCTATTCGTTCATTTCACCAATTTCTAGTACGTGAGCAGCTTGTCCAAAATGACCCAAGTTTACATATAGAACTTCCCAAAAAGGAACGTAAGCTACCAGATGTGATGTCACAAGAAGAGGTAGAACGCTTACTTACTATAAATGAACATTCACCTTTAACAGTACGTAATAAAGCGATGCTTGAATTAATGTATGCTACTGGGTTACGTGTTAGCGAACTAATCGCACTAAAGATAAGTGACTTACATTTGACAATGGGGTTTTTACAATGTTTTGGGAAAGGTTCAAAAGAAAGAATTGTACCTATTGGAAATGTTGCGATTAAGGCTGTGGAAAAATACATAGAGCAAGCAAGACCTGAACTCGTTAAGCAAAAAACAGAATCTGCATTATTTGTAAATCAACATGGCAGAGCTTTATCAAGACAAGGATTTTGGAAAATATTAAAAAAGGTAACGCTGGATGCTGGGATTAAGAAAAAAATTACACCGCATACATTAAGGCACTCCTTTGCTACACATTTATTAGAAAATGGAGCTGACTTACGTATCGTCCAAGAAATGCTCGGTCATGAAGATATTTCTACGACACAAATTTATACCCATGTTACAAAAACTAGATTAAAAGATATGTATAAAGCTTATCATCCTAGAGCTTAATTCCATAAAAGTGTGTGTTCAAAAGGAAAATAAAAAGGGCCGAGAAGTAAGTGATGGAGTAACTTTGATGGGCAGAACGTCATTTAATACGTGAATAAAGGCAAGGAAAATCAACTAGATTCCTTTAGCATATATAGTGACTTCGACGTTTAACACAGTACGTGTTAAACGTCGAAGTTCCACTTTCTCAATGTTTTTTTACCGGACTATTTGAACAACCTCTTAAAATAGATTTTCATACATAGTTACGCACTTATTAGGGATTATAATTGTAGGAGGTTTTAAGATGCATAAATTTAAAAGGATATTTTTAATTGTAATGGATTCTGTTGGAATTGGAGAAGCTCCTGATGCGAAAGCATTTAATGATGAAGGTGCAGATACTTTAGGACACATTGCTGAAGCGATGAACGGGTTAGAGATGCCGAATATGGCCAAATTAGGCCTAAGTAATATTCGGGAAATTCAAGGTGTTGAAAAAGCAGAGAAACCAAAAGCACACTATACAAAAATGCAAGAAGCATCCAATGGCAAGGACACCATGACTGGACATTGGGAAATAATGGGTTTACATATTAAACAACCGTTTCAAACCTTTCCAGATGGGTTCCCACCGGAATTAATTGATGAACTAGAGGAGAGGACAGGACGTAAGATTATTGGGAATAAACCTGCTTCAGGTACGGCCATTCTTGATGAGCTTGGCGCGGAACATATGAAGACTGGGGCATTAATTGTCTATACATCAGCCGATTCTGTATTGCAAATTGCTGCACACGAAGATATTGTTCCATTAGATGAACAATATCGTATTTGTGAAATAGCGAGAGAACTAACA
Source organism: Oceanobacillus bengalensis (assembly GCF_003628445.1). GTDB lineage: Bacteria > Bacillota > Bacilli > Bacillales > Amphibacillaceae > Oceanobacillus > Oceanobacillus bengalensis. Next base: position 73,961 of record NZ_RBZO01000010.1, read on the forward strand.
TTGGATGAGAAATATATGGTAGGGCGTGTGATTGCTCGTCCGTTTATTGGGAAGCCAGGCGCATATGAACGAACTTCAAATCGACATGATTACGCACTGAAACCATTCGGTAGAACAGTTATGAATACGTTAAAGGATAATGATTTAGATGTGATTGCTTTAGGGAAAATATCCGACATTTATGATGGAGAAGGTGTAACAGAACAGGTTAGAACGGTCGATAATGATGATGGAATGACCAAATTAGTTGAGTCCATGAACAAGGACTTTTCAGGAATAAGCTTTTTAAATTTGGTTGATTTTGATGCGAAATATGGTCATCGCCGTAATCCGATTGGATACGGGGAAGCGTTAGAACAATATGATAAACGATTATCAGAGGTTCTTCCATTACTAAAGGAAGATGACTTATTAATCATTACAGCTGATCACGGAAATGATCCCATTCACCATGGAACAGATCATACCCGTGAATACGTACCACTATTAGTGCATCATGTGAATGTAGAGAAAGGAAAAGAACTACCAATTCGAAAAACATTTGCAGACATAGGTGCAACAATTGCTGACAATTTCGGAGTAGAAATGCCAGAATTTGGTACAAGTTTTCTAAAAGGAATATAAGAAGACTGTTTACCCAAGACTAAACTATGACGTAATCGATATAAAATGCGCAGTAAGTGCTTTGTTGATTTCCGCTCTGGGCAGCCAGTACGCTTTCCGCGGGCACGGCCTCAGCCTCCAAAGAAGCAAAGAGCGCTTCTTCTGGAGTCTTCAGACACGTGCTTTTCCCGCAGGAGTCGACTGGCTACCCTCCGCTCCAATCAACCACATACTAGCAATAATATTATTAGTAAGTTGAATAGCACAATCCTAGTGGAGGCAATACACGTAGACTCCTGTGGGAGGACAGGCCTAGGTGAGACTACGTAGTGCGTTAGCACGAAGGAGGCTCACCAGCCGCCCACGGAAAGCGAAGTGTATTGCCGGAACGGTAGGACATACTTTTTCTCCAGTTACTGCGCATTTTATATCAACTAAGAAGTACACAACAAAAAATTACGATTATGCCTTTTACTAAATTAAGAGGGAAATGTACAAATGGACAGATTAGCGAGTAGAGAAGCTAGTGAATTTATTAAACAAAAAATTAACAATGTCCCAACGATTGGTCTTATATTAGCATCAGGATTAGGTGTGTTAGCGGATGAAATAGAAAATCCAACCATTATTCCTTATCAGGATATTCCACATTTTCCTCAATCCACTGTTGCTGGTCATAAAGGGGGTACAAATCCCCTCATTGGAAAAAATGATGATAAACTCGGAGCACGCTTTCCAGATATGTCGGAAAGCTACAATAAGGCCTACATTGGCCATGCAGAGGATGCAGCAAAAGCATTGATCCTAAAGGTGCAAAAAGGTGTCTACGTTGGAAATACTGGTCCAAGCTACGAAACACCAGCTGAAGTAAGAATGTTGGGTGGTGACGCAGTAGGAATGTCCACGGTACCAGAAGTTATTGTAGCTAATCACGCTGGTCTACGTGTATTAGGTATTTCATGCATTTCTAACATGACAGCGGGAATATTGGATCAACCGTTAACACATTCAGAAGTAATGGAAACGACCGATAAAGTGAGGGGAAATTTTCTAGCATTTGTGAAAAAGATTATTGAAACGATACCAACTAACATAAAATAGGTGATAAATATGAGAATGTATGACATTATCGAAAAGAAAAGAGACGGTCAAGAATTAACAGAAACCGAGATTCAATTTTTTATTAATGGCTATACAAAAGATGAAATTCCAGATTATCAAGTAAGTGCGTTGTTGATGGCTATTTATTTCAATGACATGACAGACGGGGAACGTGCTAGTCTAACAAAAGTTATGGTTGAGTCAGGTGACCAAATAGATTTAGCGCAAATTGAAGGAGTAAAGGTTGATAAGCATTCCACAGGTGGAGTGGGCGATACAACAACACTTATTCTCGCACCACTCGTTGCATCTGTTGGAGTACCCATCGCTAAAATGAGTGGCAGAGGACTTGGTCATACAGGTGGTACCATTGATAAACTTGAATCGATTCCCGGTTTTCATGTTGAAATAACAAATGATGAATTTATTGAACTTGTTAATAAGAACAAAGTTGCTGTAATTGGCCAATCAGGTAACTTAACGCCTGCAGACAAGAAATTATACAGTCTAAGAGATGTAACAGCAACCGTTAATTCGATCCCGCTTATTGCAAGCTCAATTATGAGTAAAAAAATTGCTGCTGGTGCTGACGCGATTGTATTAGATGTAAAAACAGGTTCTGGTGCATTTATGAAGGAGCTTGAGGATTCTGAGAAGCTTGCAAGTGCGATGGTTTCGATTGGTCAGCAGGTTGGAAGAAACACGATAGCAATTATTTCAGATATGAACCAACCACTTGGGTTTGCAATAGGAAATGCGTTAGAAGTTAAAGAGGCAATTGCGACATTACAAGGAAACGGACCGAAAGACTTAACGGAATTATGTCTCGTTCTTGCAAGTCACATGGTTGTTCTAGCGAATCAGGCTACTAGTACGGAAGAAGCACGAAAAAAACTGGAAGAAAACTTGAAAAACGGTAAGGCACTTGAACAATTTAAGCTTTTTCTAGGATCGCAGGGCGGAGATACGAGTGTGGTGGATCAACCAGATACTTTACCCCAAGCTTCCTATCAAGTAGAATTACCTGCTAAAGTCTCTGGAACAGTTTCTAAAATCGTTGCAGATGAAATTGGTACAGCAGCAATGATGCTTGGTGCTGGTAGAGCAACGAAAGAGTCGGAAATTGATTTGGCTGTCGGAATTGTATTGCATAAAAAGATTGGTGATGATGTTAAACAAGGTGAGGCATTGTTAACTATTCATGCGAACAGCGAGGCAATTGATGATGTCAAAGAATTGCTCTATCAAAACATAGAAATTTCAACTGGAAAAATAGAAGCACCGCCATTAATTTATGGAACAATAACGAAATAATGATATATATAAAAGAGCACATTTTAACATGTGTTCTTTTTCATCTATCAGGGTATATTAAAACATCCTTCTGGGAATCCTTACATTATATTGATTGTTGGAGGGTAAAACTATGAAAAAATATATTCTAATAGCTAGCATGGTATTTTCATTTGTACTAATTTCAGCAACAACTGTTTTTGGGGAGGAAGGTAAAGAAAGCAAGAATGAATCCATAAATCTAGCAGAAGACGCGAAGTCGGCAATACTCATTGAGCGAGATACAGGAGCAATTTTATTTGATAAAAATTCCCATGATGTACTGCCACCTGCAAGTATGACGAAATTAATGACATTACTATTAATCATGGAGGAAATTGATAAAGGAAATCTTAAAAAAGATGAGATGGTACGTGTCAGTGAACGAGCAGCTTCAATGGGTGGCTCACAAATTTTCCTTGAAGCAGGGGAAGAGATGGTTGTAGATGATCTATTAAAAGGGGTTGCAGTAGCTTCGGGTAATGATGCTAGCGTCGCATTAGCAGAAAGAATTGCAGGTAGTGAAGAAGCCTTTGTCGGGAAAATGAATGAAAAGGTAAAAGAATTAGGACTTGAAAACACTAAATTCCAGAACACGACTGGTTTACCAGCAGAGGACCATTACAGCACTGCCTATGACATGGCAATGATTGCCAAGGAATTACTAAAGTATGAAGATATAACAAATTACACATCGATTTACGAGGATTATTTACGCAAAGGAACAGATGATGAATTTTGGTTAGTAAATACGAATAAATTGGTTCGTTTTTATACTGGGGTCGATGGTTTAAAAACGGGCTATACAAGTGAAGCAAAATACTGTTTGACTGCAACTGCCAAAAAGGATGACATGCGTGTAGTTGCTGTTGTTATGGGTGCTGAAACGACAAAAGAAAGAAATGCGATTGTTTCAGGCATGTTAGACTACGCCTTCAGTCAATATAAAACAGAAAAAATATTCAGTAAAGATGATGTTGTAGCTAATTTAGACCTATTAAAATCTGAAAAAAGGAACGTTGATGTTGTTGTTTCTGAATCGGTAAGTACGATACATAATAAAGGTGATGTTACTGACAATATCACAAAGGAAATAAACCTAGAAGAAAACTTGTCTCTACCAATTAATAAAGGGGATATCGTAGGATTATTAACAATAAAAAACGGGGACGAAATACTTTCGGAAGTTCCCCTAACGGTTAATGAAGATGTACAAAACGCATCTTATTTCACATTGTTAAAGAGGACGGTACAAGAAATGGCGAAATATAGATAATTTCTACTTTTTTTAAAGAAAAAGTACTTCTTTTGTCGATGATGCAGGAATCTATTCGCTGTATAAAGAAATAGACATATACATCAAATTCTGAGGAGGAAAAGATTAATGGGGCTTCATTCGATATTTGACGTAAAAGAAGAGGTATTGATTGTTCGGCTTTCTGGGGAAATCGATCATCACGGGGCAGAAAGCCTACGAGATAAATGGAAAGATATGATGTATACAACTCCTGTAAAACACGTCATTCTAAATCTTGAAGAGGTTACTTTTATGGACAGTTCTGGATTAGGTGTGGTTTTAGGAAGATATAAAGAAGTATTACAACTTGGTGGAGAAATGGTTGTTTGTTCTGTTTCTCCTCAAATCAAACGTTTGTTTGAGATGTCAGGTTTGTTTAAAATTGTCCGTCTTGAAGAGAATGAGGCATTTGCATTAGAAACGTTGGGGGTGGCTTCATGAGAAATGAAATGTTTGTTGAATTTTCAAGTAAAAGTGAAAACGAAGCATTTGCTAGGGTAACTGTCGCTGCGTTTATTACACAATTGGATCCGACAATGGATGAACTAACGGAAATCAAGACAGTCGTATCTGAGGCTGTAACGAATGCAATCATCCATGGTTATAATAATGAGCCTAATCATAAGGTTTATATTAAATGTGTGATTAACGATGGTGATATTGAGTTGACAATTAAAGATGATGGTATTGGTATAAGTGATATTGATAAAGCAAGAGAACCATTATACACATCGAAACCAGAATTAGAAAGATCTGGAATGGGATTCACAATTATCGAAAATTTTATGGATCAAATAGAGGTCATCTCTTCCCCAACCCAAGGTACGACATTACATTTGTCAAAGCAATTAGTAAAAACAAAAACGGTTTATAGTTAGGGAATGCCTATGAATGTTAATGTGAAAAAAAATAAAGGTGAAGAGGCCTTAAAAGATGAGCAGGTTAAAGAGTACATTTATAGAAGTCAACATGGGGATAAGGCGGCTAGAGATATATTGGTTGAAAGGAATATCCGACTAGTTTGGTCAGTTGTTCAACGGTTTATCAATCGAGGATATGATCCAGATGACTTATTCCAAATTGGTAGTATTGGTCTAATTAAATCAATCGATAAGTTTGATCTTTCTTATGATGTTAGGTTTTCTACGTATGCTGTTCCGATGATAATCGGAGAAATCCAACGGTTTATTAGGGATGATGGCAGTGTAAAGGTTAGTCGTTCCTTAAAAGAAGTAGGCAATAAAATTAGGAGAAAAAAGGATGAATTAACGAAACAATTTGGTCGTTCACCAACAATTAATGAAATTGCTGAAGCTCTGGAAATTACACCTGAAGAGGTGGTTCATGCGCAAGAAGCTTCAAAGTCTCCACATTCCATTCATGAAACGGTTTTTGAAAATGATGGAGATCCAATTACATTATTAGACCAAATAGCTGACCAGGATACCAAATGGTTTGATAAATTGACCCTTCAAGAAGCTATCAAATCGTTAAACGAGAGAGAACGTTTAATTATCTATTTACGGTATTATAAAGACCAAACGCAAACCGAAGTCGCTTTAAGATTAGGAATTTCTCAAGTACAGGTGTCTAGGCTAGAGAAAAAAATACTAAAAGAAATGAAAATAAACATGGACCCATAATTTATTTTGCTTCAAACCAAAAAATCATCACTCACGTGGTGATTTTTTTTGGTTAGATAAAGAAAGTATAAATATTTTCTTATCTACATAAGTGCAACGAAGGCTGTCACCGAAAGGCCTGGCTAAACCGAAGTTTTCTACTTTTTCCTGATAAAAATTGTGTTCCTAACCAATACTAAGCGTACAGAAATAATAGAGGATGGGATTACTGGTGGCAAACCTTGTATATTTACGGATGAAAAAAAGTGTTGTACTTGATGAAATGCGTGAACTGAAGCTAAAGGATATTGCATTTATAACGACATCAGAAAGCACACGGAAACAAGAATTGGAGAGTACTTCCATTTACCGTGTCACAAAAAAGGATAAAAATCTTGTAGTGATTGATAGCTTTTTGATCATTGAACATTTAACACATTTATATAAGGATGTGGAGATTCAGCTCGTTGGGGAGAATCAAACCATAATAAGAGTGGTAAAAGAGAAAAAAGCCACATCGCCGTTTATTGTTGCTTGTGTCTGGTTGCTCTTATTTATTGGTACTGCAATGACGATTATGAACTTCCACTATGATGTTAGCATGCAGCCTGTGCAACAAAAACTGCATTATTTATTAACGGGAGAGGAAAATGAATTTCCTCTGTGGATACAAATCCCTTATTCCCTCGGTTTAGGACTAGGTACACTATTGTTTTTTAATCATTGGTTTAGTAAGCGGTTTAACGAAGAACCAAGCCCACTAGAAGTGGAAATTTTTAATTATCAACAAGACCTCGATAACTATTTAAATTATAACGAAAATAAAATAAATGGTCGAAAACCTAGTCGTTAAATTTCTACAAATAATTATCGGTTTTAGTGGGGGTCTTGCTGTTGGTGGTGGCTTTGTCGCATTTATAACCGTGCTGGGTATTATACCTAGATTAATTCAATTAACGAGAACGGAATCATTGATAAAAGTGTATAGTGCATGTGTTGTTTTGGGATTATTAATGGGTTCCTATTTCTCTTTTGCTGATGTGAATTTTGGACAACCATATATTGTTTTAGTAATTTGGGGATTATTTCATGGAATCTTTAATGGTATGTTAGCTGCCGCCCTAACGGAAGTTTTAAACGTTTATCCAATCCTTACAAAAAGGATAAGAGTGGAGAAGAGTCTACTGATATTATTAATGGCCATTGTCTTTGGTAAGGTTATCGGTTCATTATTTCAATGGCTATTCTTTGTTAAGCTGTAAAGAGTGGAGTGAATCATCATGGCAAAAACGAAACAAAAGAATGAAATTCCAGTTTCATCTAATATTATGCAAAATCAATCGTATATGGAAGAAAAGCTTGGTATTGGCGTTTCATTCGATGTAGGTTTTCGTGAAATTATATTACTTAAAAAGAAGGTACAATTATATTATGTGACAGGTTTATGCGATGCTTCAGTTATCCAAGAGTTATTAAAGCAACTCGTAGATATTAATGATTCAGAAAGTAACGCTAGGAAGCTTCCTGAGATTGTTGAAAATCGATTGGTACATCAGCAAGTAGATCCACTGGAAACAATGGATGAAGTGGTGGATCAATTACTTTCTGGATTAGTCATCGTTTTTGTTGACGGGGATAGGCATGCACTTGTTGTTGATGTAAGAAGTTATCCAGGCAGAACTCCCCAGGAACCTGATACGGAAAAAGTAATTAGAGGTTCCAGAGATGGATTCACAGAGAATATTATAGAAAATACAGCCCTTACAAGAAGAAGGATTCGAGATGAAAGACTAAGGCATGAAATGCTTAAAGTTGGAGAGCGCTCAAAGACCGATGTTTGTATTAGTTATGTGCAAGATATTGCAGATGATGGCCTTGTTACCTATATTAAAGACAGAATAGATGCAATTGATATCGATGGCGTTTCCATGGCTGATAAGACAATTGATGAGTTTTTTATTGATCGTAAATGGAATCATTATCCATTAGTACGATATACAGAAAGACCAGATGTTGCAGCAAGTCATCTTTTAGAAGGACATGTTATTGTAATGGTAGATACATCACCAAGTGCGATCATTTTGCCTACTACTTTTTTTCATCATTTGCAACATGCAGAGGAATTCCGCCAAACGCCTACAGTAGGTACGTTTATTCGGTTTATCCGATTTTTAGGTGTACTTTCTTCTATGTATTTGTTGCCTTTATGGCTCCTGTTTGTAATGGATCCTACCTTACTTCCAAAGGAATTAGCATTTATTGGTCCAAATGAAGAAGGAAACATTCCAATTATGATTCAAATTATTTTAGCGGAGGTAGGTATCGAATTTCTCAGAATGGCCGCTATTCATACACCAACACCACTCTCTACCTCGATGGGTTTAATAGCGGCAGTATTAATCGGTCAAATTGCAATTGATGTTGGAATGTTCAGTCCTGAAGTTATTTTGTATGTTGCGATCAGTGCAGTTGGTTCTTACGTAACACCAAGTTATGAGTTAAGTGTTGCGAATAAACTAACAGGATTATTTTTAATCATTTCAACTGGTGTCTTCGGTTTGATCGGTTTTGTAGTCAGCTTCTTAATACATGTTATTTATCTAATGAATTTAAAGTCTTTAAAAACACCTTTCCTATGGCCTTTTATTCCGTTTAATGGAAAGGCAATGTTGCAAATACTATTTCGTATTCCTGTTCCGTATACGAATACAAGACCAAGTATGGTTCACCCGAAAAATAACTATAGACAACCAATTAAAAAGAGCTAACCTTAAAGTTGGCTCTTTCACTTTTTTTCTCCATATGGTAAAGTATTTTTATTCGTTAATCCAGGGGGGATAATAGATTATGATAATTAATCACCATCCATTTACAGTAAATGAGAGTGGACATTTAGAAATAGGTGGATTAGATACAGTTATGCTTGCTGAGAAATATGGTACGCCACTATATGTGTATGATGTATCGATGATAAGAAATAACGCTCGAGCGTTTGTGCAATCATTTGAAGCTTTAAATGTGACAGCAAAGGTAGCGTATGCAAGTAAGGCATTCTCATCAATTGCGATGTTACAAGTGGCGAAGCAAGAAAATCTATGTCTAGATGTCGTCTCAGAAGGAGAGTTGTACACTGCACTACAAGCAGACTTTCCTACAGATAGAATACATCTACATGGTAATAATAAGAGCCCTCGGGAAATTTCGATGGCCATTAAAAACGATATCGGTTGTATTGTAGTTGATAACTTCTATGATATAGATTTAATTAGCCAAATTGCAAAAGACTCAGGTAAAAAAGTAAGTGTGCTCATGAGAGTGACACCAGGTGTTGAATCCCATACACATGAATATATCATGACAGGAAACGAAGACTCAAAGTTTGGCTTTGATCTTCAAAACGGGCAGGCTGAAGAAGCATTTAGGCTTATAGAAAAGCAGGAACATATGCACTTCATGGGATTACATTGCCATATTGGGTCACAAATATTCGAAACAGAAGGGTTTAAAGTAGCGACAGATTTATTATTTAATGAACTTATAAAATGGAAAATACAATATGATTATACACCTGAAGTATTAAATTTGGGTGGTGGATTTGGTATCCGTTACACGAAGGAAGATGAACCTCTGCCTCACCAAACATATGTAGAAGGGTTAGTGCAAGCGGTTAAGCAACATGTTCAGGAAATGGATATTCCGATGCCTGAAATCTGGATTGAACCAGGTAGATCAATCGTTGGTAATGCAGGGATTACATTGTACACTGTTGGTGCAATGAAAAATATACCTGGAATTCGTAATTATATTTCGGTGGATGGTGGCATGACCGATAACATTAGACCAGCATTATACCAAGCGAAATACGATGCGGTTGTTGCTAACAAGGTAAATCAACAAGCTACGGATGAAGTTTCTGTTGCTGGTAAATGTTGTGAATCCGGGGATATGCTCATTTGGGATCTTCCTGTCCCTAAAGTGGAATACCGCGATATTCTTGCAGTCTTCTCGACAGGGGCTTATGGTTACTCCATGGCAAGTCACTATAATCGCCTTCCAAAACCAGCTATCGTATTTGTAGAAAATGGCGAAGATAAATTAGTTGTAAAAAGAGAAACGAATGAAGATATCACAAAAAATGACTTATCTTACGTATAGATTACTTTAAAAACAAACCGTTAAATGTTAAAATGAGCAGGAGTTTGTATCTATTTTGTAAAAGAAGGAGTTTATATGTATGTCTAAAACAGGTTACATCTTATTAGAAAATGGTAATAAAATAGAGTTTGAATTATATCCAAATGAAGCGCCAGGAACGGTAGCTAATTTTGAAAAATTAGCAAATGAGCATTTTTATGATGGTTTAACTTTCCACCGTGTGATTCCTGGTTTTGTAAGTCAAGGTGGCTGCCCAATTGGCAATGGAACAGGTAGCGCTGGTTATACAATTAAATGTGAAACAGAAGGTAACCCACATAAACACGTAGAAGGCTCTTTATCCATGGCACATGCTGGACGAGATACTGGAAGCTCTCAATTCTTTATCGTACATGAGCCTCAACCTCATTTAAATGGTGTTCACACTGTATTTGGACAAGTTACATCAGGTATTGAACATGCCAAAGCAATGACAAATGGGGACGTAATGAAGGAAATTAGAGTCGACTCAGAGTAATCTTTTGTTAAGAAAAGATGGAAATTCTACTCTTAGCACTTTATCTTGTATTTATTGCAGCACCTGCTAGCACCTACTTCCATGAACTTGGGCATGCATTAGCTGCAAATCTTGTAAAAGCTGATATGATCCATATAACAATTGGTAAAGGTAAACAGATGATTCATCTTTCGAATGAGAAAATTAATACGTATGTTAACAGGCAATTCTTCCTTGGGGCATATACAGTTAGCACGAGGGAAAATCCTTATACAGCATATGAGAAAATTTTTATTGCTTTAATGGGTCCTTTAACAAATGGTATCATCGTTATACTTCTGTACATATTATATGGAGTAATTCCAAATATATATCTAGAGCTTGCTTTCTGGTTTAATTTATGGCTTGCAATTGTTAATATGATCCCATTTAAATGGAGAGAGAAACATACGGATGGATATACTATTTATAAAGAGGCAAGAACGAACAACATCTTATGATAAATGTCGTATGTGTTAGATAGGTCATATTAAGAATACCGTATTACGGCTTGTTGCTTGCTACTATTTGACAAACGTTATAATTAGTGTAATAAATAGATATATACATCTTGGAACGTATAGCTAGATGACTCAGGAATATCTTGAGTGATTTAGTAGCTTTTTATTAAGAGGGGTCTTTATGTTAATTCGTTTTAAAAAGAATTTAGAAAAAATTGCAATGGGTTTATTATCTTTCATGCCAGAAGTAAAGAAAGATGTAAAAAAATTGCAGCAACTGATAAAAGAATATGAGACGAATCCCAATTGGCATCTGTATCTATGGAAAGAAGTAGATGATGTAATAGGAATTATTGGTTTAAGAATGGAAGATGACACAAATGTAATCATACAACACATTTCTGTCAATCCATCTTATAGAAATATGGGTATCGGTAAGAGAATGATTATAGAGCTTAAAGGTCAATATCAAAATAAATATACTGTTCTTGCAAGTACCGAAGTAGAAGATTTTTACAAAAGATGTAAAGATACTGAATTAGAAATGGAAGAACAGTAAAAAAGCCAGCCCATAAAAAGGGCTGGCTTTTACATGGTGCATATTTTAAAAATAAAATAGCCAGGACCTAGAACCTGACTATATGAATATTACATGTCATCTATCTTAGAACCAAGCTGCACCAACAATGATTAACAGAATAAACAATACAACGATTAACGCGAATCCTCCATTATAACCTTGACTCATAATGAAATTCCTCCTTTTTTTTCTTTACATAAATGTTTTATAATAACATTTATCTTACGTTAATAACGTATGCCTGCCTGCTTCACATTGTATAGGCGTTTGCTGTAGATATTTAGAATTTGAGAGGACGAAATGAATGAATCAGGCATATCAAGTTAAATTAGATGCATTTGAAGGCCCGCTTGATTTGCTTCTACATTTGATCAATAAATATGAAATTGACATATATGACATACCGATGGCGGAGATTACACATCAATATATGGATTATGTGCATACAATGCAAAGATTAGAATTGAACATCGCCAGTGAGTATCTCGTAATGGCAGCAAGCTTAGTTGCGATTAAAAGTCAAATGTTGCTACCAAAACAAGAAATTTTAGATGAATCTGATGAATATATGGAAGATCCAAGGGACGAGCTAATGAAACGCCTTATTGAATATAGAAAGTTTAAAGAGGCTGCGGTGAAGTTTAAAGAAAAAGAAATGGAGGCAAATCAAATATTTACCCGTTCTCCAACTGTTTTTGATAATCTTTCTATAGAGAAACAACCTGTTCGTAAAGGTGATGTGTCTGTATACGATATGTTAAGTGCGCTTGGTAAAATGTTTGAGAGAAAAAGCTGGAATCAACCGCTAGATACAAAAATAAGTCGTGTAGAGATTCCAATAGAACAAAGAATGAAAGATGTATTAGAAACGGTAAAAGCTTCAAAAGTCGGGGTGGCATTTGATGACTTGTTTCCATATCCATCGAGATCACATATCGTTATTACATTCATGGCATTATTAGAACTTATGAAATCGAAAGAAGTTGATTGTAAGCAAAAGAATAACTTCGAAACATTATATGTTTATTATTTGGAGGAATAGCAGTGGAAATCGATGAAATAAAAGGAGTATTGGAAGGATTACTTTTTGCTAGTGGTGATGAAGGAATTTCCTTTAAACAGGTATGTGCTATAATTGAAATTTCAGAGGAGACAGCTAAGCATGTTCTTGAAGAATTAAAATTTGACTATGAAAGACGGGATCGTGGGATGATGATTATGGAGTCACATGACATCCTTCATTTAACGACAAAACCAGAACATAGCAGCTTTTATAAAAGGTTATTAGAAGTCCCACAAACAACAAGAATGAGTCAGGCGGCATTAGAAACCTTAGCAATTATTGCATATCGGCAACCCATTACAAAAACGGAAATTGAAGAAATTAGAGGAGTGAAAAGCGATCGTCCTGTGCAAACATTACTTGCAAGGTTATTGATTGAAGAGGTTGGTCGTAAAGACAGTGTAGGCAGACCTATTTTGTACGGTACGAATAAAGACTTTTTAACCTACTTTGGTCTGACTTCACTAGATGAATTACCCCCCTTGCCAGAGAGTGATGATACGGAAGATATCAATCAAGAAGCAGACTTATTTTTCAACCGTTTTACTGATGAAATGAATAATAGCGAAGGATGAAGACTTCTTACAAATACGGTAAGGAGTCTTTTTTGAACGAATTTTCTCTGGTAGGCATATGATACCCAGGGGTGATGTAAATGAATAAATATGTTTCCTATTTATTGGAATTAGAACATTGGTTAGATGATGTGGAAAATACGTTGCTAGCTGCGAATCTTACCGATCAAGAGCTTGATACATGGATGGAGCAAACCGATGCTTTTCGTTCAGAAATTAAAGATATCAGAAGGAATGATAATATTACGGGAGTAGAAGTACAGTCCTTACAAGAAAAAGGAAGAAGTGTCTTTCAAGTATTTGCAGGCAACGGGAAGAGTATTGCATATGGTAACCATTCCCTGCCACCATTGCCATACGAATATAATGCGCTTGAGCCTTATATAAGTGAAGAAATCATGCGTCTACACCATGATAAACACCACAGATCCTATGTTGATGGCTTAAATAAAGCAGAAAGGGCATTATATATTGATAAAACGGATAGGGCTTTGATCAAGCATTGGTTGAGAGAACAGGCATTTAATGGTTCGGGGCATTATTTGCATACGATTTTTTGGAATAATATGACGCCACATTCTACTAAAAGGCCAATCAAGGAAATAAAAAAACAAATAGAAAAAGATTTTCACTCATGGCAAAGTTTTAAAAAGAAATTTTCTGATGCTGCAGATTCTGTAGAAGGTGTTGGTTGGGCTATTTTATTCTGGAATCCCAGAAGTGGGCGCTTAGGTATACAAACGCTAGAGAAACATCAATTGTTTTCTGTAGCTGACACGATTCCGTTACTTGTACTTGATGTATGGGAGCATGCCTATTATCTTCAGTATCAAACAGATAAAAAGAAGTATATTGAAAATTGGTGGAATATTGTGAACTGGGAAGACGTCAACCATCGCTTCATCCATGCAAACAATCTAAAATGGGAGAAATATTAAAATAACGACTAAAAATTATCACTCCGCGGAATGAGGTTGATGTTAAGATTCCATAAATCATTCATAACATCCAGCTATGTGCATAAAATAAATTGACACCATATCCGCGGGAGGATTACAACAATGAAAATTGTATCAATGATAATGATCGTGTTTATGTTTCAATTATTTATCCCTATAAGTGGACAAGCTGCACCTAGTGTATCCGCAAATAATGCTGTATTAATAGAACAATCAACTGGACGAGTTTTATATGAAAAGGGAGCGCATGAGAAGCAGTCAATCGCTAGCATTACTAAGATTATGACTGCAATTATTGCTATTGAGTCGGGTAAAATGGATGAAAAGGCAAAAGTAAGTAGAGAAGCAATCTATACAGAAGGGTCCTCTATCTATTTAGAAGAGGGCGAAAGAATCACCACTCAGGATTTAGTATATGGGCTTATGCTACGATCTGGAAATGACGCTGCTGTTGCTATTGCAGAACATGTCGGTGGGAGTGAAGAAGGATTTGTTTTTTTAATGAATGAAAAAGCTAAATGGTTAGGAATGACAAATACCCACTTCGATAATCCGCATGGTCTTGATTCAGACAATCATTACTCAAGTGCCTACGATATGGCTATTCTAATGCAATATGCAATGAAGAATGACACGTTTAAGAAGATAACAGGGACAACCTCTTACAGGTCGGAAAACAGATCATACGCTTGGCAGAATAAAAATAAATTATTAACTCAATTGTACGAATATTGTACGGGCGGTAAGACTGGATTTACGAAAAAAACAGGAAGAACGTTAGTGTCATCAGCAAGTAAAGATGGCATGAACTTAATTGCTGTAACATTAGATGCACCAGACGATTGGAGAGACCATATTTCCATGTTTGAATATGGCTTTACTAATTATGAACTGGATTCCCTTCAAGAACAAGGGGAAATCAATTTTAATATTCTTGACTTAAGTGAGAATACGATGGGCTATTTCCATGAAGACATCAAATACCCACTGACAGAACAGGAAGTAAATGATGTATCAACAAAGAACTATGTAGTAAAGAACTTTGATGAAGTAGGGGAGGGAATTATAGGGAAGGCTATTTTTTACCTTCATGATGAAAAAATTAGTGAAGCACCAATTTATACGAAAGAAATAGAAACAGAGAAAGAAGATAGTCTCGTATCAGATATTATACAATTCTATAAAAAAGTAATAGGGATGTAATTATTATGGTGAATCTTATTTGGGCTTTTATGGCAATTGTTGGTATTGTTTATGCGATGTTCAATGGAACAATGGAGGAAGTAAATAAAGCCTTGTTTGAAAGTGCAAATGAGGCTGTAAAGTTATCGATCGGACTAATTAGTATATTGGTTTTTTGGCTGGGAATAATGAAGGTTGCTGAGGAAGCAGGCATTTTAAAGATTTTAACAAAGGTGATGAGACCAGTTGTTGTAAGGATTTTTCCTGAGATACCGAAAGATCATCCAGCGCTAGGCTATATTTTATCAAACTTCACTGCCAATATTTTTGGCTTGGGTAATGCTGCAACTCCTCTGGGCATTAAAGCGATGGAACAGATGAAAGAATTAAGTGGATCTGACACGGCATCTAGATCCATGATAACTTTCTTAGCGATAAATACAGCGGGAATAACAATTATTCCTACTACAGTAATCGCTATACGTATGCAATATGATTCTGCATCACCTACTGAAATTGTTGGTACAACGATTGTTGCTACAGGAATTTCCTTAGTGTGTGCTTTACTCCTTGACAGGCTATTTTACTATCAATCTATTAGGAGGAAAGAATGATGGGGATAATTACAGCAATCAGTACATGGCTGATTCCTAGTTTTCTATTAATTGTTCTATTAACCGCCTCTTGGAAAAAAATCCCTACATATGAAGTATTTGTTGAAGGAGGAAAAGAGGGTGTCAAATTGGCATTTTCTTTACTTCCTTTTTTAGTAGGGATGTTGGTTTCCATCTCCATTCTAAGAAGCTCAGGTGCTCTGGAAGCACTGATAAATCTTATCTCCCCTTTTTTAATTGCAATAGGAATACCTCCGGAAATCGTTCCATTAGGACTAGTTAGGCCTATTTCAGGAAATGCCGCGCTCGGCGTTACAACAGAGCTAATCGCTACACATGGACCAGATTCATTTATTGGTAGATTAGCATCAACAATGCAAGGAAGTACGGATACGACCTTGTATATTCTTACCGTGTATTTTGGTGCAGTTGGTATTAAACGTATGAGATATGCAGTAAAAGTTGGACTATTAGCAGATTTAATTGGTATAATTGCATCTATCATAATCGTTACCCTTGTCTTTGGGTAAAGCGAAAAAGTAGCGTTAACGATGAGTTAGCGCTATTATTGTGTATGAAAATAAAAAGTTGTTTTCTAAAGGTTGTTGCTTCTTAGATATAAGATAGACATAAAGTATATAAACTTTGGACTAAAGCTATTCATTTCATGAAGCTCTCGCTCACACTTATGAATGCTATGTGCTGCCATTCGCTCCGACAGAATACTTCGCTTTCCACGGACACGGGCTCATCAGCCACCCTAAGATGCGCGAAGTGTCTTTCCGGAACGGTAAGTTACGCAGAAGTTTACATCAATTGCAACAAACAATACGAAAAGAGCTAAATAAAAAAAGCAAGGTGATAATATGACAAACAATCAGGATAGATTACAGAAGGTAATTGCACAAAGTGGCGTTACGTCAAGAAGAAAAGCAGAGCAACTCATACTTGATGGCAAGGTAAAAGTCAATGGAAAAGTCGTGCAAACACTCGGTACGAAAGTTTCTACTGATGATAAGGTAGAGGTTAATGGGGTTCCTTTGGAAAAAGAAGCATCTGTGTATTACTTATTATTTAAACCACGTGGAGTTATTTCTAGTGTGAAAGATGAGAAAGGAAGAAAAGTAGTTACTGACCTATTAGGAGAAGAAATAGAGGAACGTATTTTCCCAATAGGCAGATTAGATTATGATACATCTGGAGTAATTCTCTTAACGAATGACGGAGAATTTGCTAATTTGTTAATGCATCCAAAGCATAAAATTGATAAAGTATATGTTGCAAAAATAAAAGGAATTCCATCGAAAACAGAATTAAACAAGTTAAAAAAGGGAATAAAATCCGAACAAGACATATTAAAAGCCGTTTCCTACAACATTATATCGATGGACAAAAAAACAAATACAACATTTCTGGAAATTACGCTGCATGAAGGTAAAAACAGACATGTAAGAAGAATGATGGAAGGTTTAGGTTATCCTGTTGTGAAATTAAAGCGAGAGAGATACGGCCTGTTGACGGCAGACGGGCTAGCTACTGGAGAATATAGAGCTCTATCCCCTAAAGAAGTGAAGCAGATGCGTAACTTAGCTCTAGAAATTGTCAAATAATGGTCAAATTTAAACATTAGTGACATGTTATAATAGAGAAACCTATGTGGTTATAATGGGGGAAAGGAGTGGCTGCGATATGGGGATTGAAGAGGCAAAGCAGAAGAAGAAAAAGAAAAAAAGAAATCGCTTAATATACCGAACAGCAATTTTAGCTGTGTTAATTGCTGCAACTTTATTTGCAGTCATTAGTAATTTGCAAGATGATAATACGGTTTATCGTAAAGGAGACCAGGCACCAGATTTTCAACTTCAGCAAATAAATAAGAATAACGAATTGGAAACGGTACGGCTAAGTGATTTCGAAGGAAAAGGTGTTATGCTCAATTTCTGGGGCACTTGGTGTAAGCCATGTGAAGCTGAAATGCCCTATATGGAATCGCTCTATCCTGAATACAAGGAAAAAGGGGTAGAAATCATAGCTGTTAGCTTAGATAATACCGAATTAGTCGTAGATAATTTTATCGATAAGTATAATCTAACTTTCCCAATTCCGTTTGATCGTACAGAGGAAATAAGAGATTTATACAAAGTTGGGCCGATTCCAAGTTCTTTTTTCATCAATCCTGAAGGAGAAATTGTCGAGGTTGTTGATGGTGCTCTTTCGCTAGAAAGACTAGAAGGATATTTACAAGCAATCCAACCAAAATAAGCAAATACATAATTTTTACGTCTTACGGGGGGAAACCATGAGTAAACAAAAGATTAAATGTGATTGCGGGCATGTTAATCCAATAGGAACAGTTCTCTGTGAATCATGCGGAAAGCCGATTGAAGGCAATCAACATATTGACGGTAACGAAAATAAAAAGCTGTTAAACATGAGATATGATGGGACAGCCCGTCGTTCACAAACATACAGTAAATCAATTATAGACAAAATTTGGAGTTTCTTTTCTTCCGTTAAAGTTGGTGTTTGGTTAATCGTTTTAGCATTAATCGCATCGATGTTAGGAACTATTTTTCCTCAAGAAATGTACATTCCTGCACAGGCGCCAAACCGTGATCCTGCTTTTTTCTATGAAGATCAGTATGGAATTTTTGGGTTAATATATTATCAGTTAGGTTTACATAATTTATATTCATCATTGTGGTACATGATTCTTATTGCGTTAATCGGTGTTTCTTTAGTTATTTGTAGCTTGGATCGATTTATTCCACTCTACAAAGCTTTACGCCATCAAAAACCTAAGAAACATAAAGCTTTTTTAAGTAGACAACGTTTGTATAGTGAAACAGAAGAAGTAACTGATGAAGAATTAGAAAAAATAAAAGCCAATTTAAAACAGTCTCGTTATAAGATTATTGAGGAAGATGGACATATACTTGCTGAGAAAGGTAGATTTTCCCGCTGGGGTCCATACGTAAACCATATCGGACTTATTATTATTTTATTGGCAGCTATCCTACGCTCCACACCATTATTCTATATGGAGGAATATGTCTGGATTAGAGAAGGTGAACAAAAGGCAGTTCCAGGTACAGATGGAGAATACTTTATTGAAAATAAGGATTTCATTATGGAAACACATGATGAAAATGATGAACGATTTCAAGCTGCTATTGAGCAGGAAGGGATGGTAGCAAGTAACTACCAAACCGATGTAGTAATTTACAAGGCGGATAAGCCGTTACCGGGTGCAGAACCTGAATTGGAACCTATGCAAGAGGCATCCATTCGAATGAATGAGCCGTTGAAATTTGATGGGTATTCCGTTTACCAATCAGGATACCAATTAAATGAATTCAATAGCATGACATTCAATATTCATCAAACGGATGATGCAGAGGAAGTCGCACTGGATACCTTTACAGTCGATCTAACAAAACCTGAATCTGAGTACGTATTGGAAAATGGTTTTCGTGTTGAATTAGAACAATTTTATCCTGATTATTATCTAGATGCCAATGGTATTCCAGCATCGGAAACGAATTATCCCAGAAATCCTGCTTTTGTATTTTTAGTGTATCCGCCAGGTAGTGATGATTCCGAAATCAGTTTCGTCGGGATTGGTAGAAATATTGATGCAACTGGAGAAAATGAGTATAAGTTAGGGATCGATAACTTTGAAATGAACGACGTAAGCGGATTAACTGTGAAATATGACCGCTCTCTCATCTTTTTTGGTATTGGAGCAGCAATCTTTATGATTGGTGTGATGCAAGGGATGTACTTTCAACATCGACGAATTTGGATAAATCGTAAAGAGAAGGGTCTATTACTTGCTGCACATACGAATAAGAATTGGTTTGGTATAAAGAAGGATATAGATAAAGTAATTGAAGGAACCAATGTTAGAATGGTAGATGATCAACAGGAACTAGACGAAATAGAAAAATAACTGCAATACATAAGCAGTGCTGAAGTTCGCAACTGGACCTGAAGCAAATGAGGAGGATTTTTTGATGGATTTATTAGACTTAAGTAGTACAGCACTGTATACAGCGTTTGTACTATATTTGGTAGCCACTTTTTTCTTTGGTGCAACTATCCGAGATAAAAGGACTGATAGTAAAAAGGGAAAAGCTGATAAAATAGCGATAACCTTAACGATTATTGGATTTATAGCACAAATCGTTTATTTTATCACGAGATGGATAGTTAGTGGACATGCACCAGTTAGTAATCTATTTGAATTTACTACGTTCCTAGGTATGGCACTTGTGCTTGGATTTATTATTATCTATATGTACTATAAGTTAAGTTTCTTGGGATTATTTGCCCTGCCAATAGCAATGATTATTATTGCTTATGCAAGCATGTTCCCTACAGATGTTGCACCGTTAGTACCGTCCTTGCAAAGTCATTGGTTATATATTCATGTTACCACTGTTGCGTTAGGACAAGGTATTTTAGGGATTAGTTTTGTAGTCGGTTTAATGTATTTAATCAAACAAATTGATCAAACAGTTAAAAGCAAAAAAACAACATGGTTAGAACTTGTTCTATATTTTCTGGTAGTTACGCTTGGATTTGTTATTATTACTTCTTCATTCAATTTAGCTGGCTATAAAGCAACGTTTGAATACCCACAGGGGTCAACACTGGTTACAACAGAGTATCATTTACCCGCAATTGTCGGACCTAATGAAGGTACATTAATCACTGAAGGAGTCATGTCACCATTATTTGATGCACCTACATGGTTCCAAGGCGAGGATGCTGGACGTAAGTTTAATACAGTATTATGGTCAATAATTACTGGTTCAATTCTATATCTCATCATACGAGTTATTCTAAGAAAGCGTATTGGTGCTGCACTCCAACCACTTCTTAGAAATGTAAAAGCTGACTTACTAGATGAAATTGAATATCGTTCTGTTACGATTGGTTTTCCGGTCTTTACATTAGGAGGATTAATCTTTGCTAGTATCTGGGCAGAGATAGCATGGGGTAGATTCTGGGGGTGGGACCCGAAAGAAGTTTGGGCACTCATCACATGGTTCTTCTATGCAGCGTACTTACATTTAAGACTTTCCAGAGGATGGCATGGTGAAAAATCTGCCTGGTTGGCCGTTGCTGGGTTCGGTATTATTATGTTTAACTTGATTGTCGTAAACTTAGTCTTTGCAGGGTTACACTCTTACGCATAAGGCGATAGATCAAAAACGAGGCATCCACCCTATCAGGTAGCCTCGTTTTTACTTACATTTACATTTTTTTCGTTTATAATTAAATTAGATTGTCGGATTAGGGGGAATTCAACATGGAACTAGAAGGAAAAATTTTAGTAGTAGATGATGAGGAAAGAATAAGAAGATTACTACGGATGTACTTGGAAAGAGAAAAATATACTGTCGAAGAGGCTGAAGATGGAAAAGCAGCATTGGAAATGGCCTTAAATGAGGATTATGATGTTATTATTCTTGATATAATGATGCCGGAGATGGATGGTATTGAAGTGTGTGAGGAATTGAGGAAAGAAAAGGCGACACCCGTTATTATGCTAACTGCAAAGGGTGAAGAGGCAAATCGTGTGCAAGGATTTGAAGTCGGAGCGGATGACTACATTGTTAAGCCATTTAGCCCACGTGAGGCAGTTCTTCGGGTGAAAGCGTTACTTAGAAGAGTGACAGCTTCCGGTTTTAATGAACAAGACCAGGCGACGAAAGATGTGCTCGTATTTCCTCATATAGCGATTGACCACGATGCACATCGGGTAACTGCTGATGGTCAAGAAGTAAGCCTTACACCAAAAGAATATGAATTACTTTGTTTCTTGGCTAAATCACCGGATAAGGTGTTTAATCGTGAACATTTATTAAAAGAAGTTTGGCAATATGAATTTTTTGGAGATTTACGAACGGTAGATACACATGTTAAACGCTTACGAGAAAAATTAAGCAAAGTCTCTAAAGAGGCAGCAAAAATGATTGTCACTGTCTGGGGTGTTGGCTATAAATTCGAGGTAGATGATAAATAATGTTTTGGCGTAGTGTAGTTGGAAAATTAGCAATAACCATCATGTTGTTGGTTAGTTTTGTTTTATTTATCTTATCTATTTTTCTTTTACAGTTCTTTGAGAGCCTACATATTGAAGAAGCAGAAAATGATATGATGCAGATGGCTACAAAATTAGCATTATTAGTTGAACAGCAAGAAGATGACATTTTTATTCAAGATTCAGCTGAGTTAATGAAAGACCCATCCGGCCACGTGGTCCTTTTTTACCCAGATGGCAATACATGGGCTTCAAGTAGTAATGATGAGCTGCTATCCGACCTGGAAATAGATTGGTTAAGAAATGAAGAGGATCTTAATGGCGTTCTCACTCAAAATAATGAGGTGCAGAAAGAAATTATACACCCAGAAAGCAATTTGGAGGTCATTATTGTTGGGAAACCAACAGTAGATGAGGGGGCGGTGTTCGTTTACCAATCCCTAGATGTAATTGACCAGACAAAGACGGAAACAAGGAAAATTATTTATCTTGCTGCAGGAATTGCTCTTATTTTGACTACCTTCTTTGCTGTATTCTTATCAACACGTATCACATCACCATTAATAAAAATGAGAGAAGCAGCACATGAACTTACAAAGGGAGAATTCAATACAAAAGTACCTATTTTAACACATGATGAGATTGGAGACTTAGCGATTGAATTTAACCGTATGGGTAGGCAGCTTAAATTCCATATTAATGCATTAAGGCAAGAGAAAGAACAATTTTCAAGTATTGTTAGCTCGATGGCGGATGGCGTAGTAACCCTTAGTCGTAATGGAGAAATGATTGTTGTTAATCCACCTGCCGATAAGTTCCTAGAAAACTGGTATTATGAAAATAATATAAACGTAAATCTGGCAAATCCAAAGCTCCCAACGGAGTTAAATGAAGTGCTACAAGAAATTGTCAGTGGGAAAGATAAGGTATTACGTGAGATCGCTATCCAGGGAAGAAACTATGTCATGTTAATGACACCATTGTATGATGGTGCGCATGTCAGAGGTGCTGTTGCTGTTATTCGGGACATGACAGAAGAAAGAAGACTAGATAAATTACGAAAAGACTTCATTGCGAATGTTTCTCATGAGTTAAGAACGCCGATTTCGATGTTGCAGGGCTATAGTGAAGCAATTGTAGACGACATTGCGGAAAGTAAGGAAGAGAAAAACGACCTTGCAAAAATTATCCATGAAGAATCATTAAGAATGGGACGCTTAGTAAATGATTTACTTGACTTAGCAAGAATGGAAGCGGGACACATACAACTCAATAAAGATATAATTGATGTTGAAACGTATGTTTCACGAATTATGAAGAAATTTAATGGGGTAGCGAATGATAACCAGATTCATTTATCACTTGCGAAAGATATCAAGATGCGTGAGGCCTATGTTGACCCAGACCGAATCGAACAGGTCCTTACGAATCTAATTGATAATGCAATTCGCCATACAGATAAAAACGGAAATGTGAGTGTGTCTATTTCAAATGATGAAAAGCTCTTCCAAGTTTCAGTGAAGGATAATGGTAGTGGCATTAGTGAAGAAGATTTGCCATTTGTATTTGAACGCTTTTATAAAGCAGATAAATCAAGAACAAGGAATAAAGTGAAAAAAGGAACAGGATTAGGTTTATCAATCGCAAAGAATATTGTTGTTGCGCATGAAGGTACCATTAATGTGAAGAGTAAATTAAATCAAGGTACTACCTTTAGTTTCCAAATCCCGCAAGATAATAAATAATTCTTTTTTTATTTAATATTGTGTGATAACATTATTATTGTCGAAAAGAAGAAAATTGAATAATTATTGAGATTGGTGCTTCGGCTTAAAAGGGAATCTAGTGAAATTCTAGAACTGTCCTCGCAACTGTAAGTGAAATACGAAATAAGCATAACCACTGTATGTGTGTCATATGGGAAGGGCTTAAAGTAGGTTAAATTCACGAGTCAGTAGACCTACCAATTTCAATTTGTTTCATGTGTTCGAGGGAAGGCAAATTGAGATATGCGAATACATAGTTATATTTATTTATGTTGTATCGTTTGTCTATAGCTAACTTTCTAAGGAGAGTTAGCTTTTTTTGTTTGCTTTTACAAATTGTTTTGAGACAAAAAAACAGGAAAGGATATGTTGTATCGTGAAAAGAATTACGTTAATTACACTTATTATGTTCGTTAGTTTGTTAGCGGCATGTGCACAGGATGAAGATACACAAACACATAGCAATGTTACGACAAGCACGACAGACACTACACAATCAGAAGAAGTAGCTGAAGGTCATGTACGTATAACGGTTTCGATTAATGAAGGGGAAGAGTTTCTTACAGAGAAAGAGATAGCCATTGAAGATGGTGATATATTAATCGATGTGATGGAAGAAAATTTCTATATTGAAACAGCCTTTGACGGTGAATTCATTACATCTATCGAGCGTGTGGCAGCTAGTGATGAAGAACAGACTTCTTGGATGTTTTTCGTAAATGACGAAATGCCAACAGTTGGTGCTGCAGAGTATGAATTATCATCAGGGGATAAAGTCTTATTTGATCTTCAGCCTTGGGAATAGTCAATGTGAATACGTATAAAATTACATTATTATCACTACTTGCGACATTAGCAGTTGTAGGGCGATATTTATTTCAATTTATACCGAATGCACAACCTGTTACCGCTCTTATTATTATATGTGGGATATTGCTTGGACCAATCGAAGGGATTATTTTAGCATTACTTGTAACGTTCCTATCCAATATGCTTCTTGGAATGGGGATATGGACGATTTGGCAAATTGTTGCTTGGGGTATAATTGGACTCTTAAGCGGCTTGCTCGGAGAATTATTTAAAAAAGTACCTGTAATCGTGATTGTTTTATTTTCTGTTTTTAGTGGATATTTATATGGTTTTATTATATCCCTAACCACGTATTCGGTATCTGGAGCTTTTTGGCCTTACTATATAGCGGGACTTCCTTTCGATACAACCCATGCAATTGGGAATGGTGTTTTCATGATTGTCTTTTACCCGATAATAACCAGACTATTCAAAAAATATGCCGAAAAGCGATTCACTATCCGAAATACCAACTAAATTTTTAGTTGGTATTTTTTTCTGTTTCAAATATAGTAGAACTATAGACTATTCTGATAAATAGAAGTGTAACTTATTCAGATAAGAGACGACAAATGATAAGAACGGAGGTTTTTTATGAAGACCGTTTTCGATAAATTATATGACGAGTATCATCAGGATTTATTTCAATTTATATTTTATATGGTTAAGGACAAACAACTAACAGAAGACCTTGTTCAAGAAGTATATATTAAGGTTTTAAAGTCTTATTCATCCTTCAAGGGAGAAAGTAGTGAAAAGACGTGGCTTTTCTCAATCGCTAGACATGTTACCTTTGATTACTTCCGTTCACTAAAAAGGAGAAAGAAAAGTGTATTAGATTTCTTTGATTGGAGTGAAAGCGGCGAGTCAATTATGGATGAGAATATCTTACCAGAAGCGGTAGCGATTCAGAATGATGAGATGAGAAGAATATATCATATCATTGATCGATGTTCAGTAGACCAAAAGAGTGTACTAATTCTACGATTTATTCAATCCTTCTCGATCAAGGAGACTGCAGAAATATTAAATTGTAGTGTCAGCAAAGTCAAAACCACCCAGCATAGAGCATTAAAAACCTTAAGAAAGCATCTTAGTGAGTTAGACTTGAAGGAGGGGATAGAATGAATAATGAGAAGCAGCATGACGAAAAAATAGTGGAAGCATTAAAAAACATGCCTAATATAACAGATGAAACCCCGAAAAATATTGTATATCAACGGGTATCTTCTAATATGAGTAATGAACGTGTTAGAAAGGGGAAATCTTTAAAATTACTGCCATTTTTTGGAACAATCCTTACTGTTGCACTACTTCTTGTTATTCCGTTCATACTGGATACCACTTCTTATGAGACGACGGTAGAAGATAATGCAATGGAAGCAAAAACCGAAGAAGATGCAGAAGTTATTACAGAATTAGAAAGTGATATGAATAATAAGTCATCAATCATGCAGGAGAACACACCAGAAAGAGAAGAAGCAGAGCAAGAGATCATGATGGATGGAGAGGCTTTTAAGTATTCCGTTGTTCCTCAGCTGGATAATGATTCTAACCTGATTTATGGAGCAATACCTGATGAGCAATTTCAATATGTGATTCCGATTACACTTCTTGTATCGGAAGACAGAAGTATGAATGAGCATTATAATAAGTTAGAACAATATATTTCTGAGGTAGGATTGCTTAAAACGGATTATTTGTTAAAAGATGTTACATTTATGATTGAACAAGAAGAAAATGTCGTAACGATTAAATTACCTGAGAAGTTTACATTAGATAGCTCGGCACAGGCCTATATGTTATTGGAGATGCTTGAGACAATGTTTGTCCCTCTTGGAATTAAGAAAGCTGTTTTTATCTCTGACGGGGAAGAGGCAATTGATCTTGGTCCAATCGGTATAGTGGAAGAGCTTCCGTTACAAGTTGAGGGGAAATTTAATTACAAAAAGCATAACCAGCTTCTAGTTCCAATTCCCCTTGAAGAAGAAGTAATCATTGATGAAGCGATTATTGATATGAAAAATAACGACGGTTACCTCGTGCAGACGATTCCAGAACATGTTGATTTCACCATTGAATCAGCAGGAGACAATTTAATGCTTACGTACACTGGGGAAACAAATTTATCTGTTAACCAACAGATGGTTACAATGATCGAAGCAATTCTTATGACAGCAAAGAGTTATGGTTATGTAAAGGTTGAGTTTATAGATATGAATATCCCTTCCATTGGCAATTACAATCTAAATGAGCCAATCGACGTACCGGAAGCAGTGAACCCTATCTTACGGGATTAAATTACTCTGATTAGAGCAAAAGTGTTTTTGAGAAATCTCTCAAAAACACTTTTTTAAATTGGAGAGCTAACGTATAATAGATGTAGACTTTTATTTCATTGCTTTATAGAAAGCATTACTCGAAATCTTTATTGAATCAGTCGGACAACCTTCATAGGCATCATAAACATCATCTTCATACTCCTCTGGAACAGTAGCGGTTCCATTATTGTTGTCTAACATAACGTAAGAAAGTCCTTCGTCATCATAATCATAGACATCTGGTGCAGCGGCTCCACATGCGCCGCAAGCGATGCATGTTTCCTTGTCAACGTATGTATATATAGCCAACATTTCCCCTCCTAAAAAGAAATCTACTAAGAATGAAAGTTCAGGTTAGCCCGTGCTTAGAATAATTTCTGGTAACTCTATCATTCTAAATCGGATTTATGTTAATTTCAATACATACATATTTAATTAGACGGAATGAATAGGGTTTTAGCCTCTTTAGAAGGCTATTTTCTAAAGGATTATTTCGTTACTTACAAAGAGCCTTTTAGAAAGGATATGAAGCGATTGTTACTCGAAAGGATATTATTATCATGTTTTGTAAGGATAAATGCTGAACGAACTCCATCAAGTATTTATTATTTACTAAAGGGAAAGCGTTCTGTTCAGACTCTTCAAGATGCACATATTTATAAGCTTGAAGCCTTTTATGGTATATATAAAACGATAACAAAACAACAATTTGACAATAAAGTGAAAGAACTTATAAACATAGGGATGCTTGAAAATAATCTAGAACTGGAAAAAGGTTGTATGGTATCCAAGTCTGCGAAGAAATGGCTACATGAACAATCTCAATTACTAGAGTATAATGGTCTGAAGTATTATGAGAAATCGGATGTTTTTATCGAAAGATTCCTGTTACTTATTCAAACACTTACGAATACGAAAATGATTAACTACGCATTTATCCCTGTCATTGATAATCCTAAGGTTGAATCGTGGGTTAGAAACATCTATATGAATGTAAAAGGAAGAGAAACACAGGTGCTTAAAGGGATATATAATGAAATCCGTGAGGTATTACAGAAATTTCCAGAATTAGAGGCTAGCATTTTCGTGGATCGGCTGACAGGGTATAAAAATTATGGGCTAAGTTTACCGCAACTATCGGAGAAATATAACCTAAATGAACATGATATTCAGCTTTCCATTGTCCAGATATTACATCGAGTCATTTGGAGAATAGAACAAGAGAAACAAAAATATCCATATCTTTCATCTTTCATCAATGACATCGAATCTGAAATACAACTAACTCATTCGGCAAATGAAACGTATCAACTTATCATGAAGGGATTTCAAGTAGATGCAATCGCTCAAATGAGAAACCTGAAAAAGAATACCATTTATGATCATATTGTAGAGATTGCATTACATTATGGGGATTTTGTTATCGATGAATATGTAACGAATCAAGAACAGCAAGATATTCTATATGCAATTAATCAAACAAACGCTTATAAATTAAAAGATATTAAACAAAATGTAAGTGATCATATTAGTTACTTTCAAATTCGTCTTGTATTAGCAAAGCAAAATAGATTATAAAACGGGTGATTTAATTGAAACAGGTAACGTCGCTAGAAGGAGAACTACAGAAATATTTCAACTATCCCTCTTTTAGGAGAGGACAAAAGGAAATTATCACTGATATTATAGAAGGTCATGATGTTCTTGGTGTATTACCTACGGGTTCTGGGAAGTCAATTTGTTATCAGCTCCCAGCCCTTCTTCTTGATGGTATAACCATTGTTGTTTCTCCTTTAATTTCATTAATGATGGATCAAGTCAAACAATTAAAAGCAAGTCATTTTAAAAAGGTGGTTGCCTTAAATAGTTTTATAAACCCTCAGGAAAGAAAACAGATATATAAACAATTACATTTGTACAAATTAATATACATTTCACCTGAACTCTTGCAACAACAGGAAATCCTAAACATCTTAACGAATATGAAAGTAAGTTTATTTGTTGTCGATGAAGCACATTGTATTTCGCAGTGGGGCCCAGAATTTAGACCGGATTATTTGAAATTAGGAGCAATTATCGAATCCCTTCACCATCCGAGAACACTTGCGTTGAGTGCTACTGCAACACCTGAAGTACAAGAAGATATTGTATCGGCGCTAAAAAAAACGAGCATGAAAAAACATATTTACCCAATGGACAAGCCCAATATAGCATTTTGTATCGAGAAGGTTGCGGGTGATGATGAAAAGGTAGATAGACTAGTAAATTATTTATCAGATTATCAAGTACCAGCATTAATTTACTTCTCTAGTCGCTCTATGGCAGAAAAATGTGCGAAAATTTTATCAAAAAAACTTACTGATAGAAGAATTGCTTTTTATCATGGCGGAATGGAACAAATCGATCGCGTCCAGATTCAACAGCAATTTATGAATGACCAACTAGATGTTATTTGTTGTACGAGTGCTTTTGGTATGGGGATTAATAAAAGTAATATCCGACTTGTTATCCATTATCATCTTCCACTCCAGATGGAATCATTTATCCAAGAAGTGGGTCGTGCAGGCAGAGATGGTAAAGCAAGTGTGAGTTTATTGCTTTTTTCACAACAGGACATACAGATTCCTAGTAATATGATTAAAAATGAACTTCCTAGTGAGACGGATCTTACTATTGTATTCCAATACCTGTATCGTCTTGGTATCGAAAAAGTGGCATTACCTGATAATGCAGTTGAGACCCAGAATTTACTACAATTAAGTGAGACGCAATGGAGATTTCTCAGGTATCAGTTCGAAAAACATGGTATGATTAGAAAAAATAAAGTTATTTATCATCAAGAAAATTGGTCCGTTATCTTTCAGTCGATTAAGCATGTTATAGTGCAACGCAATTCTTTTAAAGAAAACAAACTTACAGAAATGATAAATTGGGTACATGAGAAAGAATGTTTACGAAAAAAGTTATATAAAAACTTTCAGTCCTCTACGTCCGGGGCAAGTGATCAATGTTGCAGCAACTGTGGCTTCGTCTGGGCAAAATGGACCCCAGAAAAGATAAAAGCAAGCGAGAATTTGGGCTTGTCATGGGAAGAAAGGCTTCAACAGATTCTTTTAGTTGAGTAAATGGGTGACGCAATCATTGTTAAGAGTTAAATAGTGGGGTGAATCAAAAATGGAGCTAAAAACGGAAAACTCAAACGACCAAGCAAATGACTTACGTAGTTTAATCGAGGAAACCATAGGAGAACAGCAACCCTTGGAACCAATTCAAGAAGATGATGAGCAACACGAAGATAGCAAGAAAGAGGAAAAGGAGGAGAAGAGGGAATTTGATATTTTAAATCTTCCTCCGAGAAAAGAAGTTCATACAATCAATCGTTTTACAGGAGTAAAGTTTAGTGCCCCTCTTATTCAATTTCTAACGGTTATCGTTATCATTGGTATTATTTTGGCTGGAGCATATTATTATTGGGGTGAGGAAATAATGAACCTATTCTAAGTTCTGTATGCTTTTTGCATAACATCTTTGGCCTAGAAGGAGAAGATTTTGTTGAAGAATTATATTTCTATTTTCTTATTTGCAATCCCACTTTTTATATATTACATGCTATATAAAGCACATCATGATAAAATAAGTGATACATCAATTTATGATGAAAAATTGCCAACCGCATTCGAAGGGTTACGAATTTTTTTTATTTCGGATATCCATCGTAGAAGAATTAAAGACTCTACACTAAAGGCCATCGGTAATAACGTCGATATTGTTGTAATTGGTGGGGATTTGACAGAGAAGCATGTGCCATTGAACAGAACCAAAAATAACCTCAGTAAATTAAGAAGATGGAATGTACCCATCTATTTTGTTTGGGGAAACAATGATTATGAAATCGATGTTTGTGGCTTATCTAATTTACTCGAGCAGGAAAATGTAACGATTTTGACGAATGATAGCTCAAATGTTCGAAGAGATAATGCGGTTATAAGTATAGTAGGATTAGACTGTGCTACTTATCATGAACCTGACGTGGAGTTAGCTAGAAAGAACGCTCAGGGTACATATCAGATATTAGTTACACATATACCGAATTCTTTTTACAAATTAGATCAATCGATTCAAAATCAATTCAATCTTGTTCTATCAGGACATACCCATGGTGGTCAGATGCGATTATTTGGTCTTGGACCGTATGAACGTGGTTCGCTAAATAAAATTAGAAATACAAACATTTTAGTTAGTGAAGGGTACGGATATACGATCTTACCATTTCGTATAGGTACCAATGCGGAGTGTCATATCTTAACACTACAACGTTAAAATGAAATATGCTGTTCATCAATCTCAAGAAAAGCATATAGTGTAGTAAGTAGGTATCTAATGTTTTTATAAATGATAAATTTTAAGGTGACAATAAAAGGGAGGTTACTGGTATGCGTATAGAGCGATTGTCTGATGATCAATTTACAATTTTTTTATCTTTCGATGATTTAGTGGAGAGAGGTTTAACTACGAACGATATTTGGGATGATGCATCAAGTGTCCAAAATCTATTCAGTGAGATGATGGATGAGGCTAGTTCAGAATTAGGGTTTGAATTAGATGGCATGTTGCTTGTACAGGTTTATCTAATGCAGGCGCAAGGTATGCATATTACAGTAACACAAAAATATGAAAATGTGGGTTGGGACGATGAATTTATTGAGATGAAGGTTACTTTAGATGAAAGTAAAGAGCTTATTTTTTCTTTTCCAGAGTTTGAAGACATCATCCAGGTTGCAACTAACTTATCTTCTTTATCCATTGTAGGTGGGGAAGTTTATCATTTTGAAAACCGCTACTATATGCTATTAACAGAGAAAGACATTGAAGAGATACAAAAAGAAGATGTTATAGCCATTATGTCCGAGTATGCGTATCCCAGCATCATCACTTCCCATCGATTAAAGGAATATGGGAAAACTATTTATAAGTCAAATGCTGTCAAGAAAATTATGGAAGTATTTTATTAGAATTTAATTTTTTGTAATGGGAATAGAGGAGTGCGTATCATGAAAATTGCAGTTCTATATGGTGGGATTTCTGGTGAAAGGGAAGTCTCGCTATCATCTGGTAAAGGAATAATCAATGCACTAAAACAGAAAGGTCATGATGTTATAGGTATTGATTTTCATCCTGACCATTTAGAAGAAATATTTAATTTACAAGTGGATTTAGTATTTATCGGGCTGCACGGGAAATTTGGAGAAGATGGGAAATTACAAGGTTTGTTGGATATGCTTCACATTCCTTACGTTGGTTCTGGAGTTTTAGCTTCTGCTCTGGCAATGGATAAAGCAAAGGCGAAACAAATTTTTGAAATGAGTCATATTCCTGTAGCTGAAAGTAAAACCTATTACGTAAATGACGAAACAGAGGTACAGGCGATCGTAGAAGATATCAATCATACGTTTGAAACTCCATTCGTCGTTAAGCCTAATCAAGAAGGTTCAACATTAGGCCTATCTATCATTAAAGACAAAAAAGAAGTATCTAATGCAGTTAAAAAAGCATTAAATAGTGATCGTAAAGTTTTAGTAGAAAAATTTGTAAGAGGCCGAGAACTAACGGTACCTGTTATTGGTCCGACTGGTGCTGAGAAAGCTTTGCCGATTATCGAAATTATTCCTAAAAATGAATTCTATGATTATGAATCAAAATATGCTCCAGGTGGTAGTGAACACGTTGTACCTGCTCCTATTAATGAGACATTAACGAAACAAATCCAAGAATATGCTGTTCTAGCTCATCAAGTTCTTGGATGTAAGACGTACTCAAGAGTAGATTTTATACTATCTGAGGAGAACATTCCTGTAATATTGGAAGTAAATACGTTACCTGGAATGACACCAACTAGTTTGTTTCCAGATTCCGCGAAAGCTGTTGGAATTTCTTATGAAGATATGATTGAAAGATTTGTTCAATTATCGAAATAAGGAAAAAAACTCCTTTTACTAAGAGTGCAAGCTTGAACTTTGTTTCGTTAATTTCTTAGTATTCTAACTTTTAGAATTATAATGTTTTTTATTGCATAATTCATTTGAAAGTGTATACTAATCTCTGAATAGAGCGTTTACAAATATTTATGCATATTGTGGGAGGTAAATTCATGGTAGCCGAAAAAGCAGCAGATTCTACCAAAACAAACCAAGAAAATATGGATGTATTAGCATCAACTCGTACTGTAATAAAAACCGCTTTAGAAAAACTAGGTTACCCAGAAGAAGTTTTTGAGCTATTGAAAGATCCATTAAGAATGATGACGGTAAGAATTCCAGTTCGAATGGATGATGGTTCGGTAAAAGTTTTTACTGGGTATCGTGCACAACATAACGATGCGGTTGGTCCAACAAAAGGTGGAATTCGCTTTCATCCTCAAGTAACCGAAAATGAAATTAAAGCTTTATCAATATGGATGAGTTTAAAAGCTGGTATTGTTGATTTACCGTATGGTGGAGCAAAAGGTGGCATTATATGCGACCCAAGGGAAATGTCTTTTCGTGAATTAGAAGGACTAAGTCGTGGTTACGTTCGGGCTATTAGCCAAATTGTAGGACCGACGAAAGATATCCCAGCACCTGATGTTTTCACTAATTCGCAAATCATGGCTTGGATGATGGATGAATACAGTAGAATTGATGAATTCAATAGTCCTGGTTTTATTACTGGGAAACCAATTGTTCTTGGTGGGTCTCATGGTAGAGAAACTGCTACAGCAAAAGGGGTTACGATTGTTCTTAACGAAGCAGCTAAGAAAAAAGGAATAGCAGTAGAAGGAGCAAGAGTGATTGTACAGGGCTTTGGAAATGCAGGGAGCTACTTATCGAAGTTCTTACATGATGCAGGAGCGAAGGTAGTAGGCATATCAGATGCATATGGAGCTTTATATGATCCTGAAGGTCTGGATATTGATTATTTACTTGATCGAAGAGATAGTTTTGGTACTGTCACTAAACTATTTAATAACACAATCTCTAATAAGGAATTATTAGAGCAGGAATGTGACATTATTGTTCCTGCTGCTGTGGAAAACCAAATTACAAATGAGAACGCACATAAAATTAAGGCAAGTATTGTTGTTGAAGCAGCAAATGGTCCAACAACGATGGAAGCAACAAAAATCTTGACTAAACGCGATATTTTACTCGTTCCAGACGTTCTAGCATCTGCTGGCGGTGTAACTGTATCTTACTTTGAGTGGGTACAGAATAATCAAGGCTATTATTGGACAGAGGAAGAAATTAATCAAAAACTGAACGCTATCATGGTTAAATCATTTAATACGATTTATAATACAGCCGAGACAAGACGTGTTGATATGCGACTTGCAGCATATATGGTTGGTGCTCGTAAGATGGCGGAAGCTTCACGATTCCGTGGTTGGGTTTGATTTTTGTAAAATATAAGTCAAAAAAGCTCTTATCGGTTATCATTTAGATAAGAGTTTTTTTATGTGAGCTTAAGGCTGTTTTCTAAAGGATTATCGTTTTTCTTAGACATAATCATCGATAGTAATAACTTGGAACGCTGAATAACACAAAACCAGTGTATGACAGGAACAGTAATATAATGCATTATTTCTCGTTGTATCTCATTTTATATCAATAGCAACAATCAATAAGAAAAGAGTAAAATTAAAAAGGATGTGTCATATTGAATACCGAAAAAGTAGTTATTATTGGAGCTGGTCCTTGTGGATTATCTTGTGCTATTGAATTACAAAACGTTGGAATCAACCCTCTCATCATTGAAAAGAATAATATTGTTAATACGATTTATCACTTTCCAACACATCAAACCTTCTTTAGTTCAAGTGAACGATTGGAGATTGGGGAAGTACCGTTCATTACGGAAAATAAAAAACCCGTTCGAAATCAAGCGCTTGCCTATTACCGTGAAGTTGCTACGCGGAAAAAACTACGTATAAATACATACGAGCAGGTCATCAAGGTAGATAAACTTTCTAGCGGATTTCGAATTACAACAAGTGCTGCAAACAAAGAAAATACATACCTAGCAGACAAGGTAATCATCGCTACTGGTTATTACGACCAGCCAAATTATATGCAAATCCCTGGAGAAGAACTAGACAAGGTCATGCATTATTTTAAGGAACCACATCCTTATTACAATAAAGACGTAATTGTTATTGGTGGCAAAAACTCTGCTGTCGATGCGACACTTGAACTTCATAAAGCGGGAGCGAGAGTAACGGTTATCTATCGTGGAAGTGAATATTCAAAAAGTGTAAAACCTTGGATTTTACCTGAATTTGACTCATTAATTCGAAATAATTATGTTGATATGTATTTTGATTCACATGTAACTGAAATTACTCAGGATGAGGTTTACTTTACCACTAAAAACGAAAAAATAAAATTAAGAAATGATTTTGTTTTTGCGATGACTGGATATCGACCTGATACTGCTTTCTTGGAAAAGATAGGGGTAACTGTTGATAAAGAGAGTGGAAAGCCAATTTATAAGGAGGATACGTACGAAACAAATATACCAGGAATATTTGTTGCTGGTGTTGTCGTAAGCGGGTTTAATAATAATGCTATTTTCATTGAAAATGGACGTTTTCATGGTCAAGCAATTGCTAAGGAAATTGTAAATACTATTTCAATGTAAAAGGAACTTTTATAGTGGAATAATTGCAATTAAACAAGCATGGAGACTCACAAACGATCTTTTTCGCTCGTTTAGTTTCTTTTATATCGCAGTTGATATGAAGTGCGATGTAAGTTAAGTTTTGCTTATTATGCCGTTTCGGAAAGATACTTCGCTTTTCGCCAGAGGCTGATGCAGAGCCGGTGGAAAAAAATAATAGCAGAAAAATATCTGCTATTATTTTTCTAATTGCCGAATATCTTTTTTAATGATGATATGTTCTTTGTTTCTTCAAGGGCGATGAGTAATTTAATTCGTGCTTTTGGCCCTGAAAGTCCACTGGCGAAAATAACACCCATCTTCTCCAATTGGTTACCACCACCCTCATATGCGTAGGTTGGCTGTACGTGGCCCATAAAGTTTCTCGAGACGAGAATAATAGGAATGTTTTCCTGTATTATTTCCTTAAGCGATGGAACAATTCTAGGTGGGAGGTTTCCTTGTCCCAAGGCTTCAATAACAATACCATTTGGCTTGGCCTGATGTATTGCTTTCATAAAATGCTCATCCATCCCTGCATAGGCTTTTAGCAAAATTACATTGCTATCTACTTTTGAAACGAGATATTTTGTTCGTAACAAGGTTGTTCGATGGAAAAGGATAGAGTGCTTCGTAACGATTCCTATTGGTCCAAATTGTGGACTTTGGAAGGTTGCAACATTACTTGTTGACGTTTTTGTTACGTTCTCTGCTGCATGGATTTCGTCATTCATCACCACTAATACACCTTTATTAGTCGCCTCGTCAGCACATGCAACACGTATAGAAGATAATAAATTATATAATGCATCTGATCCGATTTCATTACTCGACCTCATTGCACCAGTTAGAATAATTGGTTTATCGGTATCAACAACTAAATCTAAGAAATATGCCGTTTCCTCTAATGTATCTGTACCATGTGTAATGATAATTCCATCATAAGAAGCTATTTCCTCTGTTACCTTTTTTGCTAATTGGAACATATGTGCAGGTGTAATATGTGGTGATGGAAGATCAAATTCAATATGTTCGTCAATATTCGCATTAATTTGTAATTGTCTAGAGAAATTGGATAAAGGATGCTCTTTTGTTGTATTTACTTCACCAGTATCTTTGTTTTCAAGCATTGATATGGTACCACCAGTATGGATAATTAAAATATTTTTCATAGAAATCACCTAATCATTAAATTTGTATTTTAACGGACCTTATATCATGTTACGATAAAAGGAGTGAAATTGGAAAGAGGTTTTCCTAAAATGTTTGCTATTTGTTCAGCTGGATTAGCCCCAGCAATTGCTTTATTATCTTATTTTTATCTTAAAGATCGGGTGACAGAGCCAATTCCTTTAATTATCAGGACATTTATTTCAGGTGCTCTATTAGTATTTCCAATCATGTTTATTCAGTACGTTTTGACGTCAGAAGCAATGATTAATAATAATTTTATCCATTCTTTTTTCTTTGGGGCTTTTTTTGAGGAGTTCTTTAAATGGTTTATTTTCATGTTTGCAATCTTTCGCCATCCGGAATTTAATAATCATTATGATGGGATTGTTTATGCTGTATCAATAAGCTTAGGGTTTGCATCATTAGAAAATGTATTATATTTAATTACAAATGGGATAGAATATGCATTCCTCAGAGCCTTCTTCCCTGTTTCATCACACGCATTGTTTGGGGTAATTATGGGTTTTTATTTAGGGAAAGCAAAACATATGCATTCCAGGAAAAAATGGAATATGTTTAGGGCCTTTTTGATTCCATTTTTATTACATGGTATTTATAATTATATACTACTTACTGTTACAAGTAATTGGATATTTTATATTATTCCATTTATGATTTTCTTGTGGTATGTTGCACTTCACCGAGCCAAAGTAGCTAATCAAGCCGTTTCTATTAAAAAATAAGGCTTTTAGTATTGGTATAAAAGGTTGTGTACTTCATTCGAATTTTTTTATTTCTTTCTACGTTAATGCTTAATCTAAACAACAATCCTATAGAAAACAACCATAAATAATAAGCAAATAGATAAGAGTTCATTGTATCCTGTATACAGTGGACTCTTTTTTTAGACTTTGTGCTTTATTTATTTAGCTATTAAAATGACAATTTCGTTGATTCATGAATAAAATGAAGGTTTACTCAAAAAATAGTTATTACAAAACGAAGTACTATCAGGAGGAATAATGATGAGTTATAAAAAGATAACCCTTTTAGTCTTGATAATCAGTCTTCTGACAATTGGATATGTAGTAGCTAATCCGAAACAGTCGGTAGAGGCCTTTTCAGAACAGATTATTCAACAGGGAGCTGTTGGGGAAGATGTAATTGAATTGCAATCTAGATTACAATACGTAGGGTTTTATAATGGAAAAATAGATGGTGTGTTTGGATGGGGAACTTATTGGGCATTACGAAACTTTCAGTATGAGTTTGGACTAGATATTGATGGTCTAGCTGGTGAAAAAACGAAAGAAAAATTGGTAAAGGCAAGTGAATATGATAAGCAATTTGTTAAAGAACAAATTGCAAAAGGGAATAAGTTTACACATTATGGTGGAGTAGATAAAGAGAAACAATCGGCACCAAAACAATCTACACCGAAACAAACTGCACCTCAAAAATCAACACCAAAACAACCTGAACCAAACAAATCAGGGACAGGAACGGATTCACCAAATAATGCTGCAGGTGGAGGGAATGAAACGGATACACCCGAGCAAGCAGCAGAAGATCCTGCAGAAGACGTAGAAATAACGAACACAGCAGTAAATGTTCCACAAGGTTTTTCGCAAAATGATATTCAGTTAATGGCGAACGCTGTTTATGGTGAAGCGCGTGGAGAGCCATATGAAGGACAG
This sequence comes from Oceanobacillus bengalensis, assembly GCF_003628445.1. Lineage (GTDB taxonomy): Bacteria > Bacillota > Bacilli > Bacillales > Amphibacillaceae > Oceanobacillus > Oceanobacillus bengalensis. Next base: position 112,589 of record NZ_RBZO01000010.1, read on the forward strand.
GTGGCAGTAGCAGCGGTAATATTAAACCGTGTGGCAAGCCCATCTTTTCCAAATACTGTAGCAGGTGTGATTTTTGAACCAAGGGCTTTTACTGCCGTTGCAGATGGGCAAATTTGGTTGACGCCAAATGATCTGGCGGAAGAAGCCGTGTTAGATGCGATTAATGGATGGGATCCAACTGGAAATGCTACTTATTATTTTAATCCAGATACAGCGACATCAGCGTGGATTTGGTCAAGACCACAGATTAAACGTATTGGTAAACATATATTTTGTAATTAAGGAGGCGTGAAAATCTTATGATAAGATGGATACTAATCGCATTATTAAGTGTAGGTGTTGCAGGTACAGCCTTTTGGGGCTATCAAGAACATCAAGAAAAAAATGCAATTCTAGTACAAGCAGAAAACACATACCAACGCTCTTTCCACGAACTAACCTATCATATGGATTTACTTCATGATGAGATAGGAACAGCGTTAGCAATGAATTCGGATCACCGTTTGTCTCCACAAATGGTGGAAATTTGGAGATTAACATCTGAGGCTCAGTCAAATGTAGGTCAATTGCCACTCGGGTTATTACCATTTAATAAAACAGAAGAGTTTCTCTCTAATATTGGGGATTTCACTTATCGAACTGCGGTTAGAAACTTGGATGATGACCCACTTACGGATGAAGAAACAAAGACATTAAAGCAATTGTATGAGCAATCTGCTGATATTGAGAATGAATTAAGAAAAGTTCAACATTTAGCGCTGGAAAATAATTTGCGCTGGATGGACGTACAATTAGCGCTTGCTAATGAAGACGAACAGGTGGATAATACGATAATTGACGGATTAAAAACTGTAGAAAAGACAGTTGAAGGTTTCAAGGAAACGAATGTGGATTCCTCTGTTATTGGTACTTCTGCCAAACAGCATCAGTATCAATTTCTAAATGGGAAGAAAATATCGGAGCAAGAGGCTTTAGAAATTAGTAAAGATATATTCGGTATTCGTGATACAGCAGATATTACGATTGCACAGACTGGAGAAGGAGCAGACGTTCCTCTATATAGTGCATCCTATGATGCTAATGGAAAGCATGGATATATTGACTTAAGTCAACAAGGTGGAAAACCACTATCCATGTTAATTAATCGAGACGTTGGTGAAAAAGAATTAAGCTTGAATGATGGGTTAAAGAAAGCAGAAACATATATGAAAGAATTAGGATTTGAGGATATGGAGCTTTTCCAAAGTGGTCAATATGGTAACACTGGTGCATATACCTTCCTGTATAATCAAGATGGTGTTCGTGTCTACTCTGACGAAATCGAAGTTAAAGTGGCTTTAGATAATGGAGAAGTATTAGGTTTAACGGCACTAAATTATTATATGAACCATAAAGAGCGGGAGCTTCCTGAACCAACCGTTTCTAGCGAAGAAGCGAAAGAAGTTGTTAATCCAAATGTAAAGATTCAGGAAGAATATTTAGCAGTGATTGATAATGACTTAGGTGAAGAGATATTAGTACATGAATTTTTAGGGGTGTATGGTGATGATACCTATAGGATATTTATCAATGCAACAAGTGGTATTGAGGAAAAAGTGGAAAAACTAGGTGGTACAGAAATTAATTATGCTATAAACTAAGAAAAGCGTAAGCACCCGTTTAGCGACGTATGGGCTGCGCCTACGCAGAGCGGGGGTGGTTCGATTTTAATCGAACATTCCTACGAAGGAGATAAAGGAAACACGGTGAGCGTAAGCGATAAAGGAAGTTCGACTATGTCGAACGTTATCGTACGGAGGTGAGGGAAGTCCACTAGTCGCTGGGTGCTGCAGCTGGACATAAAACTAAGAAAAGGGATAGGCGAAAAGCCTTTCCCTTTCTTCCTTTTTTTGTAATAATAGGTATATAGTACGAAAGGGAAAGGACTTATTAATACCAGGGGGATCTTACATGAAAATTGGAACTACGCTTCAAATTGAGGCAGAAGATCTATTAACAAGGGAAATAAAAACATATCGCTGTAAGTTAATTGAAATAAAAGAGAAGTTTCTTATAATTGATTACCCTATTAATGCTAAAACCAATAAAACTACATTTTTTAGAAGAGGTGCAAATATAACCGTTTCCTATGTTGCAAGTAATACTGTTTATCAATTCACAAGTAAAATAATAAAAAATGTAAAAGCGAAAGTACCTGGTGTAGCGATTGCTTTACCAGAAGAACACGGAATCAAAAGAGTGCAGCGTAGAGAGTTTGTTCGAATCGATACAGCAATTGATGTAGCTGTATATAGCGTAAAGAACTCTTTTACTCCGATTATAACTGTTACTTCAGATATTAGTGGTGGGGGCATGTCTATCATTATACCCCAAGACCATTCGCTTTTAATGGAAGAGCAAGTGATTACATGGATGATTTTACCAATGCAAACAGGTGAAATTCACTATATAAAGGCTACTGCAGAAATTGTTTTTATCAAAGAGTTAAAAAGAGGAATTTTTAGTGCATCGTTGAAATTTATAGATATTGATTCAAAAGTACAACAAAATATTGTCAGGTTTTGTTTCGAAAAGCAGCGAGAAGCTCGTAAGAAGGAAATACTCTAAATTTATTTTTTTTCATTCTACTCGTCCAAATATTTCTACGTATGTTATTATTTAAGGTAGGTATGTTAAGGATAACTTAATTTCAAATCTAAATATTGCTCAATGAGAGGAATGAACGTTTTTAATGAAAGAACAAAATATCGCCATCGCCATTGACGGACCAGCTGCTGCTGGGAAGAGTACAGTGGCAAAAATTGTTGCAGAAACATTATCTTATATTTATATTGATACAGGTGCGATGTACCGTGCCGTTACATTAACGGCATTGAAGCATAAAGTCGATTTAGATGATGAGGAAGCAATACTTGATTTATTGTTACATACAGAAATAGAATTAACTCAAAAGGAAAAGAAACAAATTGTATTGTTGGATGGTTTTGATGTTACAAATGATATTCGCACATTACAAGTGACGAATAACGTATCCTATGTTGCAAAACTTCCCGGTGTTCGTAAAGAAATGGTGAAACGACAACAAGCACTAGCGAATAACCGTGGCGTTGTAATGGATGGTAGGGATATTGGTACCCATGTTTTACCAAATGCAGAAGTGAAAATTTTCTTAATAGCAAGTGTAGAAGAGCGTGCTAAAAGAAGATATGATGAAAATACTCAAAGAGGTATTGAGTCTAACATGGAAGTGCTTAAAGAGGAAATTGAAAAAAGAGATTTAATAGATTCAAAACGGGAGGCATCACCATTAGTTAAGGCGGAAGATGGAATTGAATTAGATACTACTTCTTTATCAATTAAGGAAGTTGTTGAGCGCATTTTAACAATTGTGTACAAATATGTAAACCAATAAGAGCAGTAATATTTCTTGGGAAGGGAGGACATGTATGTTATATAAAGTAGCTAGATTTGTTGTAGCAGTTATATTCTTCCCACTATACCGTATTAAAGTTGTTGGAAGAGAGAACATCCCTAAATCTGGATCCGTGCTTTTGTGTTCAAACCATATATCAAATCTTGATCCGCCAGTTGTCGGTATTACCTCTAGTAGGGATATTTACTTCATGGCAAAAGGAGAATTGTTTGAAAAGCGCTTTTTGGGGAAATTACTAACAGGAATTAATGCTTTTCCAGTACAAAGGGGCTTAGCTGACCGTAATGCTTTACGTACTGGACTGTCTTTATTAAAAGAAGGTAAAACGTTAGGATTATTCCCAGAAGGTACAAGGAGTAAAACAGGTGAAATAGGAGAAGCACTTGCTGGGGCTGGTTTTTTTGCTTTACGCTCGGAAGCAGAAGTTGTTCCTTGTTTGATTGTTGGACCGTATAAGGTGGGGAAACAATTAACCGTTATATATGGTAAACCATTGGATATGGAAGTGTATCGTTCATCAAAAACCTCGGCAAAAGAAATGGCAGATGTTATAATGAAAGAAATAAAAAAATTAAAAGAAAATTATCAAAGTAGGTAATCTTTACTTGACAATTAATTGTAAATATTAGAAGTTATAGAAAGAGTAAAAGAGAAGAGAACATACTTAGTTGTTGAATTTATTTCTTGCTAATTGTACTTAGGAGGCTATGGATATGAGTGAAGAGAAAAATGAAATTCTAGATCTAAATCAGGGCGACACCGTAACAGGAACGGTGGTAAAAGTAGAGGAAAAACAGGTTCTAGTTGACATCGGCTATAAAACAGAAGGCATTCTCCCAATCAGTGAATTATCAAGCTTACATGTTGAAGCAACGAGTGATGTAGTTAAAGAGGGAGATTCACTTACGTTAAAAGTCAAAAAAGTTGAAGATGATGAAATTGTTTTATCCAAGAAAGCTGTCGATGCAGAGTCAGCATGGGAAGATTTAGAGAAGAAATATGAGAATAATGAGATTTTTGATACAGAAGTAAAAGAAGTTGTAAAAGGTGGACTAGTAGTCGATGTTGGAGTCCGTGGCTTTATCCCTGCATCACTAGTGGAGACCTTTTATGTAGAGGATTTCTCAGAATACAAAGGTAAAACATTATCTGTTAAGATTGCTGATTTAAACCAGGAACAAAATCGTATCATCCTATCTCACCGTGCCGTTATAGAAGCCGAGGAGAATCAGAAAAAAGACCAATTACTACAATCTATTGAAGTTGGTCAAGTAATCGAAGGAACCGTACAACGACTTACTAACTTTGGTGCATTCGTTGATATTGGCGGAGTAGACGGACTTGTTCATATTTCTCAGCTATCACATGATCATGTTCAGAAGGCATCTGACGTTGTCTCTGAAGGGGATAAAATTAACGTTGAGATATTATCGATTGACAGAGATAATGAACGAATCTCTTTGTCACACAAGAATACACTCCCAGGTCCTTGGGCAAACATTGAAGAACAAATCACTAGAGGTGATACGATGGATGGTACCGTTAAACGCCTCGTTAACTTCGGTGCATTTGTGGAAGTGTTACCAGGAATAGAGGGTCTAGTTCATATTTCTCAAATTGCTAATAGACACATTGGTACACCTCAAGAAGTACTTGAAGTAGGTCAAGCTGTAAAAGTAAAAGTACTTGATGTCAATGAAAAGGAAGAACGTATTTCATTGAGTATCAAAGAACTTGAACAGGAACAAGAAGAAAAAGACTACAAACAATATGAAAAAAATGACGATCAATCCGGGTTTAACTTAAGTGACCTAATTGGTGATAAATTAGATAAATATAAAAGATAATCATATATGGTAAAAGCCCTTCCTTTATTGGAAGGGCTTTTTGTATATATTTCTTACTACCGACCGATAATGCCTAATGGGTGGTGACGGTTTGGAAAATGGTATCTTTTTTTACTGGTTCTCTTGGATTTTATGGATTTTTGTTACCTTTTTTATGAAGAAAAGTTATTTACGGACATGGTTTGCGTGCTGGATACTTTTATGTCTTATTGGATCTCAATTTTATATTTTTATATATCATTACACAATCTCTTTAACGTTTGTCATCATGTTCATCGGTGCTGTTTGCTTACTTGCTAGTCAACAGAAATTGATTTATCATCTGTTTTCTTCCTTTACAGTTACGATCGGATATGCCGCACTTTTATATTGGGAGAAAGTTTCTCCAATTTGGCTAGTGTTTCCTAGAATCTTAATTATTTCTATAATCATTGGTTTTATTGCAAGTTCTTTAGCTAGTAAGTACATTACAAGAATAGCCGTTTGCTTGTTTGGTGTGCTATCAGGTGAAGTGGTTCATGGGCTCACGCTGGATTATATTGGTCTACAAGAAACAATAGGTGAATGGTTATTTTTAGATACATTACTCTCTGCACTTTTATTATTAACCTTTTTAGACATACTACAAAGAGGGAAAACCAATCTAGATTTATTACTAAAAAATTACAAACAAAATTTGAGGTGGCAGGGAAAATGAATGAATATACCGTTCCAATTATTTTTGGAGTACTAGTAGGCACCATTACAAGAATGCTAATGCTAAGAACAGATTACAGACAATATCCAACGTATCTCCATGGGAAAATAATCCATATTTCATTGGGTTTCATTGCAGCATCCTTAGGTTCCTTAATCGTACCAGCCATTTTGGAAAAAGAATATACAGCTGTTACACTACTGACAGTGGCAGCAACCCAATTTAGGGATGTACGTAATATGGAAAGAAATACGTTAAATGAAATAGATGGTTATGAGCTTGTTTCACGTGGGAAAACATACATAGAAGGAATTGCAATTTCCTTTGAAAGTAGAAATTATCTAGTTATTTTGACCGCTTTTGTCGTAACAATGGTTTATATACTGAGCAACATATACTTAGCCGCTGTTGCGGGAATCATATGCATTATTGTTTCAAAAATATTGATGAGTGGTTCCACGTTAAAGGATATTGTAGAAATCGAATACCACGAACTGCATTTTGAAGGTGCAGGACTATACGTAGATAATATTTATATTATGAATATAGGTTTACCAGAAAGGCAAGAGGAAATAAGAAAATACGGGATGGGATTTGTATTAAAGCCTATGGATATGAATACGGTTAGCACGATTGCGAATCTCGGACAACGACAGGCGATTTTACATGACGTTTCCATTTCGCTTGGCGTATTTCGTGATTCAGGAACACCAGCATTAACGCCTTTGATTAAGCGTGACTTAGATGATGGACGGATTGGTGTGTTTATTCTTCCACAAGTACGAGATATTGCAAAGGCAAAAGAAATTATTGGTTCTGTTCCAGTGCTTGAAAGTGCAATCAAAATGCCATCTAAGTCAAAGTCACATAATAGGAAGGAGCATTAAGGATGGTGCTTGAAAAGGCAATTTTGGCGATTATAACCTTGAATGGAAACAGTGTCGGAGGGGGTGCGCCAATCTTCATTTGCGAAACGAAAAAGGAATTAGAATCGGTAGCAGCAAACTTAGAAGCAATTACGGATGGAATTGCGCATGCGCTGAGTGATGAATTATTTATTATTGTAAAGCATTGATATTAATTGTTAATATTTTCTTCTTTTGCTAGAATGAATTAAGTTAAGGAAATAGAACGCGAAAGAGAAAGGAATTCTTTTTTATGAGGAAATCGGTAGTAGCAATTGTAGGAAGGCCAAATGTTGGTAAATCAACAATCTTTAATAGATTAGTTGGGGAAAGAATTTCAATCGTTGAAGATATACCCGGTGTAACAAGAGACCGTATATATGCGCAAGCTGAATGGTTGAATCATACATTTAATCTAATAGATACTGGTGGAATTGAAATTGGTGATGAACCGTTACTTGTTCAAATGAGACAGCAAGCTGAAGTAGCGATTGACGAGGCGGATGTTATTGTCTTCTTAGTAAATGGAAAAGAAGGAATTACAGCAGCTGATGATGAAGTTGCGAAGTTATTGTTTAAATCAAATAAACCAATTGTACTTGGTGTGAATAAAATCGATAATCCCGAAATGCGTGAAACAATTTATGAGTACTATTCCATGGGATTCGGTGAGCCGTTCCCTATTTCGGGGTCGCACGGATTAGGTTTAGGGGATCTATTGGATCAAGTTGTTAGTTATTTTCCAGAAGTCTCAGGCGATGACAGGGACGAAGATACGATTTATTTTAGCTTAATTGGAAGACCAAATGTTGGAAAGTCATCCTTGGTAAATGCACTTTTGAATGAAGAACGAGTTATTGTTAGTGAAATCGAAGGAACAACAAGGGATGCGATTGATACCCATTTACAAAAAGACGGCCAAAATTTCGTTATCACAGATACAGCGGGTATGCGAAAGCGTGGAAAGGTTTATGAAACAACGGAAAAATATAGTGTACTAAGAGCTTTGAAAGCAATTGAAAGATCTGACGTTGTTTTAATCCTAATTGACGCTGAAACGGGAATAAGAGAACAAGATAAGAAGATTGCTGGTTATGCACATGAAGCTGGTAGAGCTGTAGTTATTGTTGTCAATAAGTGGGATACAGTGGAGTCGAATGAAAAAGCAATGAAAGAATTTGAAACAAACGTCCGTGCACACTTTCAATATTTAGATTATGCGCCGATCGTCTTTTTATCTGCAAGAACAAAAAAACGATTACACACACTTATTCCAGCAATCAAAGTTGCTAGTGAAAACCATGCCAAACGTATTCCAACTAATGTTCTTAATGATGTAATTATGGATGCATTGGCAATGAATCCAACCCCAACAATGAAAGGTAAAAGACTTAAGGTATTATATGCGACACAAGTTGCTGTGAAACCACCTAGTTTTGTAGTCTTTGTGAACGATCCAGAATTGATGCACTTTTCATACCAACGTTTTCTAGAAAATAAAATTAGAGATGCTTTTGGATTTGAAGGAACACCGATCAAGATATTTGCAAGACAGCGTCAGTGAGGGGGAGTAGATTTGAGTAAAATTGCTGTATTGGGTGCTGGTAGTTGGGGGACTGCTCTGAGTATTGTATTAGCCGATAACGGTCACGAGGTTTGTCTATGGTCACATCGTAAGGAGCAAGCAGAACGAATAAACAGCACACATAAAAATGAGAAATATTTAGCTGATGTTTCGTTACCTATGAATATTAAAGCATTTTATAATCTTGAAGAAGCGATTAAAGGGGCTGCAGCGATTGTAATTGTTGTACCTACAAAGGCCATTAGAGAAGTATGCCAGGAGTTAAATCAAATCCTAGATAAAGGAATCACGATTATTCATGCATCAAAAGGGATCGAGCCTGGTACATTAAAAAGGGTTTCAGAGATGGTGGATGAGGAATTACATCACTTCAAATACGAAGACATTGTAGTGTTATCTGGTCCTAGCCATGCGGAAGAAGTTGCACTCAGACACCCTACTACAGTTACGGTTGCAGCTGTAAATAAAAATAAGGCAATACATGCACAAGATTTATTTATTAATGAGGCATTTCGTGTGTACACTAGTTCTGACATTTTAGGAATCGAACTTGGTGGATCATTGAAAAATATCATTGCCCTTGGTGCTGGAATTTCAGATGGACTTGGATATGGAGATAACGCAAAAGCCGCATTAATAACGAGAGGGCTTGCAGAAATGGCTAGGTTAGGTACAAAGCTAGGAGCAGATCCACTTAGTTTCTTAGGTTTATCAGGTGTTGGTGATTTAATTGTTACTTGTACAAGTGTCCATAGTAGGAACTGGCGTGCAGGGAATCTGCTCGGCAAAGGCCACGATTTAGATGATGTATTAAATCAAATGGGTATGGTCGTTGAAGGCGTAAGAACAGTTAAAGCAGCTTATCAATTTGCAAAAGAAGAAGCTGTTGAAATGCCAATAACGACAGGGATTTATCAAATATTATTTGAAAACAAAACGCCAAAAGACATTGTAGAACAGTTGATGGGCCGAACAAAACGAGAAGAAATGGATGATATTGCTCATTTATTAGTAGAACGTTACGCTAAATAACACGTTAAGCTTCTCCTTGCATATAATATGACGAACAATCAATGCTAGGAGGAGAATATGTGAGTAACTTTCAAAAAGGTATGTTTGATAAGATTCAACAAAATTCAAATATAAATCCAGAAGACATTTTTAAAGTGGCAGATCAAGTAAAACATGCGAATCTTTCTGATGAAAAGACAGTAAGAGGGTTGGTTCGACATCTTGCAAAACTTGCGAATAAACCGTTATCTAAAGAAAAAGAAGATCAAATAGTGCAATCAATTGTGAAAAATAAAATTCCGAAAGATGCGCAATCTTTAAATCAATTATTTAAAAAATAGGTATTCCTGGGCAAGTGAGGATACATGAAGACATATACATGCATAAAATAAACCGCACAAGCATTTATGTATAGAGCCTGCTAAGGATTTTATTTAGTCAAACCGAGGTGAAGTAAGCCCCCTTCACTTCGGTTTTTTTACATTTTAAAATATAATATAAACAAATAATCATTTTTAATCATTTTGATTCTTGAAATTTCGGTCATATGTTATAATACGACATGCGTAGACAAAATATAGGGGTGAACGACATGTCAGTGTCAATGCTTAAAATGTACATATCTTTCGTAGGAATGGTTTTATTATTTATAGCAATTGGGTTAATTTACTTAAGCAGAAATAAATTAAAAGGCTGGGTAGCAGGTCTTGTTTCATTGCTAGCCTATATATGTTTAATTGTGGGTGGGTTAATCATTGTGTATATTGTTATGAGTGGGCCGACAGGATGAATGAGTGAAGGAGAGACCTATTTGTGAAGAATACATATGTTACGATTTTTGCGAGCATTCTGCTTTCAGTGATATTAAGTGGTTGCTTATATCCTGAAAGTGAATTAGAAAAAAATCAAATACCGGATGAAGCACAACAGGAAATGGTACAATCTGCAATAAATAAATATCAGGAAGAGACGAATGGACTGGTTCCAATTCGAACAAAGTCAAGTGATACGCCAATTTTTGAAAAATATTTGATTGACTTTAGTCTGTTAACCGATCGGGGGTTGTTAACAGAAATCCCTGGCAATGCCTATGAGAATGGTGGTGTATATCAATATGCTCTTATTACACCGGATGAGGATCCGAGGGTGAAGCTAATTGATTTACGATCAACAGAAGCGATTCGTAGTGTAAACATTCGATTAGATGTTTACCGTGATGAGCATTTATACCCCCCATTTGGGGATGTAGTGGCTGAGGATATCTATACAATTGATTACAAAAAGTTAGGATTAGATTCCCCTCCAACCGTTAAAAGTCCATATTCAGATGAGTTTTTGCCAGTAATTATGGATGTAAATGGTAAACTTTATATTGATTATCGTATCGATTTAAATCATGCCTTACAAGAGCATGAACATGCGTATGAAGAGGGAGACGATATACGCTACCTTCTAGCTGAAAATACACCGATATTACCAGCCTATTCCCTCCCGTATACCATCAAAAATGGGGAGCCTGTTTTTCTGACAGATTGATTCGTTTTTTTATAAGAATTGTGGAAAGCCTATTTTTAAAGATAGGCTTTCCATAATTTATTGCTTTTTTATATTTAGCATTTTTTATAAACTGTTGATTTCTTTAATTCAGTATTATGTAACTCTCGCTTACATTTATTAATGTTAAGCCCTTCCTTTCGCTCCGGCAGAATACTTCGCTTTCCACGGGCACGGCCTCAGCCCTCCTCGGAAGAAGACCACTTCCTGTGGGGTCTTCAGACACGTGCTGTTCCCGTAGGAGTCTTCGTATTCTGCCTACGCTATGTTAAGTGCTCTAGATGTTATTAAAGCTATCGAACATAAAATTACGTTCTGGGCAGTTTTTCCTCGCAAAAGCAGCGTTTTTTTAGTGGAAATCAAGTAGAGCAGGAACTTAGTGGAGGAAAGACACGTAGACTCCTACGGGAGGATAGGCCTAGGTGAGACTGCGTAGTGCGACAGCACGGAGGAGGCTCACCAGCCGCCCGTGGAAATGGTGTGACCCCCAATAGTTGGAGTTTTATTAAGCAACGATTAGATCGGTATGAATTCGGTATTGAACTGGACTCATACCGGTCAATCTTCC
>NZ_RBZO01000011.1 GCF_003628445.1 Oceanobacillus bengalensis
TCAAATGAACTTGATAAGCTCTCTCAAGATTGAAATAGAGCAAAATTCTCTTCAAATGAACTTGATAAGCTCTCTCAAGATTAAAATAGAGCAAAATTCTCTTCAAATGAACTTGATAAGCTCTCTCAAGAAAATTTCCCAAATTATTGTTGCGCATTCTATATAAATAGTGTAATTAACAATCCTTTAGAATACAGACTTGTTTTTAAAGCTATAAGCATCTTCGTTGAAAAGGTGTTTATATTCTGAAACAATATGGGTAATCTACAATGAGGAGTGATTAATGTGAATGTATTTTTAATTGGAGCAAATGGGCAGATTGGGAAACATATCGTTAAAATGTTACAAGATAGTAATGAACATACATTAAAAGCAATGGTACGAAGTGAAGAACAAGCAGAATTACTCAAAGCCTCTGGAGTAGATGCAGTTGTGGCTAACTTAGAAGGAAGTGTTGATGAAATAGCAGAGGCTATGAAGTCTTGTGACGCTGTTATCTTCACTGCAGGTTCTGGTGGAAAAACAGGCCCAGATAAGACATTATTGGTTGACCTTGACGGTGCGGTGAAATCGATGGAGGCTGCCGAATTGGTTGGCGCGAAACGTTACGTTATCGTTAGTGCGATTGGTGCTCATAATCGTGAAAGCTTTAAAGATAGTCCAATTAAGCCGTACATGGTTGCTAAACATTATGCTGATCGTATGCTACAGATGAGTGATTTGAATTATACAATTGTAAGACCTGGTGGATTGTTAAATGAGCCAGGAACAGGTCTTATTAAAGCAGCAGAAAACCTTGAAAGGGGAAGTATTCCTCGCGAGGACGTTGCCAAAACGGTAGTTGCAGCTTTGGATGAAGAAAGCACCTATTATAAGTCGTTTGATTTAATTTCTGGAGACAGTTCTGTTGAAGAGGGATTAAAAGCTCTTTAAGGTATGTGTTAAGAGGTCTACTAATTATTGTTTCACTTCAAATCATAAAAAAACACAATGCAAACAGTTGTTGGCATTGTGTTTTTCAATTATTAATTGGTTAATTTTCTCTTTCTAACAACGAATAATGCAATTCCAGCTATTGTTAGTATTGTTCCAAAGAGTAGCATGGAGTACATGTTTGTTGCAGTATCTGGTAATTCTGCCCCTTCTGTATGATTATTGGTTGTTTCACCATCTTTGTTAGAATGATCATTATCATTATCATTATCATTTGAAGGTTGATTTTCAGTTTGATTATTGTTGTCTGTGTTATCGTTTTCTGGTTGTTCATTATCATCGGCATTATTGTTATCATCTGATTGCTGCTCATCATCATTAGATGGTGTTTCATCATCTTCGTTGGATGGATTGTCTCCTTCTTCAGGATCTTGTTCTGGATTTTCTGGTTTTTCGTTGTCATCCTCTTCAGGAATGTCACCGTCATAAGCGACGATTTCAAATGGAACATAAAGCTCCTGTACAATTTCTTCCCCGTTTTGGAAAAGTGTAACAAGTACTTCTAAACCTTCTAATTCATCTAGAGAAGTATTGCTTTCTCCAAATGCTTCAAAATATCCTTGGTAGAAATTAACACCCTCAACGGTGTCAAGATTGATTGTTGCCTTATTTCCATCCCATGTTAAATCGAGATTTCCGCTGTTTAACGTATCTCCATTTATAAAGTCCTTCAAGGAATCTGGGATATCTCCTGAATTATAAGAATCAGGTTCGTGAATGGTAATATTATTTGGTACTAGAAATTCTACCTTAACCCTGTCAATACTATTTAATGTTAGGTTTTGTGTGTTAAATCCAAATCGTAATCCAAATTCATTTTCTTCAAGACCTGGGAAATCTCTGACAATTTGGCTCTCTGCACTGAACTTCCAAGTGTCTACCATCTCTGATAAATCAATGTTTATGGATCCAGCAAATTGCCCAACTTCTTGGTAATATTCGTCAATTGCATAAGCTGTAATGGTGGAAGCAGTGATGTTCTCCGTTGTTTGTCCAAGTAATGGAATTTGGATGGACGACTCTCCATTCTCTCCAGAAGCTAATTCTGGTAATTTAACAGCTACAGTTTGTAAACCGTCTCCTAGGTTTAGAATTTCGATATTATCAGGTGTATCTTCGGTATTAATTACAGCTACACCTTCAGGAAGCGTAAATCCTCCATATAAATTCGAAATGTCAAATTCAGTATTATTTGTTGTTTCTACTGTTAAATCTAATACATAATGACCCTTTTCATCATCGAATATTGCTTTGCCCGAAAGAGAGCCCTCGATGTCTAGTTCAGGTGTACCCTCCATTATGGAGAAGTCAATATCACGTTGACCTTCTATTTGTCCAAGATCCTCATAAGTCAACTCATCAACATTTACATTGTATAGGTATAGATTTAATACTGGATCATTATCATCTGGTTCTCCAACTAAAGGAATCGTAGGATAAACATATTTACTGTCAGGAAATTCCTTTACGTCTGGTATTTTAATGGCAATTCCATTTTTTCCATTAACAGGTAATTGTACAACGCCTGCCGGAACGTCCTCATCCGCCAAATAGACACCATTTGGTAGTGCGAATGCAATCCACTTTTGATTTAAGACTTGGCTACCAGACATGTTATTTAATCCAGCTTGTAATTCAAGTGTATAGTAGCCTTTATTAAAGTCATATTGAAGGCTTGTACCTGAGCGTTGGTTAATTGCTCCGTATATATTTGTAAGGTCCAATTCTTCATCTAATTGCTGTTGTTCAGTATTTTCTTCATCTATAATTTCTAATTCCTCATCTACTATTTCTTCTTCACCATCGGAAATAGTAGTCTCTTTTCCTTCTGCTTCGATATCGGATTCAATAATCTCGTCTTCTATAGTTGTGTTTGTTTCTTCATCATTCTCAGATGGCTCATCTGTCTCAATTGTTTGTTCTTCATTATTATTTGTGTTTACTGTTTCAGTTGTTTCTCCTGCTTCTTCTTCAACTTCCACATCAGATTCTTCAGTAACCTCAACTGGTTCAACAGTTGGCTCCTCGGCCGAGTCAGTAACATCATCATCTTCTACAGATGCTGAAACTTCTTCTGTCACATTATTATCGACCTGTGTACTTGCTTCTGTGGTGACCTCGGCGTTTTCTTCTGTCGTAATACTCGTTTCGTTAGGGTTTTGCTGATTATCTGACTCAGCAGCTAATGACGCTGAAGGATAGAAAATGAGCAAAAGTGATAATCCTAACATTGATACTTTCTTAAACATGAAATTCCTCCCTTTTCTATTGAACTAGAATGTTGATACTATTTAACTAGTAATAAAATATGGAAAACCCATAAGAAGTAATCTGCCTTCATTCTAGGTGTTGAAATATTATTGTAAGGATTGAAGTTTCACTCTAATTATGTAGTTTTACGATGGTTGGAGCGATCTGAGATGATTTACTATCCAACATTTAATTGATATGGATAATAGCAGGTATATCTTTCTAGGTAAATTAGTATCATACGAAAGAGAGTATAACGAATACAATTTGGAAGTACAATGGCTTATTGTCCCATGAGGAAACCCCCATAAGAATTGAAAAAAATGGATAATGGTGCTTGAACACGATAAAATCTAGTAATAATTTCATAGATAATTCAGAATTAGTAGTCCAAACCTGTATTAGGTAAAAAGTATTATTTGGTATAATTTTACAATTTATTTACAAAGATATTTCTTTTTTATGGATTTCCCAACTAAAATTTGCCAACTTTTTTGAAATATACTCTAAGCCAGAAGTAATTAAAATATTCCTAAAAATACTTGAATTATTATACATATTAGTGCATAATAATTCATTAATAAAAGATATACGGAGAGGGGAAATTTTTAATGAAGGAAAGAATCGTTTTAGCATATTCAGGTGGACTCGACACTTCTGTCGCGATTAAATGGTTACAGGATAAATATCATTACGATGTTATTGCCGTAGCTTTAGATGTTGGGGAAGGTAAGGATTTAGATTTTGTTAAGAAGAAAGCAATAGATGTTGGGGCAATTAAATCATACGTTATTGATGCAAAGACATTATTCGCAGATGAATACGTGCTACCAGCATTAAAGGCAAACTTACTATATGAAGGAAAGTATCCATTAATTTCTGCATTATCTCGTCCTTTAATTGCTAAAATCCTAGTTGATATTGCTGAAAAGGAAGGTGCAGTTGCGGTTGCGCATGGATGTACCGGTAAAGGTAATGACCAAGTTCGTTTTGACGTAGCCTTCACAGCATTAAATCCAAATCTTAAGATTGTTGCTCCCGTTCGAGAATGGGCGATGTCTAGAGAAGAGGAAATTAAATATGCGATAGATCATGGAATTCCTATACCAATCGATTTAGATAATCCGTTTAGTATTGACCAAAACCTCTGGGGACGTAGCAATGAATGTGGAATTCTTGAAGATCCTTGGGTAGAAGCACCGAAAGAAGCTTTTGATTTGACGGTCGATCCAATTGACGCACCGAATGAACCACAGCTTATCCAAATTACTTTTGATCAAGGGAAACCTGTTTCTTTAGATGGCAAAGCATTAGCCTTAGACGAATTAATTCTAGAACTCAATGACATTGCAGGGAAACATGGGGTTGGGCGTATTGATCACGTAGAAAATCGTTTAGTTGGAATTAAATCTCGTGAAATATATGAAGCACCAGCGGCTTTGACATTAATTGCTGCGCACCAAGAACTGGAAGCATTAACATTACCTAGAGAAGTTGCTGAGTTTAAACCGACAGTAGAGCAAAAACTTGCACAAACCGTATACTATGGCCAATGGTATTCACCACTAACGGAAGCACTTCAATCATTTATTGAAAAAACACAGGATTTTGTATCTGGAACAGTAAAGGTAAAACTATACAAAGGGCAAGCTCAGGTCGTAGGACGTGAATCGGCTCATTCATTATATGACTTTGATCTTGCAACCTATAATAAAGAGGATGCATTTGATCATGAGGCAGCATTAGGTTTTATTAAACTGTGGGGATTACCAACAAAAGTGCATGCAACAGTAAATCAAACCTTTTCTAAGGATAAGTCAATTGAAAAAGTAAAACTAGAAGTAAAGGAAGCTGTGAAACCGTGAAACTATGGGGCGGACGTTTTACAAAACCAACAAACGAGCTAGTTGATGAATATACTGCATCCATATATTTTGATAAAAAGTTAGCAAAGTATGATATTCGTGGTAGTCTTGCCCATGTTGAAATGCTTAAGGTTTGTGGGATAATTCCGGCTCACGATGCGGATGAAATTACTGCAGGATTAAATAAAGTTGCAACGAAAATAGAAAATGGCAAGGTGGAACTATCGACAGAAAATGAAGACATTCATATGAATGTTGAGAAACTACTAATAGAAGAGGTTGGTCCAGTAGGGGGCAAACTCCACACTGGCCGTAGTAGAAATGACCAAGTTGCTTTAGATATGCGGCTCTATTTAAGAGAAGCATTAATCGATTTGGTCGAGCTTCTAACAAAAGTTCAACAATCATTATTAGCTCAGGCAAAAGGAAACCTTGAAACAGTGATGCCAGGTTATACACATCTCCAACGGGCGCAACCTGTACTGTTTGGCCACCACATGATGGCATATGTCTATATGTTTGAGCGTGATGTGGAACGATTAATAGATAGCTTTAAACGAGTGAATAAGTCCCCACTTGGTGCAGGTGCTTTAGCTGGGACAACATTCCCTATTGACCGCCAGTATGTTGCTTCAAAACTGGGCTTCGAAGGGATATGTGAAAACAGTCTTGATGCAGTAAGTGACCGTGACTTTGTTGTTGAGTTTCTAGCAAATGCTTCTCTTATTTCGATGCATCTATCAAGACTTTGTGAGGAGATCGTACAATGGTCAAGTTCTGAATTTAATTTTGTGGAGCTAGATGATGCCTTTACTACAGGAAGTAGCATGATGCCACAGAAGAAGAATCCTGATGTTGCAGAACTTGTACGTGGGAAAACGGGTCGTGTTTATGGTCATCTAATGGGGATGCTAACAACATTAAAAGGCCTACCTCTGGCATATAATAAAGATATGCAAGAAGATAAAGAAGGCATGTTTGACACGGTAGAAACGCTAAGAGGTGCACTTTCTTTGTTTGCTCCAATGATTGAGACAATGCAAGTGAAGAAAGAGAGCATGTATGAGGCAGTAAGGAAAGATTTCTCTAATGCAACAGATCTTGCAGATTATTTAGTTGGCAAGGGAATGCCATTTAGGGAATCCCATGCAGTTGTTGGTCAGGTGGTTTTACATTGCATTAATCATAATAAATATTTGTTAGATTTATCGCTAGAAGAATTCCAATCTTTCTCAGCTCTGATTGAAACAGATATCTTTTCCACACTGCATCCAGAGCAAGTAGTAAATGCACGGGATGTTTCTGGAGGGACTGCTAAAAATCGTGTAGTGGAACAAATTGAACATATGGATGGCCAGGTGGAGAAAAAAATGGATTGGGTAAATCAACTTATAGAAAGATTTCAGTAAGCATTACAGAGGAAGAACCCTAGAGATAAATTAGGGTTCTTTTTTTATGTATATAGAAATGTATGATTTGGGAAGGTATCTAAATCCTGTCAAGGGGAAAGCGCTGTGTTCATGATTTATTTAATAAGCTGGTAAATAAAGGGAATATAAACTTCTGTAAGTTTGTTAATGACCATGCGTATGGTAAAATGGGCTTATATTTATCTCTTGTTGTGGATACCGAAATAAAGACGTTAAAAAATCTTGCATGATGTGAGTGGACTTGTAAAGAATGTTGTGCACATCACGATAGAGGTATTAACGTAAGTAAACATTTAAAAGATGACTATGGGAACCACAGGGTTAGCCTAATCATAAACTTCGGTTACGAAGGTGTTCCCCCACTTCAAGTAACTCGCCGGGAGCACACAGTGGTGGGGTAGTTCAATCATGGTGATACTACATAAGATTAAGGTGATAATAATGACAGATTGGTTTTTGGACGACTACTCTATCATGACACGAGAAGAATACTTAGAAATGAAAGATTTAGTAATAAAAAAAGAAGATATTATACCACAATTAGTTGATTTGAAATATGCCGTAGATCAAGCTACCATTTTGACTATTACAGATAAGGATGGAAAGATTCTATATGTAAATGACCAGTTTTGCAAAGTTATCCAATACTCTAAAGAAGAATTATTGGCTAACAATCATCGTATGCTTAACTCAGGGTACCACTCAAAGGAATATTATAAAAATCTCTGGGAGACGGTGATATCGGGCAATGTATGGCGAGGTGTCCTTCGAAATAAGGCGAAAGATGGGTCGTACATATGGCTTGATACGACAATTGTCCCTTTTCTTGATAAGGATGGAAAACCATATCAATACATTTCTATACGTGACGATGTTACTGAAAAAAAACAGGTTGAAGAAGAATTGAAGGAAAGTGAAGAAAAGTATCGATTAATTACAGAAAATACGTCAGATATCATAACTGTAATTAATCGCGATGGTAATATTATGTATATTACTCCATCAAGTTATGCTGTGCTAGGTCACAATATAGAGGACATAGAACATAGTAAATTTCTCAGATGGGTTCATAAAAATGATCGTGAAAATGTTACCCTAATGGTTAAAACAATCTTTAAGGGTAGAAAATCATTTGGTGATGTTGAATTTCGAATGCGGAAAAAAGATGGAAGCTTTCTGTCAGCAGAGGCAAAAATAAGTGCAGTGTTAGATGATGAGGGGAATGAAGTTGGAACGCTCGTACTAGTTATACGTGATATTACGTTACGGAAACATTCGGAGAAGATGATCTATCATCTATCCCATCATGACACATTAACAGGTCTACCTAACCGAGCATTTTTCATGAATCATCTCAGTAAAGAGTTTTACCATGCGAAGGTAATTCATGACGAGTTGGCAGTTTTATATTTAGATGTGGACAGGTTTAAAAATATTAATGATTCTTTAGGCCATGAAAAAGGTGATACTGTATTAACTGAAATAGCAAATCGGTTAAGAACATCCATACATGCAAAAGATTTTGTTGCGCGAATCGGTGGGGATGAATTTGTTATTTTGTTGAGTCGTTCAACGAGGGATGAAGTCATTGCAATAGCGGACAAGATAGTTGAAAGTCTCCAAAATCCAATTACAGTAAGTAAAAATTTGTATACCGTTACAGGTAGTATTGGGATATCTGTTTATCCATCTGAAGTCAAGACGCCAGAGGAATTATTAAAAC
The DNA here is from genome assembly GCF_003628445.1 of Oceanobacillus bengalensis. Classification (GTDB taxonomy): domain Bacteria; phylum Bacillota; class Bacilli; order Bacillales; family Amphibacillaceae; genus Oceanobacillus; species Oceanobacillus bengalensis. Next base: position 8,262 of record NZ_RBZO01000011.1, read on the forward strand.
AGGCAAATATCGCATCAGATACTGTTAAAGCGAAGGGTAGAAATAGTTATTTGTTTTTCCACAAAAATATGGAGGAAAGGTCATTAGAGCGGATTTTACTTGAGAATGAAATGAAAAAGGCTATCAAATTAGATCAGTTTACTTTAGAATATCAACCTAAAATAGATATTAAATCAGGTAAGCTCATTGGAATGGAAGCGCTAGTACGTTGGAATCATCCTGAGCTTGGGAAAATCCCGCCTGGGAAGTTTATACCGATTGCTGAAGAGACAGGCTTAATAACGGTATTAGGTGAAGTGATTCTAAGGAAGGGATGCGAGCAAACACACCGGTGGCAAGAGGAAGGATATACTGATCTAGTATTGTCTGTGAACCTATCTACTAAACAATTGTATCAAAATGACCTTATTGAAAAAATCAAGCTGATATTACGAGAAACCAATCTAGATTCAAAATGGTTGGAACTTGAGGTCACAGAAACTGCCTTTACGAATATTGATAATGCTCAAAGTATATTACAGGAAATACGAGACCTAGGAATTCAAGTGTCGATTGATGACTTTGGTGCGGGATATAGTTCTTTTAGCTACTTAAAGAACCTTCCAGTGAACACATTAAAAATAGATGCATCGTTTATCCGTGATATTGACTTAAATAAAGAAAGTCAAGCAATTGTCAATGGAATTGTCGATATTGCTGAGAAGTTAAAACTTAATGTTATTGCTGAGGGAATTGAAACTGTTGAGCAGTTAGATCAATTAAAAGATGCAGAATGCCCACAAGGACAAGGGTATTATTTTAGTAAGCCATTGACAGCAGATACGTTTCATCAATTTTTAAAAAAAGAACATCGTTTAACCTTCCACTAAAAGAGCCAGAGAAATGCTATAAGGAGACAGATCGCTAACTTTCCGAGGAATTTTATCAGATGCACCCCCATTAAACTATTCTAGGTCTATCATAATAAAAGAATATGAAGAATGTATTATTCCGTTATTAATATTTTGTAAAAATTAAAAAGGAGTCAGAGTGCCTGATTCCTTTTTTGATTTCGTGCGTATTTATCTGATTCGCTGTGGCTTCTTTGATTAATGCCGTTTACTCAACCAAAGAACACCTGACTTCGCAAGTCTAGGGAGAAAGCCAATCATTGGAAACTGCATCATATTTCCAAATCCGTCTGATTTACCTAAGGATCCAAGTGTACCCTTTAATTTAATTTGTTTTGGTTGCTTAGGTTTTTTATTATTAAAAATTGCCAACAAAATTTCAGCAATTTGTTCTCCCTGTTGCCCAGCTAATTGTCCACTTGGAGAAAGCTCGGAGGAAACGCAATCACCTAATACATAGACGTTAGGTTGTCTAGGAACTTGGTAAAATTCATTGGTTATGATTTTTTCATGTTTATCCTTCTCAAATGGAAGTTCCCTCACTAAATGATTCGGCCTTACACCAGCCGTCCAAATTGTCACATCATTTATGTAGCATACACCATTATTGCATACACCATCTTTTTCAACATATTCAACATTCGAGTTATGTATAACATCTACGTTATTCGCTACAAACCATTTCTCTACGTATTCTTGAATCTTAGAATCGAACGCTTTCAACACCGTTGGCCCTCTATCTAATAATCGGATATTCAAGTCTGGCCGGGATTCCCTAATCTCAGATGCGATTTCAATGCCACTTAAACCAGCGCCTATAATGGAGACTTTGCCGTATGCCTTTAAGTTTCCAACTGCAACCCCAGTATGGCGTGCCTTCTCAAATGTCTGCACACTTTCTGTATATTCCTGTGCCCCAGGAACGCCATGAAAGTTATCTTCACATCCAAGTCCTATTACTAAGTAGTCATAGGATATACTTTCCTCATCTTCTTCAAATATAATTTTCTGACTTTCTGTATCAATTTTCGTGATCTCTCGGAACACATATTGAACACGCCTGTCATCTGGGAAATCAACCCTTACATCTGTTTCTGCTGATGTTCCAGCAGCAATGGTATAAAATTCTGTTTTTAACGAACGAAATGGGTTTCGATCAATAACAGTGATATGTATATCTTCAGGTAATTGATAATCTAACAAACCAGAAAGGACCTTAATGCCGCCATATCCCCCACCTAAAATAATAAGTCTTTTCATGAAAATATCCCCTATTCTTATAAAAAGTGCTAACGTATTCTCCCACATATAGATTAGCAGAGTTTGGCGTGCCTGTCACCTCCCGATTTTTGTCGAATTATTGTTTATACGGGTCTTGTTTTCCTGTTATACTAACTTTAAAAAGTCGTATCCTTTGATTGGAGGAGTGAGGAATATGCACATATTAGATGTGATTGGGGAACTATTCTCCGATGAGATTTCAATTGCAGTAGCAAATACGAATGAGTATATGTACTATCTCCCGAGTAAACGAATCGATTTAAAGATAAAGCCTGGTGACCCCATAAAGGAGGGAACATTGGCTTACCGTGCGCTTTCCAAAGGACAGAAAGTATCCGAATTTATTCATCGAGATGTATTTGGTGTGCCATATCATGGTATGGCGGTTCCATACCTGAAGGATGATAGATTAGAAGGATGTGTACTGGCAATCTATCCTGCATACACGGATGGGAAATCAGTTGTTACTGTAAAAACAGGTGACGGTTGGAAACCTATTTCGTTTAATGATGTTAGGCATCTAGAGTATAAAGATAGGAAAACACATGTTTATACAGAGGAATTTCAAGGTATACATTCTAATTCATTACAGGAATTTGAGTATTTATTGCCGAGAGAATTTTTTATTCGTTGCCACAGGTCTTTTATCGTAAATGTAAATCATATCAAACATATTTATCCCGATTCTCATTCTACCTTTATGTTGGAACTAGATAACGGTACTCGAATCCCTGTTAGTCAATCTTATTCTAGTTATTTCAGGAAAATGTTGGGATTTTAGCGATATTATTCTGTTTGGATATTTTCTAAAAGATTGTTGTTAAGTCCACTATTTGTATAGACTTCGGATCTCTTTAATTCAGTATTGTGCAAAACACATCGTTCCGGAAACACACTTCGCTTTCCACGGGCGGCTGGTGAGCCTTCTTCGTGCTAACGCACTACGTAGTCTCACCTAGGCCTATCCTCCCGTAGGAGTCTACGTGTGTTTCCTCCACTAAGGTGCCTGCTCTACTTGTCTAAAATTAGAAATATGCTGTTTTTTACAGAAAACAACTGTCCGAAACGTGATTATATGGACTATAACTATAAAAATATCTAGAGCAGATATCATAGCGGAGGCAGAATACGAAGACTCCTACGGGAACAGCACGTGTCCGAAGACCAGGAAGAAGCGTTCTTTGCTTCTGAGAGGGCTGAGGCCGTGCCCGTGGAAAGCGAAGTATTCTGCCGCAGCGCAATGACGACATAAACCAATCATAAGTGTAAGCGAGAGCTAAATTGCTTGAATTCAAATAGTCCACACTTTATATCAACTGTGATCATTAAAAAGCAACAAATATTAAAAATCGTTTCTTCTGTTTTAGTCAAAAATTTTAATGCTTTAAACAAAATTTCAATCGTTTAAGCCTAATTGTCCGATAATTCTCCCTAATGCAGTAAAATGAATCTATATTGCAAAAGGGGGGAGAGTTATGGAAAACGTAAATCTTATTAAGGTCCCCAAGCTGCGAGAACGTGTAGTTTCTGCAGAAGAAGCTGCATCGTGGATAGACGATGGGATGACGTTGGGGCTAAGTGGTTTTACACGTGCGGGTGATGCAAAAGCAGTCCCGACTGCATTGGTGAAAAGGGCAGCAGGTGGTGAGCAGTTTAAGGTAAATGTATACACAGGGGCTTCTTTAGGTTCAGATATAGATAGGATGTTTGCAGAAGCTGGAATCGTTAATAAACGTTTGCCATTTCAAGCAGAGCCAGCAATGAGAGAAACGATTAATGCAGGGGAGCATTTTTTTGTTGATCAGCATCTGTCACATACATCTGAGTTATTAAGGTCTGATGTTATTGATTCTATTGATTACGCAATTTTGGAAGCGATTTCTATTACGGAGGATGGTTTTTTAATCCCAAGTACATCTATCGGTAACTCAGGGAACTTTGCCGAATTTGCAAAGAATATTATTATTGAAATTAATACAGCCCAACCGAAAGAACTTGAAGGGTTACATGATGTGTATAGTCCTTTGAAGCAGGGAGAAAGAGAGCCAATTCCGTTGACAAAACCTGATGAGCGTATTGGGGAGATAGGGATACCGCTTGATTTTGGTAAGGTGAAAGGAATTGTCTTCACACATCAAGAAGATTCGCCGTCAACAATTGTACCACCAGATGAAGAAACAGAAATGATGGCTAACCATTTGCTGGACTTTTTACGTTTTGAAGTTAAAGCGGGCAGGCTAACTGAAACGTTAATGCCATTGCAATCTGGAATTGGTTCTGTAGCAAATGCCGTGCTACACGGTATGGTGAATTCTGAATTTAAGAATCTAGTAGTTTATTCAGAAGTACTACAAGATGCTGTGTTTGACTTGATTGATGCAGGTAAAGTCGACTTTGCATCTGCATGCTCGCTAACGCTATCTGAAGAGAAAATGAAACAGGTATTTAGTAATTTTGATAAATACAGAGATAAATTGGTTTTAAGACCACAGGAAATTTCCAACCAACCTGAAATCATCCGCAGGCTCGGACTTATTTCTATTAATACAGCATTGGAGTTTGATATTTATGGAAACGTCAACTCAACTCATGTTAGTGGAACGAAAATGATGAATGGTATTGGTGGTTCAGGCGATTTCGCTCGAAATGCTAGACTTGCAATTTTTGTAACAAAATCCATTGCAAAAGGTGGAGACATTTCTAGTATTGTTCCATTTGTTTCACATGTGGACCATACAGAGCATGATGTGGATGTTGTTGTTACAGAACAAGGGTATGCGGATCTTCGTGGCTTAGCACCTAGGGAACGTGTACCACTTATTATTGAAAACTGTGCACATCCGATGTACCGTGAACAGCTTTGGGAATACTATAATGAAGCACTTGAGCGTGGTGGGCAGACCCCTCATGTGTTAGAAAAGGCATTCTCGTGGCACACAAACTTTAAAGAGCGTGGGACGATGGTGAAGAAAACTACTCGAGTTTTATCATAAGCTTTCGAAGGTTAAGATAAGGACAGATTCAAATAGAAGGGGTTCTATTTATATATTGCAAAAGCCGATTTTCTCTTGGGGGAGAGGAAATCGGCTTTTCTATATGTATATAAATTGCATGTAATCCCTTGTTTCTGGTAAAGTCATAGGGTATTGCTACGGTCTATTTTTAAATTGATTAACATATATAAAGGATTGTGACTTTTTTAGATATAAGCTGTGACGTTAAAATGGAAACAAACAATACGAAAATAATCTATATAAAAGATTTCTAAAAGAAGGAGTAACCAATGGCTAGAAAAAATACACTTCCATTTACTGTTTCGAAAACGGAAAATTTCTTTGACCGCTTGGGTGACTATGTCGGTGATGTCTTCTATGATATTTTACCAGAACAAGGGTATGAGCTCCGAGATGAGCAAATTTACATGGCGTTTCAGCTAGAGAATGCTTTTAAGAATAAACGGACAATCTTTGCGGAAGCTGGTGTTGGTACAGGGAAGACATTTGTTTACCTACTGTATGCTATTTGCTATGCACGTTATAAAGGGAAGCCTGCAATTATTTCCTGTGCAGATGAGACGCTGATAGAACAACTAGTTAAAAAAAATGGTGACATTGAAAAGTTAGAAAAAGCTTTAGGACTTGAAATTGACGTAAGGCTTGCTAAGGCACGGGAACAATATGTTTGCGTTAGAAAATTGGATGCAATAACAGATACGACAGATGATGAGGATATCCTTAGGGTAAGGGATGAAATACCAGCGTTTGTCTATGATACGAGCACATCAATGAAAACGTTCGAACGGTATGGTGATAGAAAAGAGTACCCATGGGTTTCAAATGAAAAATGGGAGAAAATTGCTTGGGATCCACTTGAGCAATGTTCAACTTGTGAATTTCGTCATCGCAGTGGACAGACGTTGAATCGTGAATATTACCGTCATGCAAGTGATATTATTATTTGCTCGCATGATTTTTATATGGAACATATTTGGACAAAGGAATCAAGGAAACGAGAAGGGCAAATGCCTCTCTTACCAGAAGCAAGCTCTGTTATTTTTGATGAGGGGCATCTATTAGAGTTCTCAGCACAAAAGGGTCTAACCTATCGCTATAACCTAGAGACTTTAACGAATGTATTAACAGGTTATATGGGCCAAGATGTACGGGAAGAATCCCTTGTCCTGGTGGAAGATATATTAAGGGTAAATGATGAGTTATTTGATATGCTACAGGATTCAGCATACGAGGTAGAAGGCTCGAATCGTCTGGAAATCACAGTAACGCGTGATTTACGTGGATTAATTGATGAACTGTATCAAAAGGTACAACAATTACTAGAAGAGTTAGTATTTGATTCCGAGCTATTCACGATGGATGATTATCATATTAAAATTATTGAGGAATACTTAGAATTCTTTTCTTATGGTTTATCCATTTTGTTAAAAGATGATGAAGGAATCTTTTGGCTTGAAGAAGATGTGAATGCAACAAGTCTCGTAATTATGCCACGTCTGGTGGAGGATGTTTTGAAGAAGGAAGTTTTCTCTCTGGGGATGCCTTTTGTATTCTCGTCAGCAACATTGTCACAAGATGGTAACTTCTCTTATATTGCAAAAAGTCTTGGGATTGACGATTTTGACTCCTTTTCCGTTGCATCTCCGTTTGATTACGAGAATCAGATGAAAATGTATATGCACTACGATGATGACAAAAAGTGGAGTGAAATTGGTAAGGAATTGTTAGAAAATCAGGGAAGCTCGCTTGTGTTATTTTCATCGGCTAAAGAAATGAATGAATTCCGAACGTGGGCTGATAACAAGCAGTGGCCATTTAACATATTCTTTGAAGGGGATCAGGAAATTAGTGAGATGGTGCAGAACTTCCAGCGTGATGAATCCGCAGTTTTATGTGCGTATCACTTATGGGAGGGCCTTGATATCCCTGGTAAGGCGTTAACACAGGTAATCATCTCATCCTTGCCATTCCCGCCGAAAGATCCAGTGTTTAAAGCGAAACATAAGCATGCTTTAGACCCAATTCGTGAAGTGGATATTCCATACATGTTACTTAGGTTAAGGCAAGGTATTGGTCGCTTAATCCGGACAAAGGAAGATGCTGGGACCATTCATATTTGGCTTAAGGAAGAGGAAGAACAGTATTTAGACGAAGTTAAACAAGTTTTACCAGTTAAAATACAATAATAGACGATAAGGCGGCTAATCTATTGATTGCCGCCTTTATGAATGAGTGTTATAAATTGATGTAATATCTTTGCAGTTAATCCCCATATCACTTTTTCCTCATATCGATAAAATAGCTCATCAATATGCCGCATTTGCCACTGGTAATTTTCCCCACCGACGATTAAATCAAGGGGGAAGCTTTCTTCGGGTTGTAAATGAACATGGACTTTAAATGTTTCTGGTTCGTTCTGTAATAGGTATTCCAACGGTACAGTGAATACTTCCCCTACTTCAGTAGGATTCGGGATAATATTATCTATGTTGTTCAATCTTCCGACAAATGGATAGATTATCCGTCCCATATCAGAGACGATATAATCAAGGGGGGTTATATCTGTAATATCATGGGGGCTTAATCCTAATTCTTCCGTCGTCTCTCTCATTGCACAATGAGCAGGACTCTCGTCTTCTTCGTCAATTTTGCCTCCTGGAAAACAGATATCTCCAGGTTGTCGGCGCATTTGCATCGATCTTACCTCAAACAAAATATGCGTTTCATCGTTTATTTCAACAAGAGGAACAAGTACAGCAGACTTGAAAAATTTATCTTCACCATAAATGGTAGCCTTCCGATTTTTTAATTTACCGATAATATGAGATGAATCCAAAATATCTCCTCCAATTTGTACTTACCATCTATTATACAGAAAAGGTCGGTGATAGGCACCACAAACATGACATTTGTCATGCAAATTTGTTACATTTATGACTTATAAGATTTAGACGTTTCTCCTATCATAAGGATAATAAAAGATATCTATTTAGGAGGAAACGATGAGTAAACAAAAACAAGCACAATTAAGAAAAAGTGTCGCAGCTTTTGCAAATTCAGATACGAGAGCAAGTATCATTCAAATAATCAATTCATTTGTTCCGTTTTTCTTGCTATGGTTTTTGGCATATCAAAGCTTAAGCATCTCAATATGGCTTAGTCTTGCATTATCTGTGGTTGCTGCAGGCTTTGTTGTTCGGATCTTTATTATCTTTCATGATTGTACGCATATGTCGTTCTTCAAAAATAGTAAAGCAAATCGGATTATAGGGACCATAACGGGAATTATTACGCATTTTGCATTCGAAAAATGGAAGCGGGATCATTCCATTCATCATGCCACTAGCAGTAACTTAGATAAACGAGGTACTGGTGATGTGTGGGTGATGACAGTTGAGGAATATAGGGAAGCAAACTTTTGGGGCAAGTTAGCCTATCGATTGTACCGCAATCCAATCGTCCTATTTGGACTAGGGCCAATCTATCTATTCTTAGTGTCAAATCGTTTTAATCGAAAAGGTGCAAAACGGAAGGAACGCCTTAATACGTACCTAATTAATGGATCAATTGCTGTTATCTATGCACTTCTAATATGGGCAGTAGGTTGGCAGGCATTTCTAATCGTGCAACTCCCTATCCTATGGGTTGCAGGAGCACTAGGTATTTGGTTGTTTTATGTACAACATCAATTTGAAGATTCCTATTTTGAAAATGAAGCAGAGTGGGATTATGTAAAAGCAGCAGTAGATGGTAGTTCTTATTATAAATTACCAAAAGTGTTGGAATGGATTACTGGTAGTATTGGTTACCATCATGTTCATCACCTAGCTCCTAGAGTGCCGAATTATAATTTAGAAAAGGCACATGAGTCCACACCACCATTACAAAAAGCGACAACGATTACACTTGCATCTAGTTTACAATCGATTCGTTTCCGTTTGTACGATCAAGCGAGTCGATCATTTGTAAGTTTCAAGGAATATAAGGAACTACAAAACAAACCGAAAGCTAACTTGAAAGTGAAATCTAACAGGCCAAGCTTTTAGGAGAATTTAATGATTTAAAACATTAGCCCTTCAAGCAAGATTGGAGGGTTTTTTCTTCTGACTTTTTGATATACTTAAAGAAAAGCACAAGGGCGGTTTAACGACGTATGGACTGGACCGAACTGGAGTGAGATAAAGGAAACTCTTTATCTCACAGAGAGGTGAGGGAAGTCCACTAGTCGTTGGGGGTTCTGAGCTAGACAGAAAAAGAACCCATCCATTAGTCGAATAGGAGTTATAACATGCAAAATTGGTATCAGCTTTTCCCTAAAAATACAGGACTTAGCCTATATGCTTGGATTATCTTTTGTGTTCTTCCATTTTACTTTATATTTCGGTCATCAACGCCTGTGGAAATTATTACTGGAATACTCATGATTAGTTTGTTTTTTACGACGTATCGATTGTCGTTTATTAAAAAGGGATGGACTGTTTATGTGTCTATAGGAATTGAAATGCTTATTAGTGTAGGGATGACATTATATTTCGGTTACGTGTACTTTGCACTCTTTTTAGCATTTTACATCGGTAATATTCAAAATAAAGCAGGATTTATTACATTATATGTGGTTAACCTGGCCACTACTGTTGCTGCAGTGACAACAGGCTTTATAATAGAAAGTCAAAGTTTTCTTAGTCAGTTACCTTTTATCATCATTAGTCTCATCGGTGTTATTCTACTCCCTTTTAACATTTATAATCGAATGAAGCAGGAAAAGCTGGAAAATGAACTAGAACATGCAAACGAAAAGATATCGCAATTAATCGTCTTTGAGGAACGTCAACGAATTGCACGTGACCTTCATGACACACTAGGACAAAAACTATCGCTTATTGGTTTGAAAAGTGACTTAGCTGGGAAGTTAATCGATAAAGATCCAGAAAAGGCAAAAGGTGAAGTGAGAGATATTAATCAAACATCTAGAAATGCCTTAATGGAAGTACGTGAATTGGTTTCCACGATGAAAAGCGCAAAACTTAAAGATGAGATTCTCCTTGTAAAGCAAGTTGCCGAAGCGGCAGAAATGGACTTTTCCTTTAATGGAGATGTCAATTTGTCTAACACTCCCCTACTCGTCGAACATGTACTAAGTATGTGCCTAAGAGAAGCTGTTACGAATGTTGTGAAGCATAGCCAAGCGAAAGGGTGTCATGTTTGGATTGAGCAGAATGCAAGTGAAGTATCGATTGGTATACAAGATAATGGTGTTGGCAGTTTAAATCATAACGGATTCCGAAATGGCAACGGGATTCTTGGGATGAAAGAACGACTTGAATTTGTAAATGGACTGTTAGAGATACAAACAGGGGACGGAACGACACTTGTGATTCGGGTACCAAATGTTATTGGGCATGCAAAACGGGAGGGGTTCGTATGATTCGTATTGTAATTGCAGAAGATCAGCAACTATTACTAGGAGCGCTGGGTTCTTTGCTTGACTTGGAAGAAGATATGGAAGTTGTTGGGAAGGCAAAGAATGGCGAAGAGGCACTGGATTTAGTAAAGCGGCATAGACCAGATATTTGTATCATGGACATTGAAATGCCGGTCATGACTGGGTTAGATGCAGCGCTAGCATTAAAGGATGATTCCTGTAAAGTGATTATTTTAACAACCTTTGCACGTTCTGGTTATTTTGGCCGTGCGCGCGAGGCAAATATAAATGGGTATTTGTTAAAAGATAGCCCAAGTGAAGAATTAGCTAATTCTATTCGGGTGATTATGGAAGGTCGTAAAGTATATGCACCAGAATTAGTCGACATCGCATACGGGGAGGAGAATCCTTTAACAGAAAGGGAAGAACAAGTCATTCGTTTAATTGCAGATGGTAAGAATACAAAGGAAATAGCAAATCAATTATATTTAAGTAATGGAACGGTCCGTAACTATGTCTCTGTCATATTAGATAAACTGAACGTAGGCAATCGAATTGAGGCAATTTCAAGGTTTAAAGAGAAAGGCTGGTTTAAATAAGATGGGGAAATTCGACAAAATACGACAAATTTCGAGGAGTGACAGGCACCCATGAAGCATGCGATTTATCAAATGGATATTGTTCCAGGTAAGCCAGAGGTAAATAGAGAGCGAGTGGAAGCTTGGATAAGAGAAACGGTAAGAAATGAACAACCTGATGTTCTTGTTCTCCCAGAGATGTGGACAACAGCATATACACTAAAAGAACTTGAGCAAATAGCGGATGTTAAAGGGGAGCCAACTACTTCTTTTTTACAAAAACTCGCAGCAATGCATAAAGTTAATATTATTGGCGGGTCCTTTGCAAATAAGAAGGCAGGGAATTTCTATAACTCTAGTGTCGTAATTGATAAAAAAGGAAGTGTTGTTCATCGTTATGACAAAATCCACCTCGTTCCAATGCTTGATGAACCAAAGTATTTAGCAGGTGGAACGGAGAAGGCAAAAGTGTTTGAATTGGATGGAGTAAAAATGGGGCTTATTATTTGCTATGATTTGCGTTTTCCTGAATTAACTCGAAGTTTAGCACTACAAGGTGCAGAAATTCTATACATTGTGGCTGAATGGCCAACCGTTAGAAAAGAGCATTGGAAAGCCCTACAAATTGCCCGAGCAATCGAAAATCAATTCTTTGTTGTATCTTGTAATCGGATTGGACATTATGGTGGCGAAGACTTTGCTGGTACATCGATGGTCATTGACCCTTGGGGCGAAAAACAAAAGGTCGGTAGTGAAACGAAAGAAGAAACAATTATCACTACCCTTCCATTAGACATCGTAACTAAAATTAGAAAAGATGTACCAATTTTCGTTAGTAGAGTCCCAGAGTTATATTAATATAACTGTTTTTAAAAGACTGTTGTTAAGTCCACTATTTGTATAAATAGTGGACTTATTTAATTCAGAATAGTGTAGCTCTCGCTCACACTTATAAATGTAGTGTGTAGTCATTCGCTGCGGCAGAATGCTTCGCGGACCTTAGGGCACGGCCTCAGCCCTCCTCGGAAGAAGAACACTTCCTGTGGGGTCTTCAGACACGTGCTGTTCCCGCAGGATAAGGAATACTTCGTAGCGTTACATCGCACGAAGAAAATTGGTTTGTATTTTCGAGGAGTCTACGCATTCTGCCTACGCTATATTGTGTGCTCTAGATGTTATTAAAGCTATCGAACATAAAATTACGTTCTGGGCAGTTTTTCCTCGCAAAAGCATCGTTTTTTTAGTGGAAATCAAGTAGAGCAGGAGCTTAGTGGAGGAAAGACACGAAGACTCCTACGGGAGGATAGGCCTAGGTGAGACTGCGTAGTGCGTTAGCACGGAGGAGGCTCACCAGCCGCCCGTGGAAAGCGAAGTGTCTTTCCGGAACGGAGTGCTTAAAACAATTCTGAATTAAATATGTCCGTAGTTTGTATCAATTTCGAATAATAAAAAGCAACAAACATTACAAAAACATCCATTAAGTTTATACTCGTTATTTTTTGAATAAAAAGCTATCCCATTGGTAGTTACTCATCCATTGGGATAGCTTTCTTTAAAGAATTATTTTATATTTGGTGGTTCTTCCATCTTTGCAGTAACGGTATCTTCTGTTATATGCAACTGACAGGTTTTTCCTTTTTTGCTTACAAATTTAAAAACACCATTATTAAAGTCAGTTCCAATTTCCTTATAGAAAATCCCTTCATAAAGACAATCATTCGATCTTGTGAATCGTAGTTTATAGGTGTCTCCGTCTTCTTGTAGGAAGCCACGAACTCCTTTTTCATACATTGTATCGTCTTCGCTCTTAAGCGTTCTATCGATAGATACGATATGAATATCGATAAAAGTCATTTCACGTAATAGCACATTAACAAAAGACCCTTTGGTAATCTCTTCCCATCTGTTTTGAGGGCTTTGGCCAATAACCAGTTGGGTGATATTAAGATTATGGGCAACTTCCTTAATTGCTTTTACAGAGGAGCGTTCATTGTCACGAACAATAAACTCATCTACATCCAATTCGTTGCATAGTTCTTCCCAACGTTCGATATATCCCGACTTTTCAGCATCAAACTCATCATAGGCTTTTTGGTCAACTGTTAATACATATAATGGGCAATTCATGATTTGTGCTAATTTATGGCCACGTCTAATTAACCTTTCACCATTAGGACCGTAGTACACACAAACAAGAATACTTTCGTCCATCCGACCTTTAATTTTCTTCATGACGGAAACTCACCTCTTATCATTCAATCAATAACGATTTAATAGTCATTTTAAAACTGTATCATTTTAACATGTTACCAAGATTCCGTGAACCCCTAATTTTAGATGAACTCATAAGGCCAATGAAAGACTAAAAACGATTTAGAGACTCACAGATGTGCATTGATAATCAGTTTACGTTATAATAAATAGTATGGAAAAAATTACTTAGTGCATTTATCAGAATTTCCCCTGTAAATATTTCTATCTATAGAAGTCTTTCATTTAAATTGCCATATAAGCAATTGTAAGTCAAGTTATTATGCTAATAATCCACAAATACGTAAGAAATTATCCAACTACATTTACTAAATTGAAGGTTCACTACTTTACAATCAGATATCTGAATCTTTTACTACTTCTCTCTTTTTAACAATTTAAATTAGGTTTAACTATTATTATATCCTAAACATTCCTTATTATGGTATATGCAGTAATGATGTAGATGTTATGGATAGAAGTTAACTTTTAGGGAAATAGATACACTAGGTGCAAAAGTAAGATGGCTTGGAAATGGAGGACCCGATTTTGTTAACTGTGAATTTAGCTATTATTATTCCTTTTTTAGCTGCTACGCTAGTTCCTGTACTTCATAAAAAGATTTCTAGAATTCATATTGGTTGGTTTGTGTTTATTGTTTCAGCTGCTTTATTTGCTTTTCTAGTACGCTATATCCCTAGGATTGCTAGTGGTGAGACATTCCTATATACCCTCAAGTGGATTCCTTCGTACCACATTAATTTCACTACTTATATGGATGGACTAAGTTTAATTTTTGCTCTTTTAATTACTGGTATTGGTGCCCTTGTTACGATCTATTCTATTTATTATTTGTCCAGTAATGAAAATCTGTCCCATTTTTATACGTATTTACTACTATTTATGGGGGCCATGCTCGGTGTGGTGTTCTCAGATAATATGATGGTTTTGTATGTTTTTTGGGAATTAACGAGCATTTCCTCCTTTCTATTAATCGCCTTTTGGTATCATCGAAAAAGATCAAGAGAGGGCGCGCAAAAGTCACTGCTAATTACAGTTACTGGTGGAATAGCGATGCTTGTTGGCTTTGTGATGCTGTATGTTATGTCAGGTACGATGAGTGTACGTGAAGTCATTGCAACGGTATCAACCTATAGTGAGCATTCGTTATTTATTCCGGCAATGGTATTAATATTACTTGGTGCTTTTACGAAATCTGCACAATTTCCATTTCATATTTGGTTACCGACTGCGATGGAGGCACCAACGCCAGTTAGTGCTTATCTACATTCAGCAACAATGGTTAAGGCAGGTATCTATTTAGTTGCCAGATTTACACCAGTTTTTGGTGGAGAAATGACATGGTTCTGGATGGTAACAGGCGTTGGATTATTTACATTGTTTTGGGGGTCGTTTAATGCGATTCGACAAACAGATCTTAAAGCACTACTCGCTTATTCAACAATTAGTCAGCTCGGTATGATTATGAGCATGTTCGGGATGAGCTCAGCTGCCCTTGTGAACGGTTATTCAGTTGATTCTGTTATTTTTACGCAGGCTGCATTTGCTGCTTTATTTCATTTAGTGAATCATTCTACATTTAAAGGTGCACTATTCATGGTTGTAGGTATTGTCGATCATGAATTAGGGACACGTGATATTCGTAGACTCGGTGGGTTAGCTACGTTAATGCCAATAACTTTCACCATTGCAATCATTGGTAGTTTTTCCATGGCAGGCTTGCCACCATTTAACGGTTTCTTGAGTAAAGAAATGTTCTTCCAAGTAGCAGTAAATATTAGTGAATTTAATTTTGCCTCTGACACATGGAGTACGCTAATACCTGTTGTCGCTTGGGTTGCAAGTATCCTTACTTTTGTTTATTGTATGATTTTTGTATTTAAGACCTTTCTTGGATCTTACCAAGAAGAGAAATTGGAGCATCCTGCACATGAGGCTCCGTATGGTATGTTGTTTTCTCCTATGATTTTAGGAGCACTTGTTGTGTTGATTTTCTTCTTCCCGAATGTATTAGGAGATTATTTGTTAAGACCTGCAATGTCTAGTATTTTCCCTACTATTGCCGAGAATGAGGACCTTGGTGTTCACGTTATACCATGGCATGGCTTTAATATGCCATTAAAGATGACAATTGGTGTCATCCTACTCGGTATATTGCTATTCATTTCTCTTCGGTATTGGAAAGGTATTTACAAGATGTTTCCTGAAAAGTGGTCTTTTAATACACTATACGGCAACATTCTTGAACAATTAGAAGCTACATCGAATACGGTCACAAACTTCTACATGACGGGTCACCTACGTGATTATATGGTATATATTTATTCCTTCTTCATCTTAGCGGTTGGAGGGATGTTGGTTATAACCAATACGCTTGTGTTTAACATTGAAGGAAACGCATCAATTAGTAGTTTAGAGGGCATTATTGCACTTGTAATGATGATTGCAGCAGTAACAATCCTTTTTGCAAAATCACGGCTAACTGCCATTTTGCTGAACAGTGTATTAGGATATGGAGTAGCAATATTCTTTGTCTTATTCCGTGCACCAGATTTAGCTTTAACACAAACAGTTGTAGAAACGGTTTCAACAGTACTGTTTTTAGCAGCGTATTATTTCCTACCAGAATGGAAGAAGGAAGATACTCGCAAACGGTCGAAATCAGTTAATCTTATTATTTCGATTCTAGTTGGTGTGATCTTTACAGTTGTGGCACTTGCGGTACAGAATGGGAAGCTATTTGATAGCATTTCAAGTTATTATGAGAATTCCTATGAACTAGCAGGTG
Organism: Oceanobacillus bengalensis; assembly: GCF_003628445.1. GTDB lineage: Bacteria > Bacillota > Bacilli > Bacillales > Amphibacillaceae > Oceanobacillus > Oceanobacillus bengalensis. The sequence goes on from NZ_RBZO01000011.1 coordinate 24,506, forward strand.
GAAGGAATATTGTAAATACGATTCTAGGTGATTTCCGTGCATTTGATACGATGCTCGAAGTTGTCGTACTCCTAATAGCTGGTCTTGGTGTCTACACCTTTATTAAACTGAAAGCTAGAAAGGAGGATGCTTCCGTTGAGGACAAATAATGTTATTTTGCGTGCGGTAGTAAAGCTCGTAGTCTTTATCATCTTAACATTAGCTGTTTACTTATTTCTGTCAGGTCATCATAGCCCTGGTGGTGGGTTTATTGGTGGATTGGTATTAGCATCGGCATTTGTACTCCTATTTATTGCTTTTGACATTGAAACAGTACGTCATGCTATTCCTTTTGATTTCAAAAAAGTTGCTGCTTTAGGTGCATTTATTTCTGTTTCGACGGGTTTTGCATCTCTAGTGTTTGGAGAGGCCTTCTTGACACAAGCATTTGATTACTTCGAACTTCCCTTTTTTGGGAAAACCGAACTAAGTACAGTTACGATATTTGAATCGGGGGTTGCTCTCGTTGTCGTAGGTGTTGTAGTAACAATTATTTTAAGTATAGTTGAGGATGTGTAATCTATGGAAACGTTAATCACCATCCTGACAGGTATTTTAGTAACAGTAGCTACTTATTTAATATTAACGAGAAGTGTGCTTAAGGTAATTCTTGGTACTGCTATCCTTTCACATGCAGCTCATTTAATGATTATGACCATGGGGAAAGGACTAAAGAGTGGAAGTGTGCCAGTTCTTGTAGATGGGCAAGAAACGACATTTGTAGATCCACTACCACAAGCTCTCATATTAACTTCTATCGTTATTAGCTTTGCTGTTACAGCAATATTACTTGTTTTGGCATATCGGACCTATCGTGAAACAGGGACAGATAATCTGTATGAATTGAGAGGTAATAAGCATGAGTAATTTGATTGTCCTACCAATGGCCGTCCCTGTATTGGCAGGTATTATTTTAGTTTTTTTCCGAAATCAAGTACAGATACAAAGATGGATTAGTCTAATTGTAATGCTTGCTAATGCTGGTTTAGCTATATATTTATTAAATCTTATCCAAGCAGAGGGGGTTATGCGACTTGATTTTGGCGGCTGGGAACCGCCATTTGGAATTCTGTTTGTTGCTGATTCCTTTTCTGTCATTCTTGTGCTTACAACAAGTGTCGTGGCAGCTGTTTGTTTATTATATGCCTTCTCTTCCATAGGAAAAAGGTATGAAAATATGTTCTTTTACTCCTTCGTGAACTTTCTCGTTGCAGGTGTAAATGGGTCATTTTTAACTGGGGATCTTTTTAACCTGTACGTTTGTTTTGAGATTATGCTACTTGCATCCTATGTTCTTATTGCTTTAGGTGGTAAAAAGGCTCAATTAAGAGAGTCCATTAAGTATGTGCTCGTTAATGTTATATCATCATGGTTTTTCCTTATCGCCATTGCCTATCTTTACGGTTCAATTGGTACACTTAATATGGCACATATCTCCGAGCGAATTGCAGAAACTGGCCAAGCGCCGTTACTAACCGTGATTAGTATTGTGTTTTTAACCGTATTTGGATTGAAAGCAGGATTATTACTTTACTTTTGGCTTCCAGGTTCCTATAGTGTCGCACCTACTGCTGTTGCTGCGTTATTTGGAGGGCTTTTAACTAAAGTCGGTATATATGCAATGATTCGTGTATTTACGTTATTCTTTTACCATGAACCATCTATTTCCCATAGCCTTATCGGAGTGATGGCTGCATTAACCTTGATTGGGGGAAGCATTGGGGCGGTAGCTTATAAAGATATTCGCTTAATCGTTTCTTATAATGTAGTAATAGCGGTAGGGTTTATTCTAGTAGGACTAGCAGTTGCAACTCCTGCAGCATTGGAAGGCTCGATTTACTACCTCATGCACGATATGATTGTAAAAACACTTTTATTCTTGCTTGCAGGAACGATGATTGCTGTTACTGGCAAAACTAAGATTAATGAGATGAGTGGGTTGATTCGAAACTATCCACTATTAGGATGGATGTTCTTTATTGTTATGCTTTCCCTTGCTGGTATCCCGCCATTTAGTGGATTTATTGGAAAAGTATTAGTTGGTCAAGGTACAGTAGAAGCAGGTTCTTATGTTTTACTTACACTCGCCTTTATTTCTAGTATTTTTGTGCTTTATTCCCTTCTTAGGATCTTCTTAGGTTGCTTCTGGGGCGAGACAATTATTAGTATTGAAGATAAGGTTCCGATGAAAAGGGGATGGCTATTCCCTAGTATCTTGCTTACATTTGCAACAATCGGATTGGGGTTAGGTGCAGAATTTCTTGCACCGTACGTAAGTGATGCAGCAAATACATTACTCGATCCTGAAGTTTATATTGATGCTGTACTTTATGAATGAGGAAATAACTTTAATTTTGAACAACCTCTTTAAGGTTAGTGAGTATTTGGAATTGGGAGGTGCCACCATATGCCAGGACAATTTATCATTAACATATTTATCGCATTTTTATGGGTGTTAATTCAAGATGAGGACCAATTCTATGTTACAACATTTGTCACAGGGTATATAGTAGGGATTGGGATCGTGTATTTAACGCATCGTCTTTTTGGCCAGCGGTTTTATTTAAGTAGACTGTTTGCTGTAGTGAAATTGATATTATTATTTAATTCAGAGCTATTCCAGTCAAGTTATCAAGTTTTAAAACAAATATTAAGTCCTAAAATAAAGATACAACCAGGTATATTTAGATATGAAACAAAGCTGAGAGGTGAATGGGAAGTACCACTTCTTGCGATGCTATTGATTTTAACTCCTGGTTCTGTTGTTATTGAAGTAACACCTGAAGGGGATGCTTTTTACGTTCATGCTATTGACGTTAATGAGTCGAAAGAAAATTTACTTAAATCATTAGACAAATTTGAGAAAGCAATCATGGAGGTGACCAGATAATGATAGAGGCTATGCTTTATGCCGCACTTACATTATATGGAGTTGCTATTGCCATTGCTTTATATCGGATTATTTTCGGACCTAGTTTGCCTGATAGGGTTATTGCTTTGGATATGATTGGAGTTAACTTAATCTCTGCCATTGCGATTATATCGATTGTTTTCGGGACAAGATCGTTTCTTGATGTGATTCTTATATTAGGGATATTGGCGTTTATTAGTACGATTGCATTCTCTAAATATATAGAGAGGGGCGTTATTATTGACCGTAAGCGAAATGATTGAGTTCTTTGCAGCGCTTCTAATACTAATTGGTGCAATTATGGCTGTTATCAGTGCGGTAGGGATTATTCGGTTCCCAGATGTTTATACACGTTCACATGCAGCTACAAAGGCTTCTACATTGGCTGTGTTACTAACATTGTCTGGAGCGTTTGTTTACTATTGGGTGATGGAATCCGTAATTAGTGTTCGTTTGATATTAGGGATTATATTTGTCTTCTTAACCTCACCAGTATCAGGTCATCTTATTTCCCGTGCAGCGTATAGGAAGAATGTGAAGATGACGGATCTGACGATTGAGGATGAACTACGAGAAATAGTACATGGGAAGAAGAAGGAACATCATGGTGAGTAAGCTAAATATTCTAGATAGAAGAGGCTGTTATTTGGTAGACCAAATAACAGCCTCTTTTTAGTTAGGAATGTAGTAAATTCTGTGCTATTAGTGGACTTTCTGTACCTCATGACAATCTAGCGGTTCGACATGGTAGAACTGCTAGATTGCTTCCGCTTTTCTATCTAGTTCATTAATTCTGAGACAATTTCATAAGAGCGTAAACGGTCTTCTAAGTGGAAGATCTGTGAGCTGATAATGATTTCATCAGCTTTTGTTGATTGTTGAAGTCTTTCTAGTTTTTGCCTTACCGTAGCTGGGCTACCTACAATTGTAGTATTTGGGTCAAGTGACTGCTCTACTGCAGCTTTTTCCATTGGTGACCAAATTTCATCCATATTTTTTACGGGAGCTTGTAGTTTTGTCTGAATGCCCTTACGAATATTTAAAAATTGTTGTTGATGAGAGGAGGCAATGTAATTGGCCTTTTCATCCGTATCTGCAGCGATAACATTCACACCTATCATGGCATAAGGTTTTTCAAGTTTTTCCGTAGGTTTAAAGTTATCTCGATACAATCGTAGCGCAGCATGTAAATAAGCTGGTGCAAAATGACTGGCAAATGAGAATCGCAATCCCTTCTCCGCAGCAAGTCGTGCACTAAAGTCGCTTGATCCTAGTAACCAAATAGGAATATCTAATCCTTGCCCTGGAACGGCACGTACGCGGGAAACAGGATTGTCTGAGAAGTAATCTTGTAATTCATTTACTTGCATTGGAAAATCTTCAGGTCCCATATGTAATGTGCGTCGTAAAGCGTATGCCGTTTGTTGGTCTGTTCCAGGTGCTCTCCCTAAACCAAGGTCAATTCGCCCAGGATAAAGGGATTCAAGTGTCCCAAATTGCTCTGCAATAACAATCGTCGCATGATTAGGCAGCATAACCCCACCAGAGCCAATTCGCATATGATTGGTCTTTTCCGCAATATGTCCGATAAGTACGGACGTTGCTGAACTCGCAATTCCTGGCATGTTGTGATGCTCCGCTAACCAATAACGGTTATATCCCCATTTTTCTGCATTTTGGGCAAGCTCAACACTCTCTTTAAAGGAATCTGTAGCATTGCTCCCTTGAACAATCGGTGCTAGGTCAAGAATAGATAATGGTATATCATTGAATTTCTTCATCATATTGATATTCACTCCTTAAATTATCTTCTTATTAAGACATGATAATGATTTCGAATGATGGAGTCCAATTATTCGTTTTGGATTTCCATACTTGACTAGTTCTTTATAAAGAACTAAACTGATACTAAGAGTAAATAGTGATTATGTATATGAAAGGCTTTTTATTAAAGGATTGTGCTTTTTCCAAGAAATATGCTGGGAAGTAAAAGATATAAATTTCTGAGTAAGTGCAATGTTGATTTCCGTTCCGGGCAGTTCGCGCACCTTAGGGAATGGCCTCAGCCTCATCAAGAGCAAAGCCCGCTCACAGCGGAGTGCCTTAGCACGCAGGAAGTTCACCAGCTGCCCGAAAAAAGCGAAATGTCTTTCCGGAACGACGTGCTACATATAATGCTGAATTATATAAGTCCACAATTTATATCAACCTTGAGCAAAAAAATGTAGGTACACAGAGAACAGGATTAGGAATTAGTCGGGGAAAAATTAGTTTTAATGTTCGTTATAAAGTTTCTAAAGAGGGTTATAAGAAAGGAAATATACTTTTAATAGAATAAGGGGTACCTGATAATGATTGGAGAGAAGATACAAAAAATAAGAAAGAGCAAAGGAATGACTTTATCGGATTGCGCTGAGCGAGCAAATATATCAAAGTCATATTTAAGCAACATAGAGCGTAATATAAATCAAAATCCTTCTATACAAATTATTGAACGAATTGCTACGGTTTTAGCGATCGAAGTTAGTTCTCTTATATCCGTAAACACTATGCGTAATCAGGAGCAGGAGAATGAATGGACGGAGTTTGTACGGGAATTAAAAAAATCGGGTGTTAAGTCACATGAGTTACAACAGTTAAGGACAGTTATTGAGTTTGCAAAATGGCAAAATCAAAAACATGTAGAGGAAAATGGGTAATGATTGTTTCATCGTATAATCGGACTATTTTTTCATTACTGGAAAGGGGCAATACTTGATGCATGCTATTACAGGTATTTATCATTTTAATCAATCATCTGTACCTGGAAGTCATGGATATTCACTTATGAAAGCATTACATGACTTTCCAGAAGCTGATGTGGTATTTTGGCAGAAGCAAAATATATTCCTTGGTGGCGCAATTCCTATGAATTTCCATTATGATACGGATGGGCAAGTAATGATTGTAGCTGATAGTAATATTGACAACAAAGAGGAATTATGTGGTAGATTGCAAGTGGAACCGGATAAATGGGGTAAAACAATCGATATAGAGTTAATTCTACTTGCCTATCAAAAGTGGGAGGAAGAAACCCCTAAATATTTAGAAGGAGCATTTTCTTTTGTTGTATGGGATGATAGAAGGCAATTGATGTTCGGTGCTAGGGATTACTCAGGAAGTAAATTGCTGTATTATTACTTGGATTTTGAAAGGTTCGCATTTTGTACAAGGATGGTAGCCCTATTAAAACTTCCCTATGTAGAAAAGAAACTAAATAAAGATTGGTTTCAGACCTATATGAATGATTCTATAATAGAAAATGGAGAGGATGAGTCCATTACTCCTTATGAATTAATAAAACAAGTACCACCTGGATATGCATTCTCAATTAATGAGGATGGCATGGAGTTATTTAGTTATCGATCACGTCGTTCTAACTCTAGAACGCGACAAGAAACAAATAGCTTGCATGAATATATTTAGATTTAGATTCGGAGCTTCTTTCATGTTCATGTGTAAAGAGGCTTTTTTTTGTGCTTTCTAGTAGAATATTGATCTTTTTCCAGTAATGATATTTAAGTAGTAGCTGATATAAAGTGTAGACTAACTTAATTCAGTATTGTTTAGCTCTCGCTTACACTTATTAATGCTATGTGCTGTAATTCGCTGTGGCAGAATGCTTCGCGGACCTTAGGGCACGGCCTCAGCCCTCCTCGGAAGAAGAACACTTCCTGTGGGGTCTTCGGACACGCGCTGTTCCCGCAGGAGTCTGCGCATTCTGCCTACGCTATATTGAGTGCTCTAAATGTTATTAAAGCTATCGAACATAAAATTACGTTCTGGGCAGTTTTTCCTCCCAAAAGCATCGTTTTGTTGTGGAAATCAAGTAGAACAGGAGCTTAGTGGAGGAAAGACACGAAGACTCCTACGGGAGGATAGGCCTAGGTGAGACTGCGTAGTGCGTTAGCACGGAGGAGGCTCACCAGCCGCCCGTGGAAAGCGAAGTGTCTTTCCGGAACGGTGTATTTAGGAAAACTCTGAATTAAAGAGATCAACACTCTATACAAAAATCAGCAAATACGAAGTAAAGAGCACTTTATTTTATCCAATGATTATATTGCATAAATAAATACAGACATCGAAGGCTATGGAAAGGGTAGTATACTAACGCAGGATATCCACAATTTACAATTTGCCACAGGGGCGTTAAATGGCGTATGATGTACTATAGAATGAAATGAATCGAAATGAGGGTTAATAATGAGCAAAACGTCCATTTATGGATTAACGTACGATGAATTAAAAATATGGTTAATGGAGCATGGTGAGAAGCGTTTCCGTGCTGACCAAGTCTGGGATTGGCTTTATAAGAAGCGTATTTCAAACTTCGATGATATGAAGAATGTAAATAAGGATACAAGAGACCTATTAAGTGAGAACTTTGTATTGCATACATTAGATGAAGAAATCAGGCAGGAATCAAAAGACGGTACAATTAAGTTCCTATTCAAACTTGCGGATGGTAATTTAATTGAAACAGTGCTTATGCGATTCCACTATGGGTTATCGGTTTGTGTAACAACCCAAGTTGGTTGTAATATTGGCTGTTCCTTCTGTGCAAGTGGATTGTTGCGTAAAAGTCGTGATTTAACGAGCGGAGAGATTGTAGAACAAATTATGAACGTTCAAAAGCATCTTGATTCCGTTGGGAAGGATGAACGTGTTAGTCACATTGTTGTCATGGGAATAGGGGAGCCATTAGATAACTTTGATAATTTAATGAACTTCTTGTATGTTATGAATGATGATAGAGGGCTAAACATTGGAGCTAGACATATCACTGTATCGACAAGTGGACTTGCACATAAGATATATGACTTTGCAGATACGGATCTTCAAGTAAATCTAGCAATATCACTTCATGCACCGAATAATGAGTTACGGACGAGTATTATGAAGATTAATAAAGCCTTTCCTATTGAAAAACTAATGAAGGCTGTTGATTACTATTTAGAGAAGAAAAATCGCCGTATTACGTATGAATACATTATGCTACGGGACGTTAATGACCATAAGGAAGAAGCAATACAACTCTCGAAGTTACTCCATAATCATCGTCATTTAGCATATGTTAATTTAATTCCATATAATACGGTTGATGAACATATTGATTACCAGCGAAGTGAGTCAAGTTCGATTCAGGAATTCTTTGAAACCTTAAAAGGCCAAGGAATTAACTGTGGCGTTCGTTGGGAAAATGGAGCAGACATTGATGCTGCATGTGGTCAATTAAGAAGTAAGCAAATTAAAAAGTCAAAAGCAGTTTAATAAGCAAATTCTAATAAAACCGTGTCAATTTAAGTAATGGCACGGTTTTTATAATGGACTTGTTAGAAGTTAGTAACGTGCTTATCACTTCCCATATACGGATGAAAGTGGAAGTTCGGCTAATCCATTTTTACTAATAATCTTGTTTTTTCCATGGCCTTTTGCTTGTAGCAGTAAGTCATCAGCAAAAGTATATGCTTTTTTTATATTTAATGCTTTCGTTGCTTTATAGTAATAAAGACCGAAAGAGGCAGTATATGAGAGATTTATTGTTTTAGCCTGATATTCTGTAATTACTGTAGCTTTCTCAACATCTTCCCTAATTTGATTGGTTAATTCCAAACATTCTTTGTAACTTTTACTTCTAAAAATCATCGTAAATTCTTCTCCACCACTTCGGAATAAATAATCTTTCTCAGCTAAACAATTTTTAAGTAAGCCTGCAAAATGCTGAATAACATGATCTCCTACTGTATGGTTATATGTATCATTAATTCGTTTAAATGTATCAATATCCGTAACAACAATTGCTACATGTTCATTCGAGTAGTTCAGCTCATCCATTATTTTGTTCATATATGCTCTATTATGGACCTTAGATAGGAAATCCGTATAAGCCATTTGTTCATAGCGATCACGCTCCAATTTGTGTTGTTTATTTTGTGATTTAATAATGAATGAACGACTCACTAGATAATTTAAGACAAAGAGGGCAATTAACACACTCCATTGTTGTGAAAGAAGGAAGATGAATAATAATCCATTAGAAACAGCCTTCTTTAACGTGTCGTTAAAGCTTCTACTATTTATAAATTCAATTACGTCTTTGAAAGATGTAATATCTCCTACTAGGTAAAAGAAAAAGCTAAGATAAAGATCCGATAGAAGGTTTAGGAAAATAACAATGATGACAATCAATGCCCAATAGCCTATTCCATTTTGACTGACAATTGGTGAAAAGTATTGAAAAAGATAAAAGCCTATGATGTGATTTAATGCATGTGCTCCACTATTATAAAAGCTATGTAATAATTCATCTTCATCAGCGTTATTTGTATATTTCCGTTGAAAATAAGTATAAAACCTAGTAATTAGTTCATAAATAAATACTCCTAAAGGGCCTGTGAACATGGCAAACGATAATCCATATGAAATTCCGTATTCGATGTTTACATTTCCACTCTTATAGATCGTATTTAAATGAGAGTATAGGCAGGTGAAAATAATATAAACAGTTAATGTTTTTACATATAGCATGATATCGATTTGAATGGGGCCAGATGCTAGTGCAACAGCAAAAGCTATAATAAACAAACTGAATATATAAAGCTTAAGTCGTAACATTTATTATAATGCTTCCTTTCTAAACGAATTTTAACATGTTAATTATCGTAATACGTGAAATCTATTTAAAAAACCCGCCATTATACCTAGATATATGTTCTTAGTTCATTCCTATAATACCATAAAGTAACAGAAGATAGGAATAAAATATAATTTTCCTTCTATTTAAATTACTGTACTAAAAGTAGGGAAGGGAAGCTGAATATCATTCGTATACAATAAAGTATACTTGTAAACAAGTTTTGTAGTTTTGTTTACATAAATGTTTTCTTGTATACAAAGTAGTACACACATTGATATTATAGTGAATACAAAAAGAAAACATGTATACAAAAAAGAATGCGTAAATAGTTTGATTGTCAAACGAGAGGAAAACTAGTAATCTATAATAGATAGTAGAGTTAAGATAAGAGAGGAGTCTTAAAAAATGACAAAGTCGAGAATTGCAGCAGTAGATGTTGGAAATGATGCACTAAAGGGGATTTTTGGTAAATTAGAAAATGAACTTTATATTCCAAACATCGTCGCACCAGATTCAGAAGATCGTCCTGTAATAGGAATTGAAGAACTAGATAAAAAAGATGTCCTTGATAATATACATATTCGTGTTCACTCCCCTGCTTTAGAGGAAAACGGTGTGATTTATCGCGTTGGGAATCTAGCAACAAAAACGAGCAACTCACAAGAACTAGATCCTGGAAGTAGTAAATCAGAGGAAGATCAGACAATTGTAATGTTGCTTTCTGCATTAGCGTTAGATGCAGTTAGTGAAGCAGACTTTAAAGAGAAAAACGGTGTAGTTGATGCAACTTATACATTAGGCACTGGACTTCCGTTGCGTGAGGTAAAGGAAGGAAAGGATGTAGGATATCGTTCTGGGTTAATTGGCTCTGTCCACCAAGTTGAGTTTTTGGTCACTCCAAAATATCAAGGGAAGAAAGTAAATATTAAATTTGAAGAAATAAAAGTATATCCTGAGGGATTCGCGGCATATATCAATTTGGTGATGGATAATGATTTAAAAGTAATCAATAAAGAACTTTTAGATAAACAGATACTAATACAGGATATTGGTGGTTTATCAACAGATATTGCAGTCATTAGAAACAGTAATGTTGATGACGATAAGGCGCAAGGATTTAATTTAGGTGTTTCCGAGTCACTTGAACAAATTCGTGAAGAAATCCGCTCCAGACATGGCGTGGAATTAGATAGTCGCCGTGATGTTGTAGATATTATCACACGTAATAACGACCGACATCATATTATGGTAAAAGGTAGTAGAACGAATGTCCATGATATTACCGACCATATTCTACTAGAGCTCGCGAAAAAGGAATATCGCTTCTTACGAAATGTCTGGTCAAAAAATTCCCAATCTGAGATTTGTTATTTTGTTGGTGGTGGTTCTGCTGTCTTAAAAGATTATATTAAAGCATTAAACAATAAATTAGATGGCTTTAATATTGAGTTCTTTGAAGATGAACAAGAGAGCATCTGGATGATGTCCAATGCTTATTATAAGCTAATCACTGACTTTGCAAGGAATAATAAGCAAGACAATAAGGAAAAACAAGCGGCAGAGGCAAAATAAGGTGAGAGCATGGTAATGAAAAATATCGAACGGGGACAATCTATTACATTTCGTGTCCCCTCTGACACGCCAGACTATCTTCTAAAGCAGTTGACTAAGTTAAAAGAAACGGAACGGCGTAATTTTTCCAGTACAATAGCAAACTTTGTTTTGAAGGGTGTAGGTGAAACCTATGCTAAGGATAGAGAAGCTATTACGATCCCACTTCCGAAAAAACTGACGAAGGAACAAAAAAGTTGGCTCAAGCATGAGCACTCTGAAGCGTTAATTGGTACCATTCTGTATCATCTTCTTAGTGATCCGATGAGGGCAACGGCATTACTCGCATCTCTAAATAGCAATAAAAATTATGAAGAAATCTTCCCTCAAGATGAAGCATTTGATGAAGCGATTGATGTGGATGAACAAGATATGAATGAGGATTTAGATAGCATGGACCTTGGTTCCATAGAATTGGAACACGAGGAGAAACCTGCTGTTGAAGAGGAAAATCCGTTAAGTAATTTCTTCGCTAGTATGAATAAATAATAGTAGCTGTCAGGATTGGTTAATTTTATCCTGGCAGCTTTTTTTTCGTCATTATTAACCTGTTTAAATTAGGGGGATAACAATTCCTTCTTTGGTAAAACGTAATAGTACGAAAGAGAGGTGATTTGACATGGAATGGGATTGGATTTGGAAGGCTATTATCATTGTTGTTGGGGGAACGTTCTTACTCCGGATAGCAGGAAGAAAGTCCATTTCTCAAATGACATTGACGCAAACTGTAATAATGATTGGAATTGGGTCATTACTTATTCAACCAGTTGCAGGAGAAAATATTTGGACGACTTTGGGTGTAGGTGCTATTTTGGTATTAACTTTAATTACTATGGAATACGCACAAATAAAGTTCGATATATTTGAAAGTGTGATCACAGGGAAATCAAAGGTACTCATTGAAAATGGCATCATACAAGAGAAAAATTTAAAAAGATTTAGATTAACTGTTGATCAATTAGAAATGAACTTGCGTCAGCAAAGTGTGACTCGAATTCAAGATGTCCAGTGGGCAACATTGGAGGCGAATGGGAGAGTAGCCTTGGTACTTAAAGAGGATGCTCAACCAGTAACAAAAAAGGAATTTAAACAACTCGTAGGTTTGATGGAACAATTACTAGCGCAAAATAATCAACTTGAAACAGGAAATGAGCAGTTGAAAGCATTAAATAAGCAAATGCTTCCCCCTGAACAGCAAGAAGATCTGTTCGCTGAAATAAATCGAAAAGGACATAAAAACACTCCACCAACTCGCCTACAGTAGCTGGTGGATATTTTTTATGTCCTAAAATAAATAATCGCCAAGATAATGTGGTATGGGTGGCTTAAGGGACATGTATGATTAAAGTGTATCAATAGGGCTGGTTAATCAAATTCGGAAAAATTAAATAAATCATAGAAGTCTATTAATTTATGTGTTATAATCACGTTTAAATATTTAGAAACTTTAGCACTGTAAATGGGGGAAGTGGAGATGAAAAGACTTGTACAAGTATTCGTAATGGTAGGTCTTGTTTTTCTATTAGTAGCATGTGGGTCTGAGGGAGAAGAGGCTTCATCAGGGGATGACTCGTCATCTGAAAAAGTTTATAAAATTGGTGCAACACAAATAGTAGAGCATCCATCCTTAGATCGTGCATTCGAAGGTTTTCAAGCGGCTTTCTCCGATGCTGACATCGAAGCTGAATTTGATTTTCAAACTGCACAAAATGATCAGAACAATGTAAAACCAATTTCGGATGGGTTTGTTGCTGATGGCGTAGATTTAATCTTTGCAAATTCTACTCCAAGTGCATTAGGAGCATTGCAAGCGACTTCTGAAATACCGATTGTATTCACATCGGTAACCGATGCAGTAGATGCTGGACTTGTTCCGTCGATGGAAGAGGCAGGAGATAATATTACAGGTGTAGTGGATTTGCATCCGGACGCCATTAAAGAAACGATTGCTTTTATAGAGGATCATTTTCCTGGAGCGACAATCGGGACTGTTTATAATGCCGGGGAGCAAAATTCCGTGACACAAGTTGATGCAGTTAAAGCAGCTGCAGAGGGAGCTGGACTTGCTGTAGTTGAGCGTACAGTAGCAAATTCTGCTGAAGTGCAACAAGCTGCAACGACATTAGTTGGTGAAGTAGATGTATTTTACATAATAACGGATAATACGGTTGTTTCTGCTCTTCAGAGTGTCGTTGGGGTAGCAAATGATCAAGATATTCCACTCATTGTTGGAGAACCCAACTCTCTTGGTGAGGGTGGCTTTGCCACATTCGGAATCGATTATTATACAATTGGATATCGTACAGGGGAAATGGCAATCGATATTCTTACAGGTGAAAAGGAAGTGAGTGAAATTACTCCAGAGATTCCACCTGAAATGCAACTATTTATTAATAAAGGTGCAGCAGAGGAACAAGGTATCGAATGGAATGCGGCCTGGGATGATACTGCACAATTTGTAGACACCAAAGAATAATAGACTAACTATTAGAGTCAGCTTAATTTCGCTGACTCTATCAATTTTGTATACTCCAAGACGAATACACGAGAGGAAGAGAAGCATGTTTATTTCAATGTTTGGAGCAGTAGAATCAGGAATTATCTATGCAATAATGGCATTAGGCGTATACTTAACCTTTCGTGTTCTAGATTTCCCTGATTTAACGGTTGAGGGGAGCTTTGTAACTGGAGCTGCCGTTACTGCCTTCTCCATCGTTAATGGAATTCCGCCTTTTGTTGCCACCGTACTAGCGGCTGTTGCAGGTTTTATTGCAGGATGTTTAACGGGTATCCTACATACGAAAGGAAAAATAAACGCTTTACTAGCTGGTATTCTAATGATGACAGCTTTATATTCTATTAATCTACGAGTGATGGGGCAGCCAACACTATCTATGTTGAATGAAACGACATTATTTGATCAACTAGAATCTGTATGGGCGCCTTTGGGAATTGATTCTTTGTTTAATGGTATGATTTCCTTCTTAGGAATCGAACAAATACCTAGAACATGGGCGATACTTATCCTAATGATCTTTGTAACGATTGGTATAAAACTTTTAACAGATTTTTATTTAAAGACAGAAATTGGCTTGGCACTGAGGGCAATTGGTGACAATAAGAAGATGATTCGTAGTTTATCTGCAAATACAGATTCATTAATTATAACAGGTGTTGGGATTTCGAATGCCTTGGTGGCACTAGCCGGGGGATTAATTGCTCAACTTGGTGGTTTTGCGGATGTAAACATGGGACTAGGACTTATTGTTATTGGCCTTGCTTCGATTATTATTGGTGAAGCCTTGTTTGGAACAAAGTCAATTGTTCGAGCAACATTAGCTGTAATCCTTGGAGCCGTAATTTACCGAATGATCGTTACACTGGCACTAGAAGTTGACTTCCTAGAAGCAGGGGATATGAAGTTGATTACTGCAGTTATCGTTGTCGTTGCATTAGTTACACCGAAAGTAATTCAGACAAGAAGAGAAAAGAAACGCAGAATACAAAAAAGAGCACAACTAAGAGCAGGAGGGGATGGCCATGCTTAAATTAAATCACATATCTGTTACCTTTAACGAAGGAACCCCCGATGAAAAGCGTGCTTTGAACGATATTCAATTAGAACTTAATAAGGGAGAATTTGTAACCGTCATTGGTAGTAATGGGGCCGGGAAATCTACTTTAATGAATATTATTTCAGGTGCATTGCTACCAGACGTTGGAGATGTATTTATAGGTGGAAAACAAGTGGTGCATTTCCCTGAATATAAGCGTTCCACATATATAGGTCGTGTGTTTCAAGATCCAATGGCAGGTACAGCTCCGTCAATGACAATTGAAGAAAACCTAAGCATGGCATATTCCCGAGATAAAAAACGAAAATTAAGATTGGGTGTTACCAAACAGCGTAAAGAACTGTTTAGGGACTATTTAACAACGCTGAACCTAGGTTTGGAAGATCGACTAAATGCGAAGGTTGGCTTACTTTCAGGTGGTGAGAGACAGGCATTGTCACTCCTTATGTCAACTTTTACAGAACCGAATATTTTATTATTGGATGAACACACTGCGGCGCTAGACCCATCTCGTGCCGAATTGATTACGAGCTTAACGGATAAAGTGGTTCGAGAGTTTGGTTTAACTACTTTGATGGTAACGCATAATATGCAGCAGGCATTAGATTTAGGAAGCCGGTTAATCATGATGGATAAAGGCCAAATTATTTTTGATGTAAATGGGGAAGAGAAACAGAAACTTGCCATTGAAGCCCTTTTGCATGAATTTAGGCGGATTAGAGGCATGCAATTTGGGGATGATCGTGCCGTGCTTAGTTAGGTGAATGAGTTACTTCAATTATCTATGGTTGTATTTTTGGTGAGCGGTTTCTAGGATGAAATGATATACTGTAACAAAAGGATACTAGGAGGATCGGTCTGTGAGTGTGAAACAAGAAGTTCTAAAAATGGTTCAAGACTTACCGGAAAATGTATCAGCAGAGGAAATTTTACGAGAGCTATATATTTACATAAGGTTCCAAGAGGGCGTACAGGAAATCAATGAAGAAAGAACAAAAGTGATACATTTGGAACCGAGGAAAATTGTACATTAAATCTAAAAAGATGCTGTCCTACTATATAGGACAGCATCTTTTTAGTTACTAAAGTATTGTATCAGGCCATTTGTAATCGCCTTAGCTACTGTATTTTGATGGGAAGAATTTTGAACAACACTTAAATCATATGGATTTGTAATAAACCCTAATTCAATCAAGATCGCTGGAGCAGTCGTATTTCTTAATACGTGGAAATTCTCCTGTACTATGCCTCGATTATACAGGTTTGTTGATGATGTAAGAGCTGTTTGAACAGGCTTTGCTAATGCTTTTCCTGTCTGACTGATATAATATGTACTAATTCCCTGTGCTGATATAATCGGAAACGCATTATAATGTAGACTTATAAATGCATCTGTAGGATAGGAATTGCTAATTCTGGCTCTTTCTTCTAATGAAACAAAGTAATCTCCTGACCTTGTCACAATTACATTTGCGCCAGCATTGTGTAACTCATCTGCAAGATAATCTGCGGTTATGGATGTCATACTTTTCTCGTATGTTCCATTGAGCCCAATAGCACCTGAATCATATCCACCGTGTCCCGGGTCTAGAACAATCGTAGCGCCTGAAAGTGATCCATGAGCAATTGTTTGCTGGCCTTCTTCGCTACCTTTTTGACGATCAGCTGTAGAATTTTCCGAATGTAAGCTTTCACTCGTTAACCAGGATGCTATCCAGCCTGAAGAACCGTTATTATAGGAAATTTGATACCAATCTTTGTCCGCATTCATTACCTCGTACGATTCCCCAGGATATGCAGACCCTATGATGGAATAATTTGTTCCAGGACCTGAGCGAACATTAATGCTTTCGGTTATTGTAACTGTGTCAGAAGAACTTGTCTCGACAGGGTTGCTCTCTTTTTGACTATGGTTCGTAAGTGGGATCAGATGATGCTCTGCTACCCAGGCCTCTTTCCCTTTGTAATAGGTTTGTACCCAACCATACTTTTCTTGGAATCCTTCTAACTTGTTTCCCTTTGTAAGGAATCCGATAACTTCTGCGTTTAATGCTGCCTCGCTTCTTACATTTAGAACAGGAGAGTTAACCTCATAGGTTTGTGCCCTTTCCGCATGGATGCTATCTGGGTTAAATAAGATGAGGAGTAGTAAAACAAAGTAAATAGATGATTTTAGTAGTTTCATATTTTCTCCTTTTACAATCATATAGATTTAGGAATGTTTACTATACATCATATAATGGATTAGATGTCGAAACAAGTAGTTACTGGATTTTTTTGGTAAGTAGGAAATTATAAAACCAGCCCATTAGCATAGGTATAGGTAAAGGCATGCACTATAAAGGCTTCGTATTGCCTTCGTTTTCTGATTAAGAGATATATTTCTTCATGAAAAAAATGGAGGGTGATATAGATCACCCTCCATTTTAGGTATCGAATAATAATGAAGCTTGCTTTAATGCTCTCTTATCATGAACGATTTGACCTGGTTTACTCGCTCTCCCGACTACATAACCTTCAAAGGACATATCGTAAAACTGGCAAATATAATTGAATTGTTGGACAAGCGGAATTCCCTTGATGGAAGGTTTGTCACCGCCAACTGCGATGAGGTAAACTTTTTTCTTCCTTAGTTCTTCGCGGAAATGGGGATATTCTGGGTCTCTTAAGATTTGTGACCAACGATCAATAAATATTTTCATCGGTCCTGACATGCTATACCAATAAATGGGTGTTGAGAAAAGGATAATATCGTGTTCGAGGATGATATCAATCAAATCCTTTAGGTCGTCATTTATCTTATCGAAGCCTTCTTCTGCATGGCGCTGGTCCACAATTGGATGTATGTTGTGATCTCGTAAGTAAATATGTGTACCTTTATCTTTAGGAACGGCTTGGTATGTTAAGTATTCCGTATTCCCGTTAATTCGGGTTGATCCATGAATGACAACGGTTTTCATACTTATCCCCCTTGGTATTAAATTCAAGTAACCATACAAATTAAATGAAAACATCAGAGAACGTATTCTTTACCATCTCTGAAGGCTCTTTTCTAAAGGATTGTTGCTTTTTTTTAGATAAAAGTAGTAACCTAAAAGATATAGAACGGTAAGAAGATGTATTATTTCTCCGTTACGTCACATCATTTTATCAATAGTAACAATTAATATGATAAGAGCCTCTCTGTAAGAGTTATAGGAGAAACTGTAGCTAATTTAAACAGTATTTTATTAGATATATATGAAATAAATTGTAAAACATGTAAGTTAAATATGATCCATTGCTGCTTCCTTGTGTGTATGTTTTCGTTGCTGCTGAATTAAAAAGAAGAATACACCCACTAAAACGATAGCCCCACCAGCAATTTGCATAAGGCTTAGTCGCTCACCAAGTAATATTAAAGCAAGCGCAGAAGCTCCAACAGGTTCGCCTAAAATACTCATGGATATGGTTGTTGTATTTACATAGTTTAATAACCAATTGTTAATTACATGAGAGATAGTTGGAACGATTGCGAGTAAAAGAAAAATTCCCCATTCACTTGATTCGTAGCCAACGAGTGCGACGCCGGTAACGATATTATAAAGTGTGAGTGCAACTGCTGCAATGAGAAAGACGGTAAAGCTGTATATCCAATGGGACAGTTTTTTTACAACATTTTGGCCAATAAGTAAGTAGCCAACAACAGCAATGACACTCAGAAAGGAGAGAATATCTCCTAAAATCGCCTGTCCACTTAATGCTAAGTCACCCCAGCCAATCATGATTGCTCCTATAACAGCAATAAACATTGTCGTTATGGCTTGGGTTGTCGTTCTTTCTTTATATACCAGAAAACCTAAGGTAACTGCTACAACTGGCTGCAATGCTAGAATAATCGTTGAGCTAGCAACTGTAGTTAATTTAAGTGATCCGAACCAGAGCGCAAAGTGCAACGCAAGAAATAATCCTGAAGAAAGTAAAAAATACCAATCTCTTTGACTGATTTTTTTAAACTCCTCTTTCTTTGCCCATACGATTGGTATCATAAGTAACGCTGCAAACCACATACGATACATACTTGATATGGTAGCAGGGGAATCAGACCACTTTACAAAGATAGCTGAAAAGGAGATTGCGATAACCGATATAACTAAAGGTAGAGCAATTGATTTAGGTGCATTTCCCTCGCGCACTATTCTTCCCCCCTATAAAAATAATGTAATTCATTTCGAACATCATTATAACGAATAAAAATTCACAAAACAATCAAAATTTTAATTATCGGATTTCAAAATCCTTTAGGTATGGTTTGGCGTTGTTTATATAGAATGCGCAACAATAATTTGGGAAATTTTCTTGAGAGAGCTTATCAAGTTCATTTCAAGAGAATTTTGCTCTATTTCAATCTTGAGAAGGCTTATCAAGTTCATTTGAAGAGAATTTTGCTCTATTTCAATCTTGAGAAGGCTTATCAAGTTCATTTGAAGAGAATTTTGCTCTATTTCAATCTTGAGAAGGCTTATCAAGTTCATTTGAAGAGAATTTTGCTCAATTTTAATCTTGAGAGAGCTTATCAAGTTCATTTCATGAGAATTTTGCTCAATTTTAATCTTGAGAGAGCTTATCAAGTTCATTTCATGAGGATTTTGCTCTATTTCATTCTTGATAGCTCCGTTGAGTATTGGCATTCATAATTCTTTATTGATCTTGAGAGTACAAGCAAGATATTTTTTTAAGTTCGATGTTACTGCGCATTTTATATCTATTACGTCGCAACTTGTATTTTAAAAAACTACCAATCTTTTACAAAAGAAAAAGTGAAGCAACAAGCGTTGCTCCACTATAACTCTATGCGCGAATCCATTTCCAAATTTCACCTGGTGTTGCATTTTTACCATACATTAAAATACCGACTTTAAATATTTTCCCAGCAAGTTTCATAAAGATCCAGATACTTACGATTAGAATAGCTAGTGAAATTGCAATTTCGACCCATGGCCATTCTTCAAGTACCGTAAGGCGAAGTAAAAGAACGCCTGGAGATGTAAATGGAACATACGTACCAATTTGTGCCCATAAACCACTCGGGTCACTGAGTACGGGTCCAATGAATACAAACGGCAGGAATGGAAGCATCATTACTAACCCTTGGAAATTCCCAGCAGTTGAAATATCTGACATGGTTGCTCCAATTCCAACAAAAATAGATGCAAATAGTAAATATCCAAGAATGGCGATTCCAATTAATAAGGCAAGCTCAGGAACGAATAAATACTCCATAATTGGGAAATCTATTCTCCAAGCTAAAACTGGTAAGACGATTACTATGGATACAATGGTTTGAATAATACCTAATACAAAGTAGCCAATAATCTTCCCTTGCATTAATTCTGCAGGTGTAACCGAAGATAAGATGATCTCCGCGATTTTATCCTTCTTTTCCTGTGAGGCACTTTGGAAAATAGCCATACCAGTAAAGACAATAGAAATCATAATAAATCCAGCAAATGCACCAGGAATCATACGTTCAAGGGACTCTGTGCTACTTTCTGCATCTGATGGTGCAGTCTCTTCTGTAGCTGTTTCCTCCATACTAGCATCTTCAAATACGATACTACTTGATACGATTGCTAATTCCTCATCAGATATCCCGAGTTCTGCCATTTGCATTGTTTTTATGGGACTCTCTAAGATTTGTACTTGATTGATGAAAAATTGATTAATTTCTTCACTCATGTAAACAGGTACTGTGCTTGTTTCAAGTGCCCTGTCATCGATAAAGATATATGCTGTATTTTCACTTCCATCTAATTCCGCATTCACTTCTGACTCTTCTATATCAGTTACATGCATTTCCCAGTTATAACCAGATTGATTAATCGCTTCTTGTAATATAGGGAAAATATCTAATTGATCATTTACAAATACCATCGTTTGTTCAGGTTCTTCCGTATCGTCACCAAACAAGGTACCGATAAACATAAATGCAACAATAATAATTGGTGTAAGGAATAATCCAACAATAAATGTTTTATTTTTCATGTTGCGTTTGACTTCCCATTTTGCAATTTTCATAGAATTACGCAAGGACTTCACCTTCTTCCTGAATGAGGTTTTTATCTGTAGCAATATCTATAAATATTTCATGTAGTGATATTCGGTTTATTTTCAACTCCTGGATTTGTATAGATTCTGGAAGGTTTTTAAGCCAGCTAGTTGGCTCTACATCCTTATCTAGATATAGAATGGAACGGTCGTCTTCGTGCTCGACTCTCAATACTTGTGGAATACGCTCTAGGTCGTTTATCTGGTTCTTTCCATGAATCGTACACTTGAAATTAGCATACTCTGTTTTCACCTCATCTAATGTTCCATAAATTACTTTTTGTCCACGTTGAATCATAAACAAACGGTCACACATTTCTTCTACTAAATTCATTTGATGGGACGATAAGAGTATGGCTGTTCCGTTGTTTGCTAAATTTCGAATCTCTTCTTTGAACAATTCTTGACTAACAGGATCAAGCCCTGAAAAAGGCTCATCAAGAATGAGAAGTTCTGGTTCATGTATGATAGAAGAAATAAACTGTACTTTTTGTCCCATTCCTTTTGATAATTCTTCGATAGATACTTTTTCTTTCCCCTCTAGATCAAATTTCTTCAAATACATTAATGCACGTTCTTTTGCCTTATCAAGTGGATAATCCTTGAGTTCTGCTAAATACAATAGGATATCCATTACTTTTACATTTTTATACAAACCACGTTCTTCAGGTAAATATCCGATTTTATTACGAGGAATATCCTTGCCATTATGATGATGAAACGTAATGGACCCTGCATCTGGATACATAATTCCCATAATATTACGTATCGTTGTTGATTTACCGGCACCATTTGGCCCAAGTATTGCCATGATTTCTCCTTTACGAACGTCAAAGGAAATCCGCTTTAGAACCTGTTTGTCCTTAAAAGCCTTTTCTAAACCTTCTACTGTTAACATGACTTCCATTATATTCTCACCCTTTCAATCTTAAATCAAAATCGGTCTTTAGCCCTCTGTATTGTAGTACGAAAGGAAATGAATTTGGTTTCAAGATAATCAAATTTAATTTAGAAAAGGATGTTATTACTATTTCCACGTATTATATGTTCAATATGTTCACAATTCATTCAAAAACTTGTTACTAAATTGTGAAATGGTGAGCAATCTTATTTCTATATCGCTAAATTATGTTATTCTACAAATGTACCAAGCAACACAATATATTGTGAAATAGTTAACAAACAAAAATTCAAAAATAAAGGAGCTAATCATAATGATTATGGACTTCATTCGTAATAATAAAATAGCAGCAGCAATTTTAACGGTACTAAGGGTTTATATTGGGTACACATGGTTTACAGGTGGATTAGGGAAAATTACAAGTGGTGGCTTTGATGCAAGTGGATTTATTCAAGGGGCTATCGCTAATGCAGGTGGAGCGAACCCCACAGTTCAGGGTTGGTGGGGAGCATTTTTAGAAGCAGTTGCACTACCAAATGCAGGTCTATTTAGTTTCATGGTTATGTGGGGCGAGGTATTAGTAGGTCTAGCACTAATTCTAGGTATCTTCACAAACTTTGCAGCATTAATGGGTATTACAATGAACTTTGCGTTCCTATTCAGTGGAACAGTAAGCACAAATGCACAAATGGTATTAATTACTGTATTCTTGATCGTAGCGGGCTTTAATGCTGGAAGATATGGCTTAGACAGATGGGTCATTCCATTCTTGAAAGACCGTACACCAATGATTAAAGATAAAGTGAAAAAAGATGTAGTAGTAGCATAATCGCTAATGAAAAATTGCCAAAGGGAACAGACCGCCGATGTCTGTTCCCTTTGGCTTTTTCTATTCGACAATATCCGCTAATTTCCGACAAGTGACAGGCACCGAGTGTCGAAGGGTTATGTGTAATTATTTCTGATTATATTGTATAATTGGAAATATAAGAAATTTCGAGTACCGAAGGAAAGGGAGACGAAGGATGGAAACTGCATCAAGGTTACAAACGAAAGTAGAACCTGGTAAAATCTGGACACGGGATTTTTTCCTTATTTGTATGGCGAACTTCTTTGTTTTTCTTAGCTTTCAAATGACACTACCCACTATTCCGTTATTTGTAAAAGAACTTGGAGGGGGAGATCAGTTAGTTGGAGCGGTTGTCGGCATCTTCACATTTTCTGCTTTATTGATTCGTCCATTTGCTGGTCATGCATTGGAGTCAAAGGGTAGGGGATTTGTATATCTGTTGGGACTTTCTATTTTTATTCTTTCAATAGGCACCTATGCATTAGTTGCAAGTATTGTTTTCTTATTTATTATGCGAATTGTTCAAGGTGTTGGCTGGGGATTTGCAACAACAGCTGGTGGCACGATAGCGACGGATATTATTCCGGCAAACCGCCGCGGAGAAGGTTTAGGCTACTTTGGTTTATCAGGAAACATTGCTCTGGCATTTGGCCCATCACTCGGACTAACATTAGCTGGGGTTATTTCATTTTCGCAACTTTTTACGATTTGTACAGTGATTGCCGTTCTCGCTATTTTGTTGGCGTCAAAAATTCATTATAAAAAAGTTGAGAAATTAGAGGAGAAAACAACAACATTAAAACTAGATATCTTTGAAAAAAGCGCAATCGAGCCATCCATATTGTTACTTTTTATTACTGTAACGTTCGGAGGGATTGCAACATTCTTGCCACTACATACGATAGAGAAGGGGATTACTGGAATCCAGCTATATTTCCTTGTTTTTGCTATTTTTCTAATGATCTCAAGAACTTTTGCGGGAAGACTTTATGATAAAAAAGGCCATCAGTATATATTCTTGCCTGGTGCACTATTGATATTCTTTGCAATGATTCTCTTAGCGTGGCTGCCGAATACAGGTGTGTTACTCATTGCAGCTGCCATGTATGGGTTAGGTTTCGGTAGTGTTCAGCCGGCTTTACAAGCATGGGCGGTCGAGAAGGCTTTAAGTAATCGGAAAGGGATGGCAAATGCAACATTCTTCTCCTCGTTTGATTTAGGGGTAGGGATTGGGGCAATTGCTTTTGGCCAAATAGCCTTTCTTGGATATGAGATGATTTATTTTGCTAGTGCGGGTTCGGTTATGGTATCCGTGTTCATGTATTTATATCTTTTTATTCGGGCGAAAAGAATGGTACAATAGTTCTGAGCACCTGAATAAAAGGAGAAATCATTTTATATGAATATGATTGGAATTAGCATTCTTATTGCTGCTGTCTTATTTACGTATTTAACAGCATATTTCATTTTAAAGAAACAAAAATATTTTTTTATCTCCAAATTAAGAAATCGTACTGCAGAAGAAATAAAAGAGCTTGAGAAAACTGGTTATATAAAGGCCAACGGAAAATTAGTACTCTACTCAGCTCATTTGTTAACTATTGGGTTGATCTTTGAAGTTTTCGGTGTAAATTATGCATTTGAAGTGTGTATTGCTTTTGTTTTATTCTTCCTTTTAATTGGGACGGTTTATATACAAAAATACGAAATAAAAGAAAGGCGGAGAGGTGCGTATCAGTCAAGTACCATATCCGCATTTATTACGATTGGTATTGTGGGTTTTATAATCAGCAGAGGTTTTATTGATAATACGCTATCCATTGAATCTGGGCAAATAGAAATTAGTGGTCCATATGGGGAACAGATAGCTTGGAGTGAAATTAGTGAAGTAAGATTGTTAGATGAATTACCAGAAATTAAGCTACGAACAAATGGATATGGGTTTGGGAATCGTCTTATTGGGAATTTCGATGTAGAAGAATTGGGGAAAGGTAAATTATATATTCATCACTTAAACGGTCCTTATTTGTTAATAGAAACAAATGAAAGTTACTATGTTATTAATAGTGATGATTCGGATGAAACACTAGAATGGTATCGTTCAGTAGAAGAACAAGTAAATTAAATGATGTTCAAAAAGCTCAGTAAAAATGACACATCGAATTTCGTACGAATGCCTGCTTTTCGGTACGCACGTATTAATTTCATACGTTCTGTTCCTCAAAGCTGCGCAGCCCTCGAACTTCTTGGTCCTTTTTATCCTCCTTTTTGAACGGCCAATTATATTAAAGGGGTGGCATGTTGAGGTATGCCCTCCTTTTTCTATAGTGGAAGGTATAAACTTATCCTTGAATTCCCATCCTATTATTATGACAAATGGTTTAACAAACATACAAATCTCGTTTAAAATAGATAGTAACGAGAACGTAGAAGGTAGGTTACTAGTATTGTGAAAAAGCTTAGTGATTATAATCTCCGCAATTTATTTCCAGCTAATATATATAAACGAGGTCTAGATTATTACCAAAGAAATAATGTTAGTGACTTATTATATGATATCAATTATCAAGTATGGACGGCTACGGTTCACGGATCTGAGGATTATTTTGTAGAAATTGATATGAATGAATTGGGAAAAGGTTCGTTGAAGCCCTATTGTGACTGCCCAGCATTTGCAACATATCAAACGTGCAAACATGTTGCTGCGACGTTGATTAGTATCTCAAATGTCGAATCCAATCAGAAGAATGAACCTTCTAGATATGACTATGAAATTACGGATCGTTTCATGCAAGCCTTAAATACTGCTGTTATGCATAATAGCATGACAGATACATTGCCAGGGAAAAAGGCCATACATATGGAATATTTCTGCAAATGGTCCTATGACAGAAACCTGTTAATAGAGTTGAAGGCCGGTGAGTCGCATCGCTATGTAGTAAAGGAAGCTTACGACTTTATAGAAAATATATTAGAGGGTAATGACTACTTTTTCACCAAGAAATTCACCTACAGTTCGGACGATCATTACTTTGAAAATCAAGATTTAGAAATTCTAGAAATGCTACATTCTATCGGACGAAATGAAGAGATTTATAATGGATATACCTTTTACCACTATAGAGGAAACATGAATGATAAACGCTCCATTATTGTGCCACCGATTATCGCGAAGGAGCTTTTGGAAAAATTAGTCGAACGAGATTTAACTGTCTCCTTTAAGGATAAGGAATATAAACATGTATCCATTGAGAATGATACACTACCATTTCAATTTTCTTTAACAAAGAATGAACGTGATGAATTATTATTAAATATGGAAGATGTTAATGGTGCTACGTATTTTAAAACTTATGAAATGTTATTTACTAATGGTACATTTTATTTCCCTAAAAAAGAGCAAGTACCAATCCTTGAACAGATTGTGAAGTTCGGGATAAGTGACTTGAAATTACCAATTAAAAAGAATCAAGCAGATGCTTTTGTTTCTGAAATTATCCCTTCATTAAGGAAGATTGGTAATGTCAAAGCATCGGAAAAGGTGCAAGCAGAAATTATTCAAGTACCGCTACGGGCTAAAATGTATCTGGAGCTAAAAGCAGATTTAATCATAGGGAAATTAGAGTATCACTATGGTTCACATCTCATCGACCCATTTAGCGGACGTAAACAAAGCGATGTCATTATCATACGGGATACCTATAAAGAACAACAAATTATGCAATTAATTGAGCAGGCAAACTTCCATTATAATGGAAAGGATCTATATATAGAAACAGATGATGAAGAGGATTTATACGATTTCCTCTACCATGTCATTCCACTACTGGACAGTCAAGTTGAACTATTTTTAACATCAGAAATTAGAAGCTTCATTGTTGAAAACGAGCCACTTCCAAGTACAAATGTCAGGTTGGAAACGTCATCTAATTTATTGGAAATTGGCTTTAATATCGATGGTGTGGATGATGCGGAAATTCATCAAATGTTAGAAGCTGTTGTTGAAAAGAAAAGGTACTACAGATTGCAAAGTGGTGCCCTTGTTTCATTAGAAGGGGAAGAATTCTCTTCCATAAAACAGTTCTTCCAGGACATGAATATTCACAAAAATGATTTGCAAGATGGAAATATTCAGATGCCAGTATACCGTGGAACACAAATTGATGAATTAATTGATACAAAGAAAAAGTATGACCCAGCATTTAAAACATTATTACATCAATTAAAGTCACCTGAAGAACAAGAATATGAATTACCAGAGAATCTAAATGCTTCATTAAGAAACTACCAGTTAACTGGGTATCAATGGTTTAAATCACTAAGTTATTACCATCTTGGTGGGATTTTAGCAGATGATATGGGTTTAGGAAAAACACTTCAAAGCATTGCATATATTGCGTCGGAACCTGTGGAATCAGGTCCCCACTTAATTGTAGCTCCATCTTCAGTTGTATATAACTGGAAAAATGAATTTGAAAAATTTGTGCCAGAACTTGCTGTAGCAATTGTGACTGGGGTCCCTAGTGAACGACATCAAAGAATGGCAGAACAAAAAAATGCCGATGTTTGGATCACTTCGTATGCAACTTTACGTCAAGATATCGACCTATATAGAGAGATGACTTTTCAAACACTGATATTAGATGAAGCACAATATATTAAAAACTATGCAACAAAGACCTCACGTGCAATTAGAGAAGTAAAAGCAATGAGACGGTTTGCATTAAGTGGAACACCGATAGAAAATTCAATTGATGAATTATGGGCTATTTTCCAGGTTATTTTACCAGGACTTATGCCTGGGCAAAGGGAGTTTAAGCAGTTATCAAATGAGAAAATAGCAATGATTACTCGACCATTTATACTAAGACGTTTGAAGAAAGATGTGTTAAAAGAGCTTCCAGACAAAATTGAATCGGTTCATGTTTCCGAACTCACGAAGGATCAAAAGGAATTATATGTTGGCTACCTGAGACAGGTTCAGCAAGAAGCTACCGAGTCAATGAATGATAGTGGATTTAATCGAAACCGTATGAAGATTCTTGCGGGACTAACCAGGCTTAGGCAGATATGCTGTCATCCATCCATGTTTATTGAAAACTATGAGGGACAGTCTGGGAAACTAGAACAACTAATGGATACCATAAAAAGTGCAATTGAAAATGGGAAGAGATTACTCGTATTTTCGCAGTTTACAAGTATGCATGAGATTATTATGCATCGTTTAGACGAGGAAGGCTATGGTTACTTTTATCTTTCTGGGCAAACAGCTTCCAAGGATCGTGTGGAAATGAGTGATCGTTTTAATAATGGTGAAAAGGACATTTTCTTAATTTCCCTTAAAGCAGGTGGGACGGGGTTAAATCTGACTGGCGCAGATACGGTAATCTTATATGATTTATGGTGGAACCCAGCAGTTGAAGACCAGGCAACAGGAAGAGCCCATCGCTTCGGTCAGAAAAACGTTGTTCAAGTTATCCGTTTAGTTACAGAAGGTACAATTGAAGAGAAGATTTATGCATTACAACAGAAAAAACGTGAACTTATTGATCAAGTTATTCAGCCTGGAGAGACAATGTTGTCCTCTTTAAGTGAAGATGATGTTCGGGAATTATTAAGTATCTAGGAAGGAGACGCTAATTTGCGTCTCCTTTTATATTTTGTAGTTATTAATGCATGGAGCATGGGTGAATGGATAAAATAGAACAATAGAAAAAAATAGGAGGTTAGTAAATGTCAAGGAAAATACAGGCAGTTTTCAAGTCGGAAAATGATGCAGAATCTACGCTTAGCTCGCTAAGAAAATTACAAATATCAAATCTCCGTACAGAAGAATACCCGCAAGATGCTGGTTATAATGATGAAATGGATTTTGGCTTCGCTGTTCCAAACACACAATCTTCTTCATTTGTGGCGAATTTCCAACCGATACGATTGGATAATGAACAGACACGAGAGCAAAGTAATGGGTTGGCACCTTTTCTCTTGGAGGGGCTTGTTACTGAAGCGGATTATGAAGCTGCAAAACAAATTATAGAAGATCATCAGGGGAAAATTGTGCAATGAATTATTAATGAAAAGCTGTTTTCTAAAAGATTGTTGTTAATTAACTATTGATATAAAATGCGACGTAACATCGAACTTAAAAAAATATCTTGCTTGTACTCTCAAGATCAATAAAGAATTATGAATGCCAATACTCAACGGAGCTATCAAGAATGAAATAGAGCAAGATTCTCATGAAATGAACTTGATAAGCCTTCTCAAGATTGAAATAGAGCAAAATTCTCTTGAAATGAACTTGATAAGCCTTCTCAAGATTAAAATAGAGCAAAATTCTCTTCAAATGAACTTGATAAGCTCTCTCAAGAAAATTCCCCAAATTATTGTTAGCTCACAGTTTCTATCAACTGCTGCGAAGAATAAAAAGCAACAAACATTACGAAAACTGCCTATAAAAAAGATAAGCCACTTTTATTTAAAGTGACTTATCTTTTATTTCCTTATCATTGATTTAACGTAAATAGTTTCCTTGGACGTCCTTTTTGATAGGGCCTTTCCTCTCCTGAAACACGAATTACTTCTCCAGATAATAATTTATTAACCGTTCGTTCTGCACTTCGTTTTGTAACGTTGTAATAATTCGCGATATCGTTTGATGAAAAAGGTTCATTATTCCGTGTACGAATGAATTCAATGAAATTATATGACAATTCATTGTTCAAGCGTGCATTGTGTATCAGTGCATGGTATAACTTCGAAGCATCAAACTCCTTCTTAATTCCAATTGGTCCGATGGTTTCTTGTCTTTCATTGACAATGTAACATTTGCTGTCTTCTGTTTTAGCACATGTATCGAGTGCGATTTTTGCATTTACTTCCGATTGTTTCGCCGTTAAACCTAGACCATACCCTATATCAACTGAGCTTTTTACTTCGGATTTTATTTCTCTAAGAAGAGGAAAATCACGGTAATGATTTGTTAGGTGATTAATGACAGCAATGGTGCCGAAAATAACAAATTGATGATCACTAATAGGGAAGACGGAAGCATCTGTCTTTTTACTGAATGTAGTTAAAACATGATGGAGTTTTTCCATTTTCTTTTGAAGTCCCTCTTCTCCATATTGTTCAATGATTGTTTTGGGATTCTTTATTTGGATATACCCTGTCACTACTTGGGCGCTCTTACTAAGATTTAATTTAATACTCTTTTTCCCTTGATCAATCGCGCGCTCTATATTTATAGAAGGGATATGCATCATGCTAGTTGGAACATTTAACTCCTTCAAATATTCCTCGACGGTTTTTACGGAGGTTAGGACATAATCTATCTTACCTTCCTTCCATAGATTGTGATGAAAGGAAACGATCTTATCTATATCAATTTCCGATTGAATACCGTAATCATATGTGAAGACAGCTTGGTCCTCGGAATTTATGTCCTGAAGAACAGATTCGACATATTTTTTATCCACCATATCAATCGATAAACGATTTAACTTCTGGTTTTTTAATTGTTGTAGTTGATAAAAAGAAGTAAGTAGCATTTGCTCATCGAATGCAATCTGGACAGCTGGTAGACGCTTCTTTTGAACTTTTTTTCTCACATATAAATAGGAGATAGCTTCTGTAAATAAATAAATATCACACATGAAAGCCTTTTCAATTAATTCTACGGTTTCACTTTCTCTATTGTATGTAAAAGGAATAATTTCGATATCTTGTTGTGCTTCTGTAAGTTGCTTTATTTTAGTAATAACTTCTTCTCTACCAAATGTTGCGATTTTTACTTTCATAGAATACGACTCCTCCTAATATAATTATTTCATGTACTGTATTAATACTTTACTTATTTCTGATATATAGCTTTGTGCAGTTCCAGCTTCTACCCATCCTTCTGATAAAACTGCTACTTCTACTAATTTCTGTTTGTTTACTACGATACCAGCATCATGCTCCACACCTGGCAATTCACCAGTTTTATGATAAAAGGTAATGTGATGATTTTCTTGTATATTTGAAGGAAGCTTATGGTTTAATTGTTGATCTGAAAGTATATTCATGATTTGTGTACGACTATGGTCAGTGAGTATATTATTTCTTTTTGAAATGAGTTGAAGTAATTTAATTACATCATTTGCGCTTGTGTAATTTTCTTTTCCTACTTGTTGTGCAGTAACATCCATAAATTTACGATTAATAACCGTTTTGGTACATCCTATTTGTTTAGCAAGTTTATTTACATTATGCCTATCCACAACGTCCATCATAAGATTTGCCGCCGTATTGTCAGAAACGATAATCATTAATTCTATTAGATTCCTATATGTAAATACTCGGGAACCTGTTAAGTATGTAATAACTCCTGCGCCATAGGCTAAATGTTCCTTTTCGATATGTATCTGTTTTTCTAGTGATAGCTTTCCATCTTGTGATTGCCTAAAAGCTTCCACAAGGATAAATAATTTTGCAAGACTAGCGGCTTTACGCATTTTCCCACCGTTTATGTTTATCCTTCCATCTGGGGTATTCATGTTGATTGAGAAGATTCCAGGTACTTTAGAGGTAATTTCTTGAAGAGACAAATTTAGTTGTTTAAATTGCATCATTTGTGGTCCCTTCTTTTAATCTACTTCATAATTATAACTATCATACCTGAATTTTCATAATATTGTCAAGAAGTCTATGAATCTAGTAAATTCAAAGAGTATATTGATTCATTTGATAAATAAAAGTTTTCTAAAAAATATCTTTACATTTTTAATAGAATAGTAGTATAATTCGGATTATAGTTTTTATAAGCTTCTGTATATTTAATTTTCAGAATTGATTAACAACAAGGGGGTATTTTTTATGAAGCTGAAAAATTGGTTAGTGTTATTTTTATTAGGTCTTGGGCTTACTGTATTAGCTGCATGTGCTAGTGGTGAGGAGGAAGAGGCTACTGGTAATGGGCAAGATGGAGAATCGGAATCGGAGCAACCAGCGGAATCAGAAGGGGAACAAGTACTTAATTTCCTAAATCCAGAGACGATTCCATCAATGGACCCATCACTCGCAACAGACGAATCTTCCTTTGTATATTTAGCGGCAACAATGGAAGGTCTTTATCGATTAGATGAAAATGCACAGCCTGTGCCGGGAATTGCTTTAGAGCATGATGTAAGTGATGATGGATTAACATGGACATATACATTACGTGAAGATGCTGTTTGGGAGAATGGTACCCCTGTTACAGCGCATGACTTTGTTTACGCATGGAGGCGTGCAGTAGATCCTGCTACTGGTTCTGAATATGGCCCATATATGATGAATGGCGTTATCAAGAATGCTACAGCGGTTAGTAGTGGAGAAGTTGGTGTAGAAGAATTAGGTGTTACAGCTGAAGATGATTATACATTAGTTGTTGAGCTTGAAAACCCAACACCGTATTTTGAAACACTAACAACATTTGGCACATTCTTCCCGTTAAATCAAGAATTTGTTGAGGAGCAAGGGGATGACTTTGCTACAAGTTCAGATACGTTATTGGCAAATGGACCATATACAATAGAAGAATGGACAAGCACTAGTAACTCTTGGGAATTAGCGAAAAATGCAGCGTACTGGGATGCAGATACTGTTCAAATGGATAAACTAACATTTGAAGTAGTGAAGGATCCTACAACAGCAGTTCGTTTATACGAAGAAGGTACGGTTGATCGAGCTGATTTAACATCAGATCTAGTGGATCAATATTCTACAAATGAAGATTATGTCATTACAGCAGATACATTTGTATATTTTATTAAATTTAACCAAGAAGCAAATGAAGCGCTAGCAAATACGAATATTCGATCTGCAATTAGTAGAGCGTTTGACAAGCAAGCTTTAGTTGATGAAATCCTTAATAATGGGTCACTTGTTGCAAACGGACTTATTCCAGGAGACTTCACACCAATGCCTGAAACGGGAGAGGACTTCCGTGCGGTTAGTGGTGATCTTGTAACATATGACCTTGAGGCAGCGAAAGGATTCTGGGAAGATGGTCTAGCTGAACTTGGTACAGACTCTGTTGAGCTTGAGCTATTAACGGATGATGATGAAACTACGAAATTAATGGTTGAGTATATTGCAAACCAACTTACAAGTAATTTACCTGGATTAGAATTATCTATTAAACAAGTTCCAAAAGAACAACGTCTTGATTTAGACACTAGTATGGATTACGAAGTACAAATATCTAGATGGGGTCCAGACTTCCTTGATCCATTTACTTACATGAACCTTTGGACAACAGATAGCGGAAATAATATGATGGGCTATTCAAGTGCTAAGTACGATGAATTAGTATTTGCTACTGCAGCTGAACTTGCGACAGATAATGTAGCTCGATATGAAAACTTCTTAGAAGCAGAAAAGGTTCTATTTGAAGATGCAGCAATCGCCCCAATTTATCAAGCATCGAGAGCGCAACTAGTGTCTCCTAGAGTTGAAGGAGTATTTGTAAACCCATTTGGTGCAACATATGAGTATAAGTGGGCAACTGTTGGCTCAGAAGAATAAATTATCTTTACTATAGAAGAGAGAGTACGCTAAATGGCGTTCTCTCTCTTTTTTTTAGCAGTTCTAAAAGGATTGTTGCTTTTTCCTAGATGAAATCTTTGACGCAAAATGTATAATATACGAATTAGATGTACTTAGGGTAATCATTAAAAAGATTCGTAAATAAATTGATCTGAGAACGCTTATCAAGTTACAAATTCAGATTTTGAGCTCTGTTTTCATCTAGAGAGCGCCTATCAAGTTACAAATTCAGATTTTGAGCTCTGTTTTCATCTAGAGAGCGCTTATCAAGTTACAAATTCAGATTTTGAGCTCTGTTTTCATCTAGAGAACGCTTATCAAGTTACAAATTCAGATTTTGAGCTCTGTTTTCATCTAGAGAACGCTTATCAAGTTACAAATTCAGATTTTGAGCACTGTTTTCATCTAGAGAACGCTTATCAAGTTACGTTCTCTTGCTCGAGGACTCCGTTCCTGAATTTAAGATCATAAGCCAAAATACCTTTTCTGCGTGTAATCTTACGTCACATTTTATATCAATAGCGACAAACAATATGAAAGAGCCTAATTTATTTTTAGGTAATTTCTTAGTAATTTATCAACATCATTTAAGACAAATTGAGAAATACTAAAGCTAAGGTTCAGACATGTAACTTTACATTTTAGTTAAAGAAAGCGTATAATTTTCTCCGTTGGCTCTTTTATTTGAACATTCTAGGAAACATAACACAGAGGAGGTCATATATTTATGAAGTTAAGAAATTACACACTATTGATTGTCTTAGGACTTTTGCTAACTGTACTAGTCGCTTGTGGTGGAAATGATGATGAAGGTACTACAGGTTCTGAACAAGCCTCAGGAGAAAATGTATTTAACTTTATCAATGGAGATACCATTCCTACAATGGATCCTTCCATGGCAACGGATGAGTATGGATTTCAATTTTTAGGTGCTACAATGGAAGGTCTATACCGATTAGATGAAAATGCACAGCCTGCCCCGGGGATTGCAACAAACCATGATGTGAGTGAAGATGGTTTAACGTATACATTCCATTTGCGTGAAGATGCTACATGGTCAAATGGAGATCCAGTAACTGCGCATGACTTTGTTTATGCATGGCAACGTGCGGTAAATCCAGATACGGGTTCAGAGTACGGACCGTATATGATGGGCGGAGTTATTAAAAATGCAACTGCAGTAAATGCTGGGGATGTACCAGTTGAAGAACTAGGAGTTATTGCTGAGGACGATTACACATTAGTCGTTGAATTAGAGAACCCTACACCTTATTTTGAATCTTTAACAACATTTGGAACGTTTATGCCGTTAAATCAGGCTTTTGTTGAGGAGCAAGGAGATAGCTTTGCAACGAGTTCTGATACGTTATTAGCAAATGGTCCATATACGCTGGAAAATTGGACAAGTACGGCAAATGAATGGGATTTAGTGAAAAATGACAGTTACTGGGATGCAGACACTGTTCAATTAGATAGAATTAATCATGTAGTAGTAAAAGATGCGACAACTCAAGTGAGACTTTATGAGGAAGGTTCTGTTGATCGCGCAAATATTTCTTCTGACCTTGTTGATCAGTATTCTACACATGAAGATTATCAAGTTGTACCAGAAACAGGTGTAGCTTATATTAAGATGAACCAAACGAGAAATGAAGCATTAGCAAATGAAAATATTCGAGCTGCGATTAGTAGAGCAGTAAATAAGGAAGCGTTAGTTAATGAAATTTTAAATAACGGTTCTATTGTAGCGAATGGACTTGTTCCATTGGATTTTGTCACATTGCCTGAAACAGAAGATGACTTCCGTGAAGTGAACGGGGATCTTGTAACATATGATGTGGAATCCGCGAAGGAATATTGGGAAAAAGGATTAGCTGAACTTGGCACAGATACTGTATCCATTGAACTACTAGGTGACGATGGTGAAAATGCGAAAATAAGTAATGAATATATCGCTAACCAATTATCATCAACGCTCCCAGGTTTAGAAGTTAAACTAAAGAACGTACCATTTGAACAACGTTTGGATTTAGATTCTAATATGGACTATGATTTACAAATTAGTTTATGGGGCCCAGATTATCTTGATCCTAATACATTTTTAGACCTTTGGGTAACTGACGGTGGTAACAATAAGATGGGTTACTCCAATCCTGAATATGATCGCTTAATCGAGGAAGCTGGTACAACGCTTGCTTCAGATAATGTTGCACGCTATGAAAATTTCCTTGAAGCAGAAAAGTTACTATTCGAAAATGCTGCAGTAGCTCCATTGTACCAGTCGGCGATGGCACAGCTTGTTTCTCCTAAAGTAGAAGGCGTGTTTGTCAATCCGTTTGGTGCGCAATACGAATATAAATGGGCAACAGTTGGGTCTGAATAAAATAATGGAGAGAAGTGTAGTTATTACACTTCTCTCCATTTATTTTTCTCTATCTTCTTAAAGTAGGTAATATAAAAACATTAATAGAAGGAATATACCAATTAAAGCAATGGTTTGGAACTTTAGAAACGAATAAAATGTATCGTTTGTTTTCTCAGAAGGCAACGGTTTGTCTTTCCATTCTTCTAAGTAATCCCTATCCCTAGACATAATACTCCGGAACCTTCTAAATCCAAATGTAATGCCATTATAGAATCCGCCTCGAATGGTAAGTTGGAAAAGTAGAACAATTAAATAGGCAAAACTGATAAAGAAAAAGCCGTTAACGAAGTGGATTATCCCGTATCCATCGGAAAAGATGAATACAAGTAATACTGTTACAGTAATGTTTAATAGTAGAAAAATTCCTTTTTTATTCATTCTATTTTCACCTTTACATAAGATTTCTGCATTAGTAATCGCTAAAAGTAGTATATCATAACTACATTCTTCTATCAGAAATAGATAGTATCGTCTCATAATACTATAAATTTTTAGTAGGAAACCGTCGCATTTAGTCGGTATTTGTAGAATTGTGTAAAAAATGTAAAAAAATAAATTAAAAAACTCTTTACAATAGTATTAGAAAAGGGGTATAATTTCACTTGTAGAGATTTTAGATTTTAGACTAGCATCTATATCTTAAATTTTCAGAAAAAAACAACTATGAGGGGGGACGTTTCATGAAGCTAAAAAATTGGGCTCTATTATTAGCGCTTGGTTTATTGCTAACAGTTTTAGTTGCATGTAGTGGTGGGGATTCTGAGGATACAGAATCATCAGACACTGGTGATGCAGATACAGCAGAAGATACTACAGAAGAAGTAGCAGAAGAAACTGAAGGAGAAACTGAAGGAGAAAATGTACTTAATGTTATAAATGGAGATACTATTCCTTCGATGGATCCTTCAATGGCTACTGATGAATATGGATTCCAATTCATTGGTGCTACAATGGAAGGTCTATATCGCTTAGATGAGAATGCAGAACCTGTTGAAGGTATTGCTACAAATCATGAAGTAAGCGAAGACGGTATGACATGGACATTTACATTACGTGAAGATGCAACTTGGTCAAATGGTGACCCTGTAACTGCGCATGATTTTGTTTATGCATGGCAGCGTGCTGTTAGCCCTGACACAGGATCTGAATATGGTCCATACATGATGGGTGGCGTAATCAAAAACGCAACTGAAGTCAATACAGGAGATGTTCCTGTAGAAGAACTAGGTGTAACTGCTGAAGATGATTTCACATTAGTTGTCGAGTTAGCAAACCCAACTCCATATTTTGAATCGTTAACTTCATTTGGTACATTCATGCCATTAAACCAAGCATTTGTTGAAGAGCAAGGAGATAACTTTGCTACTAGTACAGATACATTACTATTTAATGGACCGTTCACTTTAGAAAACTGGACAAGCACAGCTAGCGAATGGGATTTAGTTAAAAATGAATCTTACTGGGATGCTGAAACCGTACAAGTTGAAAAGATTAATCATGTTGTCGTAAAAGATCCTTCAACTTCAGTAAGACTTTATGAAGAAGGTTCTGTAGACCGTGCAGGTATTTCATCTGACCTTGTAGATCAATACTCTACACATGAAGATTATGTTGTAACACCAGAAACATCTGTTTTCTATCTAAAAATAAATCAAACAAGAAACGAAGCTTTAGCAAATGCAAATATTCGTAATGCGATCGCTAGAGCATTTAACAAAGATGATTTAGTTAATGAAATTCTAAATAATGGTTCAATCGTTGCAAATGGATTAATTCCTGCAGACTTTGCTCCAGTGCCAGAATCTGGAGAAGATTTCCGTGCAGCGAGTGGGGACCTAATGACATATGATACAGAAGCAGCTTTAGAATACTGGGAAAAAGGCCTTGATGAACTAGGTGTAGATTCAATCGATATGGAATTACTTGGTGGGGATACAGAAACTTCTAAAGTAATGAACGAATATCTTGCGAATCAATTATCTACAAATCTTCCGGGCTTAAATGTAACATTGAAGAGTGTTCCATTTGAACAACGTTTAGATTTAGATACAAGCATGGATTATGATTTACAAGTTGCTGGTTGGGGTCCAGACTATCTAGATCCATACACATTCTTAAGTTTATGGATTACTGATGGCGGAAACAACATGATGGGTTATTCAAACTCAGAATATGATGCTTTATTAGAAGAAGCAACAACAACACTTGCAACAGATAATGTTGCTCGTTATGAAAACTTCTTTGAAGCAGAAAAGATTCTATTTGAAGACGCAGCAATTGCTCCTATTTATCAAAGTGCAATGGCACAGCTAGTTTCTCCTAAAATTGAGGGTGTATTTGTTAACCCGTTTGGGGCAACTTATGAATATAAATGGGCTAGTGTAAACTCAGCTGAATAAAATTAAAAAGATTATGCTTTTGACAATCTAATGTCATTTAATTGGACAAGAGAGTGTGTACCTATAAAGGTAATCATGCTCTCTTGTTCCATTTTGGGAAAAAAATCTTACAATAGTGAACATTCGATGAATTTCGACACATAAGCTTAGGAGGTGCAAGAATGGCACGGTATATTGCTAAACGGGTAATGTATATGTTGATTACTTTATTTATCATTGCGACATTATCCTTCTTTCTAATGAAAATGCTACCTGGTAGCCCGTTAAATGCTGAAGAAAAATTAACAGAAGAACAACAAGCAATTGTATTGGAGAAATACGGGTTAAATGATCCGATTCCAATTCAATATGTAAACTATCTTGCTGGTCTTGTACAAGGAGATTTGGGTATTTCCTTTGCTTTTAGTAACACACCAGTTACAGATATTTTAATGGACAGAATGGGGCCTTCTGCACAATTAGGTGCGCAGGCGTTAGTAGTGGGAACAGTGATAGGCGTTCTATTGGGACTGATAGCAGCTATTTCCCATAATGGATTTCTTGATTACACCTCAACGATTATTGCCGTATTAGGTACTTCGATTCCTAACTTCGTCTTTGCAGGTCTCCTCCAATACCTATTCGCAGCTGAGTGGGAATTGTTTCCTGTTGCCTTATGGGGAAGCTTTGAACATAGTATCTTACCAACGATTGCGTTAATGATCTTCCCAATGGCTACTGCAGCTCGTTTTGTGCGAACAGAAATGGTGGAAGTTTTGGGTTCTAATTTTATAACAACTGCACGAGCTAAAGGTGTAAGTGAACCTGGAATAGTATTTAAACACGGATTACGTAATGCTATGATTCCGTTAGTAACTGTAATTGGGCCAATGGCAGTGAGTTTAATGACTGGTTCAATGGTTATCGAGCAAATTTTTGCTATCCCTGGAATTGGGGAACAATTTGTGAATTCGGTTATGGTAAATGACTATCCGACAATAATGGGAACAACGTTACTGTTTGCGGCATTATTTATCGGAATTATCTTGGTAACCGACCTCCTTTATGGACTAATTGACCCTAGAATTAGAATTAGCGGAGGGGGTAAGTAATATGGATACAAATAACAATAATAAGATACCTAAAGAACTTCTCGTTCCGATGAAGAAAACAGAGGATACGAGTGAAAAAATTTCTGGTGAAAGTAGAACCTTTTTGCAAAATGCAAGACGTACATTCTTAAAGAATAAATTGGCACTAACAAGTGTTATTGTGCTCGTTTTTATCTTAATCATGAGTGCGGTTGGGCCATGGATGACTGATTATGAACTTGATGATCAGGATCTATCTAGAGCAAAAATGCCTGCTAGAGTACCTGTGCTTGAAAATATCTCTTGGTTAGGCTTTACAGGTTATTTAAGTGATGAATTTGAAGGTTCAGACGTTGAAGATGCAACAAATAAAGCTATTGCAAGATATGACAATGAGGCAGACTTTGTTGATATTGAAGTAATTAGTGAAGGTGACGGAAGCAGAAACTCTGCAGAAGTGAAAGCGACATATGATATATATGAAGCAAAAGGAATGAAAGATGAGTATTTCTGGTTAGGAACGGACACTTTAGGTCGTGACCAATGGACGCGCCTATGGTTAGGTACACGTGTATCGATGCTGATCGCCTTTGTGGCTGCATTTATTAGTTTAGCGATTGGTGTTGCTTACGGTGGAATCGCTGGGTACTATGGCGGAAAAGTTGACGACATAATGATGCGAATCTTGGAAGTATTGGTTGGTATTCCGAACTTGGTTGTTATCTTGTTAATGATGCTCGTACTTGAACCGGGTATTACCTCGATAATTGTTGCCCTGACAATTACTGGATGGACCGGAATGGCTCGTATCGTTCGTGGGGAAGTAATGAAACTAAAAAGTCAGGAATATGTTCTGGCAGCACGTACATTAGGGCAATCGAATTGGAAAGTAATAACGAAGCATTTATTACCGAATATAAGTGGTATTATCATTATAAACACAATGTTTAATATTCCGGATGCAATTTTCTTCGAGGCATTCTTAAGCTTCATTGGTTTAGGTATGGCACCTCCACAGGCATCACTCGGTACGCTTATTAATACAGGATTTGATAATATCATGCTTTATCCATACATGTTAGTGTTCCCGGCAATCCTGATTTCGTTAATTATGATTGCATTCAACCTAATTGGTGATGGACTGCGCGATGCGTTTGATCCGAAAATGCATAAATAATGAAGGTAGGTGTTTTTAAATGAGTAAATTATTAGAAGTAAAAGACTTAGCGATATCATTTAACACCTACAACGGTGAAGTACAAGCCGTGCGAGGTGTAAGCTTTGATCTGAATAAAGGGGAAACATTAGCGATTGTTGGGGAGTCTGGTTCAGGTAAATCAGTAACAACGAGCGCCTTAATGGGATTATTACCTAAACCTCAAAGTATTATAAAGTCTGGTCAAATCCTTTTTGAAGGAAAGGACCTTGTAGGTAAGTCAAATAAAGAAATGCAAAAAATTCGTGGGAAAGAAATTTCCATGGTGTTTCAGGACCCGATGTCTGCTTTAAATCCTACAATGAAGGTAGGAAATCAGATTATGGAAGGTCTTATTAAACACCAAAATATGAATCGTAATGATGCCAAGAAAAAGGCGATCGAATTACTTGATTTAGTTGGAATTCCTAATCCTGAAACGAGAATGACCCAATTTCCGCACCAATTCTCTGGTGGGATGCGCCAACGTGTTGTTGTAGCTATTGCATTAGCTTGTAATCCGAAAGTGCTTATTGCCGATGAACCAACAACTGCTCTGGATGTTACAATACAGGCCCAAATCCTAGAGTTGATGAAGGATATTCAAAAAGAAACAGAAAGTGCAATCGTGTTTATAACGCATGACTTAGGAGTAGTAGCAAATGTTGCGGATCGTGTAGCCGTAATGTACGCAGGGAAGATTGTAGAAGTAGGTACAGTAGATGACATTTTCTATAATCCAAAACATCCGTATACTTGGGGATTACTTGGTTCCATGCCAACACCTGATAGTGACGAAGATGAGCTTTTTGCGATACCAGGAAGCCCGCCTAACATGCTTAATCCACCTAAAGGTGATGCATTTGCTCCAAGAAATAAATTTGCACTAGAAATTGATGGAGTAATGGAACCGCCAATGTTTAAAGTATCAGATACACATTATGCTGCAACATGGCTGTTACATGAGGATGCGCCGAAAATTGAGCCACCTGCTTCCGTTAAAAAACGCATGCAAGGAATTGCGAAAACGGGAGGTAATGAGTAATGGAAAACGAAAAATTATTAGAAGTTAAAAATTTGCAAAAACACTTCAAGGTTGGCCGAAATAAAGTTGTGAAAGCTGTTGATGGTGTAACTTTTGATATTTATAAAGGTGAAACGTTTGGTCTAGTTGGAGAATCTGGAAGTGGAAAGTCAACAACAGGTCGTACGATTATTCGTCTTTATGATGCATCAGGAGGAGAAGTTAAATTTAATAATGAAGATGTTCATGGGAAGAAATCAAAAGATGAGCTATTAAAGTTCAACCGTAATATGCAAATGATTTTCCAAGATCCATCTTCTTCTTTAAATCCTCGTATGACTGTTATGGACATCATTGCTGAAGGTTTGGATGTTCATAAGTTAGTAAAGGATGAGAAAGAACGTAAAGAGCGTGTAGAAGAATTGCTTGAGGTTGTTGGATTAAATAGAGAACATGCTAGTCGTTTCCCACATGAGTTTAGTGGTGGGCAACGTCAACGTATCGGAATAGCACGTGCACTTGCGGTTGACCCTGAGTTTATTATTGCTGATGAGCCAATTTCTGCACTTGATGTTTCCATTCAAGCACAGGTTGTAAACCTACTGAAAAAATTACAAAAAGAACGTGGATTAACGTATTTATTTATTGCCCATGATTTATCAATGGTTAAATATATTAGTGACCGTATCGGAGTAATGTACTTAGGGAATATGGTAGAATTGGCAGATAGTGATGAATTGTATAAAAACCCACTACATCCATATACAAAGTCACTACTTACTGCAATACCGTTACCAGATCCAGAATATGAACGTGCGCGAAAGCGAGTTTCGTACGATGCTTCCTTACTTGATACTAGTGAAGAGCCAGAGTTTAGGGAAGTTAGCCCTAGACACTGGGTACGTTGTACGACAAAGGAATTTGAACAATATAAAAAGCAAGTTAAAAATAAATAAGCAAGAACCTTGTTACATACTAATTCGGCATGTAACAAGGTTTTTTTATATTTACCTAATTGGGTAGTTTAGCCTTCACATCTTCTCTTAATTGACGTTTTAAAAACTTGCCAACAGATGTTTTTGGAATTTCATCTAAAAATAAAATAGCATCAGGTATCCAATATTTTGGAAATTGTGGTGTGATGAATCTTAATAGTTCCTGTTCCAAGCTGGAATTCGTATATCCCTCTTTTAAAACAACACACGCAACTGGTCTTTCCTGCCATTTAACACTAGGAATAGCAACAACACACGCCTCTAAAACAGCTTCATGCGCCATCAGAGCATTTTCAATTTCTACAGAGGAAATCCATTCACCACCACTTTTAATTAAATCCTTTGTTCGGTCGACAATTTTTATCGTACCTTCTTTATCAACGGTTACAACGTCTCCAGTATGAAACCAACCATCTACAAAGGCGTTTTCACTCCGATTATCTTTATAATATTCATTTGCAATCCAATTTCCTCGGAGTAATAGTTCTCCCATTTCCTGGTCATTCCAAGAAACTTCTTTTCCGTCATTTCCGATTACTTTCATTTCTAATCCTGGTACGAGGATGCCTTGTCTTGAACGTTCTTGCAACTTATCTTCATCAGATAATTCTAGTTGGTAGCTCTTTAATCGAGAGAAGGTTACGAGTGGTGTTGTTTCGGTCGCACCATATGCATGATAGAATGGGATATTGTATTTTTGTTCAAAGGTTTTAATTAGACCTAATGGGGCAGCTGATCCACCACATAATACAGCTCTTAAACTACTCGTATCGTAGTTTCCTTTCTCTAATACCTGTAACAATCCAATCCAGATAGTTGGTACACCTGCTGTTATTGTTACTTTATATTTCTCGATGAATTCTGCTAAACGCTGTGGTGTAAATCGTGGACCAGGAAATACTTGTGTCGTCCCAAACCATGTACAAGCAAAGGGT
This sequence comes from Oceanobacillus bengalensis, assembly GCF_003628445.1. Classification (GTDB taxonomy): domain Bacteria; phylum Bacillota; class Bacilli; order Bacillales; family Amphibacillaceae; genus Oceanobacillus; species Oceanobacillus bengalensis. Next base: position 67,768 of record NZ_RBZO01000011.1, read on the forward strand.
GTTCCCCATGCATTTACATGAAATTGTGGAACAACTGGCATGGCTACGTCTGATTCGGATATTGCTGCTGAATCAGCAAGTCCGAGTGCATAACTATGCAATACAATTCCGCGATGTGTATAGAGAACTCCCTTTGGCTTTCCGGTTGTTGCAGACGTATAGCACATTCCAGCGGGATCATTTTCATTAATATTAGTAGAAAATGGATAGGTTGGATCTCCGTCTGCTATTAATTCCTCATAAGAGTATAGAGACTGAATACTAGATTCTGGGAGATTTTTCTTATCTGTCATAATAACAAATGTTTTAACCGTTTTTAGATGTGGATGGATTTTCTCAATTAGAGGGAAAATATCCTCGTCTATAAATAGAATTTTGTCTTCGGCATGGTTGATAATGTAAATGATATGCTCAGGTGAGAGGCGAATATTTATCGTGTGTAAAACTGCATTGATTCCTGGTGCTGCAAAGTAGACTTCCAGGTGCCTATGATGATTCCATGCAAGTGTTCCCACACGGTCTCCTTTCATTACACCGAGGGTATTTAGGGTGCTCATGAGACGTCTGGTGCGTTTACCAACATCAGCATAAGTAAGTGTATGGATTTTATCATGTGTTTGCGAAATAACTTCCTTCTCAGGGAAGAATTTTTCCGCATGCTCTAGCATAGATCCAACAGTTAACGGGACATGCATCACAAAAACCAACTCCTTTATTGTGGCCAAGTAGTACATTATATGCAATTTGATGTAGGAATTATGTTGTATTTTTTTCTACTATTGTTATATTGCAGATAAGTATGAGTTGACAATAATGTGATTTCTGTAATAGAATAGAAAAAACGACTAAAAATACATAAAAAGGGGATTTTTTATGAGAATGAAAACGCTTTTATCAGTTGCTATGTTATTATTACTTGCTATGGTTCTAGTCGCTTGTGGTGGCGGTGATAGTGAAGGGGAAACAGATAGTGATTCAGGCAATGAAGAAGGGGCAGCTTCTGAGGGTGGAGACTCTCCGGAGTTCTTAAATTTATTAACTGGTGGTACAAGTGGTACATATTATCCGCTAGGTGGGGAAATGGCCACAATTATATCAGATGAAACTGGTATCCAAACAGATGCCCAGTCATCAAATGCTTCTGCAGATAATGTAATTGCTGTTCAAGAAGGAGATGCAGAACTTGCATTCGTTCAAACAGATGTTATGGCAAATGCTGCTGAAGGAACAAATGCTTTTGAGGGAAATGTAGTTGATAATGTACTAGGTTTAGGTTCACTATATCCTGAAACGATTCAAATCGTTACATCGGCAGATTCAGGTATTACATCTGTTGAAGATTTAGCAGGAAAAACAGTTTCAGTAGGTGCTCCAGGTTCTGGAACGTATATTAATGCAGAACAAATTCTTGAAATTCATGGTATGACAATGGATGATATCGAGGCGCAAAATTTGGACTTTGGTGAATCTACTGGAGGAATTCAAGATGGAAACATCGATGCAGCATTTATCACAGCTGGTACTCCAACAGGTGCTGTTGAAGGTTTAGGTGCTACTACAGACGTAAGAATCGTTCCAATTGCACAGGATAAGATTGATGCATTGGTAGAACAGTATCCTTACTATGCTGCAGATACAATTCCTGCTGGTACGTATGGTGGTATTGATGAAGAGATAAACACAGTTGCTGTACTTGCAATGATCGTAGTGACCGATAGTTTATCAGAAGATGTCGTTTATGATATTACAAAAGCATTATATGATAACGTTGATAGTATTACACATGCTAAAGGTGAATTAATTACAAAAGAAAGTGCTTTAGATGGTATTGGAATCGATCTTCACCCAGGTGCAGAAAAGTACTTTAAAGAAGAAGGGTTACTTGAATAAATTAAAATAATAAATTATATGGCCGGCTGGTAATCCTATTCTAATAGGTGTTTGCTGCCGGCTATTTTATGTTCCAATTAAATAGCATAAAATGACATAACGAATGAATAGGTGGATGCTTGATGAAGCTACCAAAATTAATACTTCCCTTATTAATTGCGCTACTCCTACTACTCATCCTATTATTCGTTCCATTTCGAACGGCACTCGTATTTTACAAAGAAAATACAAGTACGGTGGAGGCGCTTCTACCGATTAAACAGGGTGAAACCTTCCAAATTATTTTTAAGCATTCCATCCATTTAACGGATGTAGTTGAGAAATACAAGATTACTAGTGACCTTAACATACAGCAATATGAATTTGTATATGAGGAGTTTGGGATTGGAATGCCTTCAAATGCTGAAGAAGGAGAAACGTTTGAATATATTGACGGGAAATATTATATAAAGAATATGAGCAATATTTTTCCTACCATGAACATACGTAATGGTAAGACGGTTTCAGAACATCGATTAGTATGGGGAACAGAGGAAAATGAAGAAGCACATATGGTTTGGTTTAATGATTACTTTGAACCGGGTGCTTGGTTTACTGTTAAAGTGGAAAGATTATCACTTTGGGATTACTTGAAAGGAGTGAAAATACATGAGTGAGAATAAAGGAAACGTAGAACTAACAGAGGAAGAACAACAAAAACTGATGGAGAAGTATGATGCTGAGTCAAATACACGTAAGTTGACAGGTGTTGCTGGATGGATTGTATTTTTTACGCTCATTGCATTTTCTCTATTCCAATTATATACTGGTGCATTTGGTGCCTACACAGCTTACATACAACGAACCGTCCACTTAGGCTTTGCTTTAGCGCTAATATTTCTACTATTTCCTGCAAGAAGAGGTACAAAGAAAAATACGGTTGCATGGTATGACTGGATTTTAGTTATCTTATCCATCGTTGTTACTGCATACTGGCCAGTGTTCTACGATATGTTGGTCCAGCAAATTGGTGGAATTGAATTAGTACAAGTTATTATAGGTGGTTTAGCGATATTGCTAGTCTTAGAGGCTGCTAGACGTGCTGTTGGTCTCCCAATTGTAATTATTGCAGTTGTCTTCCTTCTGTATGCAATATTTGGACCGCAAATGCCAGGAATGTTAGCACATCGTGGGCTAAGTTTAGAGCAACTTGTTGATACAATGTTCTTTACAACAGAGGGTATTCTTGGTACACCGTTGCAGGTATCTTCTACGTATATTTTCTTGTTCCTATTATTTGGTGCATTCTTAGTACAGACTGGTGTTGGACTATACTTCAATGATTTGGCACTTGCAATTGCTGGTCGCCGTGTCGGTGGCCCTGCTAAGGTAGCAATCTTTTCGAGTGCGCTAAATGGTACAATCTCAGGAAGCTCAGTTGCGAATACTGTTACAACAGGCGCATATACAATCCCAATGATGAAACGGCTAGGTTACAGGCCGAATTTTGCTGGTGCTGTTGAAGCTGCTTCTTCTACTGGTGGACAAATTATGCCTCCAATTATGGGTGCTGCCGCATTTCTAATGATTGAATTCGCAGGTGTACCATATTGGGAAATTGCAAAGGCTGCTGTAATACCAGCAATTTTATACTTTTCAGGAATTTGGATTATGACACACTTGGAAGCGAAAAGAGTTGGACTTCTTGGGTTGCCTAAAGAGGAAATTCCGAATAAAAAGGAAGTATTCAAGAAATTATATCTACTACTTCCAATCCTAGCAATTGTCTATTTGTTATTTGCTGGATATAGTATTGAAAGAACTGCGATATACGGTATCCTTATTACAATTGGTGTTAGTTTGTTAAGAAAAGATACAAATATGTTCCTGGAAAATAATAAGTTTACACTTCGTAAATTAATTGACGCTCTAACATCTGGGGCTCGTACTGCATTAGGTGTTGCAGCAGCTACTGCAAGTGCAGGTATTATTGTAGGGGTAGTAACGAAAACTGGTTTAGGTTTGAAACTTGGTAATGGACTTGTTGATATGGCTGCAGGTATTGCAAATTCCCCGCAAACATTGTTGCTATTAACCTTATTCTTTACAATGGTTACATCCATTATCCTAGGAATGGGTTCACCAACAACGGCAAACTATATTATTACATCAACCATTGCACTGCCTGCAATTATGGCCTTGGTTGATCAACATGAATTTGCGATTCCGGTGTTAGCTGCACATATGTTTGTATTCTATTTCGGTATTGTTGCAGATATAACACCACCAGTAGCACTAGCTGCTTTTGCAGCATCGGGTATATCTGGTGGGGAACCAATTCGAACTGGATTCAATGCATCTAAATTAGCTATCGCGGCATTTATCATTCCATATATGTTCGTGCTTGAGCCACAATTGTTAATGATTGATGTGACGGCTGGTGGGATGATTTGGATACTGATTACTGCCATTACGGGAATGATAGCAATTGGAGCTGGATTAATTGGTTTCTGGTATAGAAAATTACACTGGATTGAGAGAATTATCACGGTTGTAACTGGTCTACTTTTAATGTATCCTGAAGGCAATTCAGATTTTATAGGACTAGGGCTCTTTGTAGTTCTTGTCATTATACAATTTATGAGTAGAACAGATAAACCCACTAAAGGTAAAACGCAACAAGCGAATGCGTAAAGACTAAAAAGGTCAGGATATATTCCTGGCCTTTTTACTTGTTGATTGTAGTTGAATCTTAGGGAATCGACTGAGGAATTTGGGAATAAGCAGAAGAAGGGAGGATACTAGCTGATTAAGTGAATGTATCAGTAGATAGAGCGTAAATATCAGCAGATGGTATAATATAATTGAAATTCACTGATGAAAGTTGGATTTATATGAAAAAACAGCAACACGATTTTACACAAGGGAATATTCTAAAACAACTTATCTTCTTCTCGTGGCCAATTATGTTTACGAATCTACTGCAAACTTCCTATCAATTTATAGATAGCTTATGGATTGGTAATTTATTAGGTGCAAATGCACTTGGGGCAGTTGCGGTTTCTAGTACGATTATTTTCACCGTTCTCTCTTTCGTAATCGGTTTGAACAATGCAGCGTTAACGATATTATCGCAGCAAAAAGGACGTGATAATGAAGAAGGGTTAGAACGTTATTTAAATGCGTTTGTCGTTATTCTTACAACAATTGCCGTGCTTTTAGGTTCGATTGGTTTTGTATTTGCTGAGGGTTTCTTGAATCTATTAGGTACCCCAGAAAGTATGCTAGCTGAAGCTACTATATATCTACGCATTAATTTCCTTGGAATTCTTTTCCTATTTGGTTATAACTTTATTAGTACCGTACTACGGTCATTGGGTGACAGTAAAACACCGATGCGTTTTGTTATGTTAGCAGTGGGGTTAAATATTGTCCTTGACCCGTTGTTCATTTCCGTGTTTAATTGGGGGATTGAAGGGGCTGCAATAGCAACCGTTGTATCCCAAGGGGTCGCATTTTTGTATGGATTAATATATGTTTTGTACAAGAAGCTAGCACCTTTTCGGATTCCAAGTCTGCCTGCCTGGAAGGAAGTTGGCTTAATCCTTCATTTAGGTATACCATCCGGATTACAAATGGCTGTCATATCTGCAGGGTCTGCGGCAATTATTAGTGTTGTTACATCATTTGGAGCAGATGCTGTGGCTGGATTTGGAACTGCACAACGTTTAGATAGCTTATTGTTGCTGCCAGCTCATGCTTTAAGCACAGCGGTTGGAAGCATGGCAGGGCAAAATATTGGTGTGAAAAATTGGGAAAGGGTTCGTGCAATTGCAAAGTATGGAGTTCTCTATAATTTAGCAATCATGTTTACAATTGCAATCCTTGTTGTCTTTTTTGCTGAATATGGTATTAGATTATTCATTCGCGAGGAAGAAGCTGTTGCATTCGGAACGAGATATCTTCAAATTATAGCGTTATGTTATCCGTTTCTAGGAATTAACTTTATATTAAATGGAGTTGTTCGTGCAGCAGGTGCAATGTACCAGGTACTTATTCTTAATATTATCTCATTTTGGATTTTGCGGTTTCCACTTACCGCATTGTTTGCTAACATACTTGGTGAAATAGGGATTGCAATAGGGATGGGTTCAAGTTTTATTATTAGTAGTCTTTTTGCTTTCCTATACTTCAGGTATGGAAAGTGGAGGAAAAAGGAATTATTTACGTAAAATAAATAACATGTGTATAAGTTAGGGATAAACTATGGATATCTTTATTCGAATTGTGTATAAGTGGATAACTTTGTGGATAAACTATCATAATTGGAATTTTGGGAAAATATCATTAAAATGAATATATGTGGGAAATTACTTTAGACATAAGTGATGTTATCCCTTTCAATATATTCATTTGTGATAACAATATAATGATTATCTTTGTAATAGATTGTGTATAACCTCAACTTTGTACACAATCTATCTACAATCTGTGTGATATTTTGAGACTGAAGGGGATATAAGAATGAAAGGTAGAAATAGAAAAAGACTGGCAGTGTATAAAGCATTCCTAATAGCGGGACTTTTTACTAGCTTGTTTCTAGTAATCTCTATTTTAACCGATAGTGAAAACCGTAATGTGGATAATTATCCACAAATAACAGATGAGGTCTTGAATTATCGACCACTTGTGGAAAAATACGCAAAGGAATATGATGTATCTCAATATGTGGATGTGCTTCTTGCGATGATGATGCAGGAATCTGCTGGAAAGGGAAATGACCCAATGCAGTCATCTGAGAGCTATTGTGGACAAGTTGGTTGTATTTCCGATCCAGAACGTTCGATTAAACAAGGAGTCTATTATTTTTCTACTGTATTAAAAGATGCAGAAGGAGATGTAGAACTGGCTATTCAGTCGTATAATTTTGGTAAAGGTTTTATTGATTATGTTTTATCAGAAACTGGTCAATATTCACAAGAAGTTGCAATAAATTTTTCACAGAAAATGTATGAAAATGCAGCCGATAAGTCAATCTATACATGTTTGCGTGAAGGATCAGAAAAATACAATGCTTGTTATGGGGATATCTATTATGTACAGTCTGTAATGGAGTACAGAGAAGTGATAGCTATGAAGTAAAGAAACTGATATAATTGACAGACAATAATAAAAATTGGAGGAATGAACATGTCAAAAGCAATACATACAAATAATGCGCCAGCAGCAATTGGTCCGTATTCTCAAGCTATTCAAGCAGGGGATTTTGTTTATGTGTCAGGACAAATTCCAATTGACCCAGTAAGTGGTGAGGTTGTAGACGGAATTGAAAAGCAAACAGAGCAAGTACTGAAAAATTTACAGGCTATTTTACAAGAAGCAGGAACAGCTTTTGATCAGGTTGTTAAGTTTACGATTTATTTATCAGATATGGAGAACTTTGCTACAGTTAATGAAATATATGGCGGGGCACTTTCAGAACCATATCCTGCAAGAGCAACAGTTGAAGTTAGTCGCCTGCCAAAAGATGTGTTAATTGAAATGGATGTTATCGCATATACGAAATGAGAGGATGAATGTAGTTATGAATAATTTTGTCTATCAAAATCCTACGAAATTGATCTTTGGGAAAGGGCAACTGGATGTACTACCAAAGGAAGTAGAAAAGTACGGAAAGAAAGTACTTCTTGTATATGGTGGCGGTAGTATTAAGCGCAACGGAATTTATGATAATGTTTTAAGTAAATTAGCTGAAATTGGTGCTGAAGTCCACGAGTTATCAGGTGTAGAACCTAATCCTCGTATTTCCACGGTAAGAGAAGGCGTGGCAATCTGTAAGAAAGAAGGAATTGAATTTGTTTTAGCAATTGGGGGCGGGAGTACAATAGACTGTACAAAAGCAATCGCTGTTGGTGCAAAGACAGACGTAGATATGTGGGATGTGGTGACGAAGAAAGCAAAGGCAACTGGCGCTTTGCCATTTGGAACGGTTCTAACATTGGCTGCAACCGGTTCTGAGATGAATGCTGGTTCGGTCATTACAAATTGGGAAATAAATGAAAAACATGGATGGGGTTCAGCTTATTCTTTTCCTAAATTTTCGATACTGGACCCTGAGCATACATTCTCTGTTCCTACTAATCAGACGGTTTATGGCATCGTAGATATAATGTCTCATGTATTGGAGCATTACTTCCACCAAACAACAAATACACCAATCCAGGATCGCTTCTGTGAAAGTATCCTATTAACAGTTATTGAAACGGCGCCAAAACTACTTGAGGATTTAGAAAACTATGAGCATCGGGAAACAATCATGCTCGCGGGTACATTGGCATTAAACAATATGTTGAACATGGGATATCAAGGTGACTGGGCAACACATAATTTGGAACATGCTGTCTCCGCTGTGCATGATATACCACATGGTGGAGGTCTGGCAATCTTATTCCCTAACTGGATGAAGCATGTACTGGATGATGAAAATGCCGCGCGTCTTAAACAACTTGCTGTTCGTGTTTTTGATGTGGACCCATCTGGTAAATCTGAGGAAGAAGTAGCCCTAGAAGGAATTGAGTCATTACGTTCATTCTGGAAGAGTATTGGTGCGCCATCAACATTAGCTGACTACAACATAGATGAAAGCTCTGTAGAAATAATGGCAGAGAAAACAGTCGTAGCAAGGCCTGAATTCGGGGTATTTAAAAAGTTAGATAAACAAGATTCGATAAAGATTTTTAAAGCGAGTTTGTAATTATCTGGCTTAAAATGTTGTCGGATATTGAAATATATACAACAATTTCCCAGGAAATATGTCGATAAAAAATTATTTTAGCATATTACTTAGGGTTGAAACAAAAAATTGCATATCCATACACACGTTATTTCACGTTAGAAATAGCGTGTTTACTTTTATGGGAAGGATTAAAATACTTCCATTACAATAAGGAGGAACGATTATGAGCAATAAGAAGGATCTAACAGTAGAACAACGTGAAGAATTACTCGGAGTGTTGAAAGCCCGTTTTGAGAAACATATGAACCGTCACAAAGGTTTTGATTGGGATAAAGTTCAAGTAAAACTAGAAGCGAATACTGAAAAATTGTGGTCACTGGGTGAAATGGAAGAGACTGGCGGCGAACCAGACGTTGTTGGTTATGATCAAGAGAAGGATGAATACATATTTTGTGATTGTTCAGCAGAAAGTCCTAAGGGTCGTAGAAGTGTTTGTTACGATCGCGCGGCACTGGAGTCAAGGAAAAAACATAAGCCGGAAAATACCGCTATTGATATGGCGATGGCCATGGGAATCGAACTTCTAACGGAAGATCAATATCGAGCATTACAGAAGCTTGAAAACTTCGATACAAAAACGTCGAGTTGGGTGCAAACGCCTTCTGATATTAGAGAACTCGGTGGTGCCCTTTTTTGTGATTATCGCTTTGGCCATGTTTTCGTGTATCATAACGGTGCAGATTCTTACTATGGTGCTAGAGGTTTCCGTGGGTCGCTAAGGGTGTGAGTTTTGCTAAGATATGAATAGCAATTTCTAGTTATGAAGGTATAGATGCAATAGATTTGTTACAATAGGTTGAAATGATTGAGAACACGTGCAAAATAACGATTTAATTCATTGTGTACCAACCCGCGGTATAATAAATAATGTAGGATCATTACGACTTTTGCTCTTAGTAGAACGGATGCCAAGAAAGTCTTCGCTGAAGTTAAAATATGGAGGTGTAAGAGAATGAATAAACGATGGACAATCGGTAAAATTAATGCATTCGTCGAGAACAATTCAGATAGCAAGTTGCTAACGACGGAATATCACGGTTTTTCCCAAAAGTTATTGTTTAAATGTGCATGTGGTAGTAATTTTGAAAAAACATTTACGAAATTTAAAAACAATAATCAACGTAAGTGTGACATGTGTCAACCGCCAAAAGCCTCACGTTAAATGTATCTCAAATAATCGAAGTGGCGATATTCATTTAGGCTCTTTTCTAAAGGATAGTTGCTTTTTCTTAAAATAAGCTGTGGCATAAAAGATATAAATTACATTTTCTATCAAAAGCAACAATTAATATGAAAAGAGCCTTAATTTAAAAAGGTAAAATTGCCTTACTTCTGTCGTTCTATAAGAGGTAAGGTAATATTATCTCGGCAGCGCCCAAAGTAATAATAGTCCTTCTACTATTCCTACTTATAAATGTTTTTTAATTTGTGTAAGAACTGTTGTGGCTAGTTCGTTTGTATCATTAAAATTTCTTGAGTCGATGGGGTCAGAGTAATGGATAGAAACTTTTGCTGGTGTATTCTTGCCTTTCTTTCCGATCAATTTGTAAGAATCCTTTATGGTTACAGGAATGACTTTAACTCCTGATTTAATTGCAATTCGCAAACTACCCGATTTAAATTCCCCCATTTTAGGGCCTTTACTTCTTGTTCCTTCAGGAAAAACTGCTATTGAATGACCTGATTTTAAACCTTCTATTGCCTGGTTAATAGCTTTTAGGGAACTTCGAGCGTTCTCCCTGTTGATAAACACGCATCCACGTTCTTTCATCCAATAACTCAACAAAGGGATTTTTTCCATTTCCTTCTTAGCTACAAAAGCCATCGTTTGAGGAGCTGTTGAATATAAAATAGGAATATCCATATTACCTTGATGGTTGCTCACATATAATACAGGTTCATCTAAAGGAATGTTTTCTGTTCCTGTTATGATGAGATCGGCACCTGAGATTTTAATTAGATTTCTGGTACATTTTAGAATGATTTTATCCATGAATTCTAGTTTTTCTTTGTTTTTACCTGCTTTATTTAATTTGTTGATCGTTATTGATTTATTGGCTTTACTTAAAATATAACCCCACATGTATCCTTGAAATAATAGAGTACGCATATATTTTCCTCTTTTCCATCATGTTTAAGCTACTATAATCATAAAAGGCATGAACAAATTAAATAAGTCACAAATGTCATTTGTTCATATTATATTTGTCACCCTTCGATGGGAATTCAGACGATGTATAATGGAACTGAAATATTTTTTTACCATTCAAATACCCCAGTATTAGTAAAAACATGGTTATACTGGGGCATTTGAGTTTGATTACTTTTCAATTTCTATAACAATTTCCTCTAGCTCCAACTCTTCCATCGGAGCAGAACAATCCCTTTTATAAGCGTTAAATTAGATCAATAATATATTCCAAGGCATCTTCCTTTCCTTGTTGGAATGTTTTAATAAAATTGGTTTCATTGGACTTTTTTCTCATCTTATTTCCAATAATAGTGTAATTTTACATTGCGAAGATAAAACAAAAATAAAGAGTCAAAATAAAAAGTTCCAAGCAGCATTCTCTTTGCTTGGAACTTTAATAATATTATTTTCTATTATTCTATTAGTGTAAATGCGATGATACAGATTGTGTTTGTTTGGTTGTATATTCGTATTTATACCAGGTTACTAGCATAATAATCCCAGCTAGGATGAGAAGTCCACTCGTTACGAAAAAGACAGTGGAGAATCCAGAAGTTGCTGCGATGATTCCACCAAGCCCTGGACCGATGATGTTCCCTAGAAAGCGAAGGCTTGTGTTATAACCAATTACCTCACCTTGCATGGATAACGGTGCTTCTTGTCTAATATAAGCCATTCTTAGTGGAACAATACCGCCAATCGAGACACCAAGTAAGAAGCGAATAATAACAAGTTGATAGATATTGGTGACAAATGCTCCTGGTAAATACACAATTCCTGCTACGAACAAGAGGATAATTAATATTTTAATATAACCTACATTATCACCGAGTTTCCCCCAATTTCTTGACATAATTAAATTCCCTAAACCAGCAGCCGAAAATGCTACACCTGAAAAGAATGCAATGTTGGCTGGTCCATGGATCTCCTCAACAAATAAGGACAAGATGGGTTGGATGCTAAAATGTGCGATTTGTACTAATGCGGAAAGGAGAAGTACCACTAGTAATACAGGTTTATGCAAGATATGGAGGATAACTTCTTTACTAGAGTAAGATTTATAATCGCGTTCATCTGTTGAAAGTTTCACTTTTACTTCTTTAATCCCAAATAATACGAGTAATGCTGAAATAAAGATAGTTATGGCAACCCACTTAAATGTACTGGAATACCCGAATGTATCTGCTAGAATACCACCGAGCATTGGACCCATCAAAGCACCTGTTATATTACCAGTTTGTAAGGTTCCAAGGACACGTCCAGCAACTTCTTTCGGTGTTTGTGTTGTAATAAATGCTTGTGACATTGGAATAAAGCCAGTTACAATACCCATAAATAACCGTAATAAGAAAAGCTGCCAAACATTTGTGGCAAATCCCATTAAGAAAACTGATACACCGATGCCTACAGCAGAAAAAATTAGTATGAATTTCCTTCCATATTTGTCACCAATTCTCCCCCAAATAGGAGAAAAGATAAAAGCAGCAACAAATGTTACACCAAATGTTAGTCCAGACCACGTTTTTACATAGGAATCAGAATACGTTCCAAATGAATCAATGTACAAAGAGATGAATGGAATAACCATTGTCATACTACCTGCAACAAAAAAATTAGCAAACCACATGATTGCTAAATTTCTTTTTACAGCTTTATCAGATTCAGTAATTTTATTTACCTTCTTTCGAAAAATATTTCGTTACCCTAAATATACAGTAATCGAAGTAATTTTAAAAGACTTCTGCTTAGGAAAAAGGATTGATTTTTTTGTTTAGAATGTTCATTGATTCAAATCAGGGTTATAATATTGGTATATTAGAGGATAAGAATTATCCCAGTGGACAAGCATAAATATAACTATGGTAACATTTCTCAATACTTCTTCTGCTAAGCTCGCCCTTGTAAGAAATGTTCATGCTTGTAAATAATAAGTAGAGGCTAAAAGGAGAATTAAAGATGAGACGAAACGTTAAAAGAATATTATCGTTGGTTATTGTAATTGGATTAATGATTGGCTTGGCTGCTCCAATTTATGCCCAGGCAAGTACAACAGATGTAGAGAGTATAAATGAAAAGCTTGGACCTGCCATCGTTGTATATGGTGGGACATTATCAGATGAACAAAGAAATAAGGTCCGTGAACTTTTGGATGTGACAAATCCTGATACAGTCACAGAGTATGAAGTGCTAGGAGAAGATGTCGCTACATATATAAATGGAAATCCAGATGCAAACTTGTATTCTTCTGCAAAAATTGTTCGTCAGGAAGAGGGAAATGGGTTAACGATTAATATTGTTACACCGGAGAATATTACAGAGGTGACAGAAGATATGTATGCGAATGCGCTCCTAACAGCTGGTGTTGAAAATGCGACTGTTGATGTCGTTTCACCTATTCCGGTTAGTGGCCATTCAGCATTAACGGGTATCTATAAAGCATATGATGCCGAGGGAGAGACGCTTGACAAAGAGCGCATGGAATTGGCGAATGAAGAATTAGGGGTAGCAACGGATTTAGCGGATAATGAGGGCTTATCACAGGAGAAGGTTAGTCAATTATTAACGGAAATAAAGCAAATGATTGCCGAACAAAATCCTGTAACAAGAGAAGAAGTAGAACAAATTATTAGTAAGCAATTACAAAATCTTGAAATTAACTTAAATGAAGCGGATAGGCAGATGCTAATTGACCTATTTGATAAGATGCGTGATTTAGAAATTGACTTTGGCGCGGTGCAGAACCAGCTTGAGGATATCGCATCCTCTGTTGTGGAAAAGGCAGAGGAATTGGGGCTAGACCAAGACTTCTGGGAGAAGGTTGCTAATTTCTTTTCAGATTTATTTAATGCCATAGGCGACTTCTTTGGTGGATTATTCAACTAAATTAGGGGAAAATGTAGTGAAGGTAGCATGAAAAGGACTCTGTCATGAGTCCTTTTACTTTCTTACTGCATAAGTGCAACTAAGCCTCCCACCCAAAGGATCAGCTAAAACTTAAGTTTTCATATGTTTCGGAGATGATGGAATGACAACGAATAGAAGTGCTTCTCCAAAATGGGCAATTACGCTCTTTACGATGGGTGTATTTATGGCGGGGCTTGATAATGGAATTATTAGTACAGCACTAACAACGATTAGTGATTCTTTTCATGTTTCGGCCGCATGGGGAGCGTGGACAGTTACGCTATATACGCTCGGGATTGCGATAAGTACACCAGTTATTGGTAAGCTATCGGATCGCTATGGAAGAAAACGGCTATTTATTATTGAAATAGCTTTATTTGGTATTGGTTCCGTGCTTGTAGCATTAAGTCCAAACTTCATATTTTTACTTGTTGCAAGGTTTATTCAAGCACTTGGTGGTGGAGGTATTTTTATTATTGGGAGTTCCTATATTTTATCTACACTTCCAAAGGAAAGCCAAGGAAAAGCACTTGGTATGCTTGGTGGCATGCATGGATTATCGGCGGTTATTGGTCCAAATTTAGGTGCGGTGATTTTAGGTCTAACGGGTTCATGGCAATGGATGTTTCTTATTAATATTCCCATCGCTATTTTTCTCATTATTTTTGGGTTCCTTAAGCTAGAGGAAACGAAAGCTGGAACAGAAAAGCCATTAGATATAACTGGTACACTGCTCTTATCGATAAGTATTCTTTCCTTTATGTATGGCATTACGCAGTTAGATAGTGATTCATTTGTACATAGTCTGCTATTTATTATTGTAGGATTAATCCTTTTTACATTATTTATCATTCATGAAAAACGCGTAGAAAAGGGTGATGGTGACCCAATTCTTGCTTTTTCCTTGCTAAGCAAATTATCGTTTAAATTGACACTTGTTCTGGGACTATTATCTGGGGGATTTCTGGCAGGTATTATATTCATCCCAGCATATGTCGAGCAAGTCCTCCTCGTCCCTGTTGAACAAGCTGGGTATTGGGTTACCCCAATGGCACTAGCTGCTGGAGTTGGCGCTGGATTAGGAGGCGTATTATCAGATAAAATCGGTCCTGTTAAAACAGTGATTATTGCTGGTGTAATTGGTGTAAGTGGATTTGGATTATTTTCTTTTCTTGTAGAAGGATTTTTGATGTTTGTCGTTGCAAGCTCACTTGCTGGTATTGGATTAGGAATGTTAATGGGGGCACCATTAAATATGCTTGCTGGTGCTAGTGCGGATGAAAGTGAAAAAGGAACGGCGTTAGGTACAGTTTCATTATTGAGGCAAATTGGATTAACTATTTTCCCAGCCCTTTTTGCTGGATTGATAGCTGGTTCAAAATCTGGATATTCCCAAATGTTTTTTGCAGCGATGGTATTGGCATTGCTCGTATTGATTATTGGATTTTATATAAATAGAAAGAAGCTAATTTAATATCCTGGAAAAACCAACAAAATCTACCATGTTTATTACATTCAGCCGTATTTTCGTAATGGCTGTAATAGAATCTTAACTGTCCTGTTACTGTATTCCCTGTTTGGCTGTGATACTATTATCCTTAGTTATTAAGGAGGAATCCATATGAAAAAGGTATTTACAGCGCTATTAGCTGGGGTCTTTATAATTAGTACAGCGGCAATCACTGTATCAGCTGAAGAATATGAAATTCAAAAAGGGGACAACCTTTGGGATATTGCAGAAGATAATCAAACATCTGTAGATGCGTTAATGGAAATAAATGATCTGAAGTCAACCGTTGTTCATCCAAAACAAATTATATTACTAAATGAACAATATATTGTAGAACAGGCTGATACATTAGAAGGTATCGCAGAAAAATATAGCGTAACAGTTGATGAGATTAAACGATGGAATAATCTGACATCTGATATTATTGTTATTGGACAAGTGTTAGAGATTAAGAGTGTTAGTGATGAACAGGTCAGTGACTCAATTGGAAAAACTAATTCTACAGCATCCAAGGTAGATACGGAGACAGAAGAGGTTACTTCTAAAGAAAGCCGAGAAGGAAAGACAATAGAAGTAGCGGCAACTGCTTATACTGCTAGTTGTGAGGGATGTTCAGGAATTACGTATACTGGATTAGACCTAAATAAGAATCCAAATGCGAAAGTAATTGCAGTTGATCCAAATGTTATTCCAATGGGTTCAGAAGTATATGTTGAAGGATATGGCTATGCTACAGCAGCAGATATCGGTAGTGCGATTAAAGGGAATAAAATTGATGTGTTTGTACCAACTTTAAGTGAAGCAGAAAAATGGGGTACACGTTCTTTAGAAGTTACGATTTTGGAATAGGTTATAAAAGAGGGAAGCATTCATCAGATGCTTCCCTCTTTATCTATTAAAAGTTAATTCTGATGAATGACTGTTTTGCTCTATTAATTCTACTGGTTCATCAGAAAGTTTATTTATCCCCAAAACCCCAATTGACAAAATCATCATCGCAAAAAGAGCGACTAAAACTTTCCTCATACATGATGCCCTCCATAATATGTTCTCTTTTCCTAGTATAGTAGAAAATATACTGACATACTACAGGGAAAGTTTAGTAATTTGGATTAGGATGTGAGGGTGCTCATAATGAGGTGGTCCGCCCATAACATGAAGTGGAGCGTCCGTAATCAAACGCAAACAAGCTATTCACAAGAAAAACTGCAGTGAAATTCAAAATAGATAAAACAGGGGAATACAGCTGCCCGCCGAAGCTAACCTATAACGAGCGAAGAGTGGAAGTGAATTTATTTTCGGTAATTCAAGTAAACGGCATTTACGAAAATTTAGTTTGCATTTTATGCTGATATTTCGTATTCTATTGTATTACTCAAATTAAGGAAGGATATGGATAAATGAATAGTTTAGAAAGGGCAGCTAAAAGAAAACTGCAAGCAGAGAAAATTTTAAATGAATTACAATTGATACAAAAATGGAACACTGTAGGCGATTGTTATATAGTAGGTTCAGTTGCGTATGACTTGATTGTAACCCCCGATATTGACATAGAAACATTCTGTAAAGAACCGAACCCTCAAATTATTATGAGTAAATTAGCATTACTTACTCTAAATAAAAACGTAGTTGAACTAAAATATAGAGATTATACGAGTACAGATTTTAATGGGCATTATTTTAAATTGATTTATCAATTTGAGGGAATTGATTGGAATATTGATATGTGGTTATTCTCAAATAATCGAAGTGGCGCACTATCAAGAGATTTACTCGAATTTATGAAGGACAATTTAACAGAAGAAACTAGAAAAGCCATTCTTGATATTAAGGAATCATTACTTAAGCTTAACGAAAAATACTCATCTATTTTTATTTATCAAGCAGTATTAGAATTTGGAGTTAGAAATATAGATGACTTTCTGGAATGGACTAAAAATCATAATACAACTGTACCATTTCATTGGCAACCTAATACTATATACACTAACAAATAAAACAGAAGTTATTATTAAGCAACCGGGTGCTTTTCTAAATAAAAGAGTTGTACTCTATTCCGCAAATAAGGGCAGATTAATTAAATAATAAAATCAAAGTTGAGGGGATTTAATGGAATTTAATTTTGTAAAAGTAGAAGTACTATTACCTGAAGAATATATAGAGGAGATAAGAAATAAGCTAAATGATATTGGCGTTTTAACAGTGGGAAATTACGATAATGTTGTTTCATATTCTGTCGTAAAAGGGTACTGGAGACCTTTAGAAGAAGCAACCCCTTTTAATGGCAATAAAGGTGAAATTTCCTTTGGGACTGAATGTAAAATGGAATTTAAATGTTTACTGAAGAACATTGAAGAAGTGAAAGAACTAATTATAAATATTCATCCTTATGAAGAACCTGTGATTAACGTAATACCAATATTAAGCTAAATAGTGCTTATCTATAATAAGCATTTGCTCTATTCTGTACTATTACACTTTACTTAATCATGATACAATATAAGTAAATATTTCTGGAGGTGACTCGGGATGAAGTGGGAAGATGTATGCCAAGCTTTCCCAGAACAATGGGTATTGATAGAAGCTGTTCAAGCACATACAAATGAGAAAAGTGAGCGTATTTTAGATGAGATTGCTCCCTTGAAAATGTTTTCTAATTCTCCAGATGCTATGAAAGCATATCAAGAAATTCATCGAGAAGATCCTAGACGGGAATTATATGTTCTTCATACTAGCCGTAAGGAGCCTAATATCATTGAGAAAAATTGGGTAGGTGTTAGGCGATAGTGAAAAAACTAATTATTGAAGATGGTTTATTGCTGACGGATATGGAACTAACATTTAAAGGACAATTACTTCATTTACAACGTGTCTTAGTCGATACTGGCTCTGGAAGTACAGTTTTATCAACAGACTTGGTAGAGTCAATCGGGATAGTAGCAGAAGAAAATGACACGATATATCGGATAAGTGGTGTTGGAGGATCAGAATTTGTGTATTCAAAAACGGTTGATTCAGTAAGAATTGGAGTTATGCAAACGGAAGATTTTGCTTTAGAAATTGGTGCAATGAATTATGGTTTTGACTTGGATGGTATCATTGGATTGGACCTGTTAAAACAATTGAAAGCAATTATTAATATCGAGGAATTAACAATTTACCCAAATAACTAACGGCAAGTATATGAGGTTCACTTCTATGCTTGCTGTTTTTTCTCTCAAGCTGTTAAGCTAAATGGTGCATTACCATAACAAGCGTAATGCTCTTCGTTAAGTATTTGGGCAGGTTACTGAGTAAGAGATAATTATTATTGGGGGCTTATTTAATGAAATATTTCTTGAAGTTAAATGTTGTTAGTATTCTATACGCTCTTATGGTATTTGTTCCTCTTGAACTTATGTTAAATGTGTATAGAATTAGCAGACTAACAAATTGGAAAATTGGTACGGTTAATATTTTTACTGGTGTAACGCTAATTGTTGAAATTATAGGTGGTACAATACTACTCGTTTTCTTAACAAAAAAGTGGTTGGGTGAGCGAAAGGCAAACTTTTGGACAGTCATCCTATGGGCACCCTATTTTGTTCTGTTTATTTATGTATTTGCATCCTTATTTCCGATAACTTATGGTGGAGATGACCCTAATCCTGTTACTGGTCTTTTAGCGATTGTAGGATTGATAGTCTATCCGTTTTATATACTAATTCTCAACTTTTTTGGTATGACAAGTGATGATAAAACGATTAAGACTGCCTAAATAAAAAAGATTGTGCAAAATTGCACTAAAAGTAACGGGTGCTTATCTTCAAGAAAGATAAGTCCTTTTTTGTTGACTAATTATAGGGAAGTAGCAGATACCTTCCCTAAGGCTAACGAGGAACTTATAGTCTAGTACATAACGCTAGATTTAACGCGGAATGATGGGAAACTATCACGTTCCGTGTGGGGCAGGGGAAAGCTGGAGATAGCCTCAAATGCTTACCTATTGCTAACTTTATTGGAATAAATAATTATAAAGAACAAGGCTTAGAGAATTTTAGTTCTCTAAGCCTTGTTAATGTGGTTTATACTGTGAAATCAGTTGTGAGATTGTGTTAATTACTTTGTGAATAATGGTGCGATTTATCATTTTACACTTCACAAGTAAATCCGTTACAAAAAGTGGCACGTGTTTTCAGGAGTAACAAGCTATTAAGCATACATTTCACGAATTTGTTTTTGTAACTTCTGATCATTTACATACTCATCATAACTCATTTCTTTATCAATCAAACCGTTAGGCGTAATTTCGATTAAGCGATTTGCAATACTGTTAACGAACTGATGGTCATGTGATGTAAATAGGATGGAACCTTTAAATTTAATTAGTCCATTATTTAATGCTGTAATGGATTCTAAGTCCAAGTGGTTTGTTGGCTCATCTAAGAGTAGTACATTCGCATGTGAAAGCATCATTTTAGATAGCATACAACGTACTTTTTCCCCACCGGATAAAACATTGGATTTCTTCAATGCTTCTTCACCAGAGAACAACATTCTACCTAAGAACCCACGTAAGAAGGTTTCTGTTTCATCTTCTGGTGAGAATTGACGTAACCAATCAACTAGTGTTAAATCGCCATTTTCAAAGTAGTCGGAGTTGTCTTTTGGAAAATAGGATTGTGATGTAGTAACGCCCCATTTGTACGTGCCTGCATCGGGTTCCAGTTCTCCAACTAGAATTTTAAGTAGTGTTGTTTTTGCAATATCATCTTTTCCAACAAAGGCAACTTTGTCATCCTTATTTATGATAAAGCTAACATTATCCAATACTTTTTTACCGCCAATTGTCTTTGTTAATCCTTCTACACGTAATAAATCATTCCCGATTTCACGTTCTGGTGTGAAGGCGATATATGGATATTTACGAGAAGATGGTTTAATATCATCTAGTGTGATATTTTCTAATAGCTTTTTACGTGATGTTGCTTGTTTTGATTTCGATGCATTCGCACTAAATCGGGCAACAAAGGCTTGTAATTCTTTGATTTTTTCTTCCTTTTTCTTATTAGCTTCTTGTGCCATTTTTGAAGCAAGTTGACTTGATTCATACCAGAAGTCGTAGTTTCCAATATAAATAGAGATTTTACCAAAGTCAACATCGGCAATATGTGTACATACTTTATTTAAGAAATGACGATCATGGGAGACAACGATAACAGTATTTTCAAAGTTAATAAGGAACTCTTCCAACCACTGAATCGCTTGGATGTCCAGACCGTTTGTCGGCTCATCCAGTAAGAGAATATCTGGGTTTCCGAATAATGTTTGAGCAAGTAATACTTTTACTTTTTGGTCTTCTGTTAAATCACCCATCTTCATCGTATGGAGCGATTCACCAATACCTAAGCCTTTAAGTAATACGGCTGCATCAGATTCTGCTTCCCAACCATTTAATTCAGCGAATTCACCTTCAAGTTCAGCTGCACGCATGCCATCCTCTTCCGTGAAATCTGCTTTCATATAAATCGCGTCTTTTTCCTGTTTTACTTTATATAATCTTTCGTGTCCCATTAAAACAGTATCCAATACTTCTCTCTCTTCAAATGCGAAGTGATCCTGTTTTAGTACAGCAAGACGTTCACCAGGGGATAAAGAAACATTCCCTGTTTGCGGCTCGACCTCACCTGATAATATTTTAAGGAAAGTCGATTTTCCAGCTCCGTTTGCACCAATTACACCATAGCAGTTTCCAGGTGTGAATTTTAAATTAACATCTTCAAAAAGTTTCTTATCGCCGTATCGTAAACTAACATTCGTAACATTTATCATGTAAAGTGTTTCCTCCAATAAAGAAATAGGTAATCATAGTTAGCTTACGCCATTTAAAGGGTTACGTCAATGGCAAAGCTTTCATATATTATAGAACAGTATATACTTCTTAAAAAAATACCTTGTAAATTCCCCGATTTTTTGTAATAGTATAAAAAGAGGGGGCATTTATTTTACCTTATTATGGGGGAAGGGAATCGGATGAGAGAACGAACAATTTATTTTTTGTTTACGGATACGGGAACATATTTATCTAAGGCAATTAATTATTGTACCAAGCAATCGTTAAACCATGTGTCCATTGGATTCGACCAGGACTTGAAGGAAGTGTATAGCTTTGGTCGGAAGCATCCGAATAATCCATTTATTGGTGGCTTTGTGAAAGAAGACATCACCAGTGAGTTTTTAAGGAAATCCCAATGTGCAATATATCGTTGTACTATCACAGAAACAGAATATAAGGCAATTATCCATAACATAAAAGCGATTGAGGCAAAGAGTAGTTACTATAGATATAATTTTATTGGGTTATTCGGAGTATTGTTCCGTGTTGAAATTAATCGAAAAACAGCATTTTTTTGCTCACAGTTTGTAGCAACTGTATTAGGGGATGTAAAGAAATTCCAATTTGGTAAACCAACCTGTTTTATTACACCAACAGACATTCGGAAACATGAGGAATTACAGTTAATTTATGAAGGAAAACTAGAAGATTACCAATCTAAAAATAGTGATGAAACAATAGATACAGAACCCTCAAGAAGGAAATCATTTATATATTTCATACCGAAGAAAGTGAAACAATTCGTTCTTAAATAAAGAACCACTCTGTGGTTCTTTATTTCATTCTCAAGGTCACTCCGCATCCATTTGATTAATTCCTAGCGTTTCAAATGGAACTTCAAATCTAAAAGCTAGATTATTAGCCTCAAGATCAATATGTTCAACAGCTACTTTAAAATTACTTTGCATTTCTATTTGCGTGACAGCTACATAAATTTCCTCGTCTTCTGCATTGATGGAGACCCATTCAGGCATCTCAAGATATTTACCCATGTATTCCATAATCTTTTGATTTGGTAATGCTAGTAAACCGATAGATATTGATCGCTGTTTTAATATAATATCACCATTCTCTTGAACAAATGGCTCAAGATGAACAGACAGTGGTACAGTCGTTGAAAAAACAGGGAGTTCCCCCATTAAATGAACATCTTGGTCAAGCTCGATCATGTAGTGATGTCTAGATCCTTCTAACAACTGCTCAAGATAGGCATTTACTAATTCATTTAGGTTCTGTTTTGTTGTCCGTACGACAAACTCAGAGCTCTCTTGTTCCACTTGTTCATATTCCATTTGTTCTGCTATATCTTGTACAGGCCAAAAAATAAGGAGAGCGAGTACGATAATAACGGCAATATTTATGAAAAGGAGGCTATAAAATAATCGCCTCCACTGCTTTTCACCTTTTCTTTTTACTTTACGAGTGGACATGAATCTCAGCTCTCTTCACTGGTTATATATTCAAGTACACGCTGTGCAATTAAATGATAACCATAATAATTAGGATGGAAATTATCCTCTGCAAATAAATCCTCTTCCGTATCGCTAAATAAATCCTCAATAGGAATATAGACAGTCTCATCATATTGATTAGCAACTTCATTCGTTGTACTATTCCAAGATTCTGCTATTATCTTTAATTCTTTAATGTCCTGGAAATATTTCTCAAATGGATTATAAAATCCAACAAGGAAGATCGATGTGTTAGGATTTATTTGTAGGATCTTCTCAATAGTAGTATTTAAATTCTCTTCATAGTAGGTACGTTCCTGGGCAAAAGCTTCAATGTTTAAATTCATGATATTCTCTTTTGCCACTTGCATTATATCATTAGCACCAATTGTAATAAGAACGATGTCTGCTTTCTCTAAGCTAGAAATGATTTCCTCTTCATCGATGCGTGCTAGTAATTGTTCCGAGCGATTTCCACGCTTTCCGTAATTTTCAAATAGCGCAATTTCACTAGTTGCATTAATGGTCCGTTCCAAAATCCCAATATATCCGCCACGCTTAGTCTGGTCACCTACGCCCTGCGTAAGGGAATCACCAATTGCAACGATACGTGTTTTATCCTTAAAGAAATCGATGGTACCTGAAACGACTTCGGAAATTCGTTCTGGTAACTTTCGTTGTTTGCTTTCATTTAATTCTTCCTCTTCTTCATCGTCTTCTTCAATGCTTCCCATTGCATATTGTTCAAGTTCAGATTCGGTCTCTTGCATTTCTTTTTCAATGTTCTCTTGTACAGCTTCAAGAACAATGGGTTTTGTTTGTGTTTGGTTAAAAATAATAATGGCAATTACGGTAATGATAATAAAACTTAACATAATATATAACATTTTCTTTTTCAAGTACATCACACCTATGCAGATTTATCCCGCCCTAATGGAATATCGTATCCATTGTTTGAAGTTTTCTTCTTATTATATATTATGGATATAGGAGTCATTTGTCCACGTATTGTTAGAAGATAGTGAAGGGTTTTCTGTGTAACGCAGGATGCCTACCTACCTTATATATACCCTATTATTTTAATCAATAACGTATGAAGTTAAACTAAGAAGAATAAAAAAACCGCCAAATTGGCGGTTTTCAT
Organism: Oceanobacillus bengalensis; assembly: GCF_003628445.1. GTDB lineage: Bacteria > Bacillota > Bacilli > Bacillales > Amphibacillaceae > Oceanobacillus > Oceanobacillus bengalensis. Next base: position 91,508 of record NZ_RBZO01000011.1, read on the forward strand.
ATCTGTTACAGATTATACGAGGACTGGAGCGTTTTCTCTATTATTACTTCTTAATCGAACGGCTTCATCATATGGATTTGTATTTGTAATTACAGGAATTCCTGCTGCTTTTGCATTTTCAATCGTTTGATCTGTGTGTGATACATTTTCTATTAATAGTACTTTCCCTTGTTTATTAATAAATTGTTCGATGGTTGAAGCTGGAACATCCTTTCCGTTAATCCAAACAGCATCAATACTGGTGGGAATATCAGCAAGTTCAATATGAGCAGTATCTGGACCAAAGGCAACAAGGTCATATCCTAATGCTTGTAGCTTTCTCGTAGATTCATCATGACCAAACGTTGCAATTACTTTTTTACGAGCAGCGCCATCCGTACGGTCAAATGGAGACGATAGTAGCCACTCAATTGCATCATTATCTGTAGTCTTGATGACAGGTGCCTCACCAGTTGCTTTTGCAATTGCCTGATCAAGGTCAGCTAGTATATCTTTTGGTGATTCAAGTCCAATCGATAGGCGAACAAGCTCCTCGGTTACACCACTTTTCTTCAAGTCCTCTGTGCTCAATTGTTGATGTGTTGTTGAAGCGGGATGGATAATCAATGACTTCGCATCTCCAACATTAGCCACATGTGACCATAGGTTTACATTATCGATTAATAATCTGCCTGCCGCGCGGCCACCTTTAATGCCAAAAGTGATAATGGAGCCAAAACTTTCATTAAAGTATTTCTTCGCTAAACCGTGTGACGGATGGTCTTCTAAACCTGGATAGTTCACCCATTCAACGGCTGGGTGGTTTTGCAAGAATGATGCAACCTCTTTTGTGTTTTTACTATGGCGTTCAATTCTTACATGCAATGTTTCCAACCCTTGTAAGAATTGAAATGCATTTTGTGGACTTAGGGAAGCACCGATATCACGTAGTAACTGTACGCGTAGTTTTGTAATAAAGGCACTAGGGCCAAGGTCTGCATACTTTAATCCATTATAGCTTGCATCAGGTTCAGTGAAACCAGGGAATTTCCCATTACTCCAATCAAAACGGCCACCATCAACAACAACACCACCAATTGTTGTCCCATGCCCACCAATCCATTTTGTCGCGGAATGAACAACAATGTCTGCACCCCATGTAAGAGGTTTTGTAATATATGGTGTTGCAAATGTATTATCAATGATTAATGGAATACCATTTTCATGCGCAATTTCTCCGACCGCTTCAACATCGAATACATTCAAACTTGGATTTGTAATGATTTCTCCCAAAATTGCTTTTGTTTTATCAGTAATGGCCGCTCTAAATTCCTCTGGCTTCGTTCCATCAACAAATTTAGTTGTTATACCATATTTAGGTAATGTATTTGCAAGAAGATTGTACGTTCCGCCATATAAGTTACTATCTGCAATAATTTCATCACCAGAATGGGCGATATTTAAAATTGCTAATGTAATTGCAGCCATACCAGATGAGACGCCTAGTGCTCCAACACCATCTTCTAGAAGTGCAATACGTTGTTCAAAAGCATCTACTGTCGGATTCATAATGCGAGAGTAAATATTACCGGATTCCGCTAAGCCGAATAAATTCTGTGCATGTTCTGAATCACGGAAAACATAAGAGGTAGTTTGATAGATTGGTACTGCGCGTGAACCTGTTGCTGGGTCTGGTTGCTGACCACCGTGTAATAATAATGTTTCTGGGTTTTGTAAATGAAAGTTTGACATAATAATTCCTCCTAATTTTTAATTTTTACTCTGGAGGAAGGGGGATAAGAAAAGCCCCCTTCCTAAGAAGAGGGCGTATTATGTAAATACCGAACCTCCTCTTATCTTCCAGATCAGATGACCTGTAGGATTTAGCACCATTAAAAAAGCAGATGTATCTTGCTCTTCAGGTTGCCGGGTTTCACAGGGCCTATTCCCTCCACCACTCTTGATAAGAGATTAAATTGTTAGGCTTAGTATAGTTCGTTAATTTGAATTTGTCAATCAATTTGGAAAAATAATTATATATGGCGCTTTCTAACTGGTCGCTTATAGTGTGACCCCATGTAAATCAATAAAGCGGACCAAATAAATAGAAATGCAATGAGATGCGCACTCGTAAAGGTTTCATTGTATAAAAAGACACCACTAATTAACATCAAAGTTGGTGCGATATATTGCAGAAATCCGACCATTGCAAGTGGAATTGATTTTGTACCACTTCCGAATAGGAGTAATGGTACAGCTGTAACAATCCCTGCACCTATTAATACGAGATTAGTAGAGGTGAAGAATGGTACAGCCGAAAAGGCATTATCCGTTAATGTGAATAAATAGATTAGAGCAATTGGCGATACAATGAGTGTTTCAATCGTTAAACCAAACATGGAGTTAATATTCACGGTTTTCTTAAGTAGTCCGTAAAAGGCAAATGAAAATGCTAGAATAAGTGATACCCAAGGAAAGACACCAAAACTAAAGGTTAAATAAAGAACCCCTGCCCCAGCCAGAATAAAAGCGATTAGTTGACTGGTGGATGATTTTTCTTTTAACACAATAATTCCTAATAAAATGCTAATAAGTGGATTAATATAATATCCTAGACTTGCTTGAATAACATGATCGCTATTAACCGCCCAAATAAATGTTAGCCAATTTACGCTAATTAAGATAGATGCGAGAGTGATACTTAAAAGCATTTTCCTATCCTTCAATAAGTGTTTACATGCTTGAATAAAACGAGAACCATTTCGTGTAAAAGATACGATCACTAACATAAATACAAAAGACCAAATAATTCGATGTGCAAGTATTTCACCAGCTGGAACATGATCAATCCATTTCCAATAAATTGGTAGGATTCCCCATATTAAATAGGAACCAGCAGTATAGACGATCCCAAGCTTTTTTTGTTTCCCCATATGACACCTTCTCCATCTCCAAATTATCCCTATTTTAGAATGAATTAGGTATTTAAGCAATAACGCAACATTTAGAAAACGCTTTCAATTTTAGTGGCTAATGACATATAATGATAGTAGTGGCTGTTTAAGGTACATGTTGTATTGTTGTTTGTTGTAGGAAATGTGAAGTAACTGTTAATTTTTGCTGCGGCAGTATCTTGGTGACTTTATCACGAGCAAAAGGAATAGGAATTGCAAGAGAAAAGCCCGTGATGAAGGCTATCACGAGCAAAAGGAAGCTGAATTGCATAAGAAAAACTCGCGATGAGGTCTCTCAAGCCCAAGTTATGTACGGCTTTTATTTGTAAATGGTGCGACGTACAACTAATTCGCATTTTATATCTTGTGCAAAAAGCAACAATTCTTTAGAAAAAATTTTAATCAAAAAAAGGGGGATCATTCAAAATGAAAGAGTACAGGAATTTTGAAACAAAGGTTATTCATCAAGGTTATGATGGCAAAGATATGCTAGGTAGTCTTGTTCCACCGTTATTCCAAACCTCAACTTACGCGTTTGATAGCGCTGAGCAGGGTGAGCGCAGGTTTAGTGGAGAGGAAGAAGGTTATATTTATTCGAGATTGGGAAATCCGACTGTATCTATATTGGAAGAAAAAATTGCAGCACTAGAGAATGGGGAAAAGGGACTTGCTTTTGGCTCGGGAATGGCTGCTGTTTCTGCTGTTTTAATTGCCTTAACGAAAGCAAATGATCATATCATTTGCTCATCGGGGCTATATGGCTGTACATTTGGTCTACTTTCAATGATGAAAGAAAAATATAATATGTCACTTGATTTTTCAGAAATGAAAACAGAATATGAGATTCGTAATTTAATAAAACCAGATACAGCGGTTATTTATATTGAAACACCAATTAATCCGACAATGCGATTAATTGATTTAGAGATGGTAGCACGGGTTGCAAAGGAATTCGGTATTCCTGTTGTCGTGGATAATACCTTTTCAACACCATATTTACAGCGACCACTTGAATTGGGCTGTGACGTTGTCGTACATAGTGCGACGAAATATATTGGCGGTCATGGGGATGTAGTTGCTGGATTAGCTGTTGGGAAAAGGGAATTTATTGATGCTGTTCGTAATACTACGTTGAAGGATATCGGAGGAATTATTTCTCCGTTTGATGCCTGGTTACTGTTAAGGGGATTAAAAACCCTACCAGTAAGACTTGACCGACACTGTGAAAATGCAGAAAAAATTGCCTGGAAGTTACGAATTCACCCGAAAATTAAGCGTGTATACTATCCACATGATAATGAGAATCCCGATTTCGAATTGGGTAAAAAGCAAATGAAAAAAGGCGGTGGAATGATATCATTTGATATTAATGGGTCAAAGAAAGATGCTCAAAATCTTTTAAACCATTTGGACTTTATTAAAATTGCAGTAAGTCTTGGTGATGCGGAGACATTAATTGAGCATCCAGCTACAATGACACATGCTGTTGTTCCAGAAGCTGAGCGTAAGAAAATGGGGATAACCGACCAGCTTATTCGCTTATCTGTTGGTTTAGAGAATTGGGAAGACATTTGGAAAGATTTGGAGCAGGCTTTGGTGAGAATTTGAGTTTTTTGGATAGGATGCACACGTTAAATATAGGGTGTATATTTTTGGAGGTGTGATCTCTAGATAATGAAGACCTTGTACCCCCTAAAGATATTTGATATTATTGTAACTCGATAACTTTAGGGGGATAAGTAATGCACAAGTTTCTAATTTTGATATTATTATTCGTTATTATTCTGGGTGCATGTAATCAAGAAACTGGAAACGGAAATAAAAATTCCAATGGAGTAAATAGTGAGACATTGGAGGAAGACTTAGAACCAATCGGTCAGGGAGAACATGAAGGTCAATGGTACAGTGTCGGAAGGTTTTATAGTATAGAACAAGCAACAGATATTGAAAAAATCAAAGTAGGCCCTATTACTCTTACTATTGAATCAGCCGAGTTAATTCGTGGTAATTTTTATGATCAAGATAATCTTGAATCATATGAAGAGGAAGAACAGGAGTTTGTAAGTTTATTGGTTAAATTTACTACGACAGATAGTATTGAAGATGTAACATTTGATAGTAGCCATATATCTTTAGCAACAAATATGGATGATCAATTTGAAAAAACTGATAAGAACTTAAGTGGTTAAATGTGGAGAAGAAGGGACTTTGTCTTAACATGAGATGTATGTATGTTTTATTAGTATTATTTTCAATATCTATAATAATAAGTGGTTGTAATGACGTTGAGAAAAAAACAACTTCAGAGCAAGAAAGGGATCCGGTTCTCATAGAGGAGAGCCAGTTTGGTTTAGATCCAAGCGGCGGTACTTTCTATAGATACAGCGAAATTAAAAATATTGGTACATATGAAATAGGACCGCTTACTGCTAACATTGAAACAGCAGAAGCAGTAAAGGGAAGTTTTAAAGATGATTACGAGTCATATAATGTGAATGCAAATGAAACAATTGAAATGATAAATTTTCATATACAATTTGAATTGAACAAAGATATTGAAGATGTTTCATTTAACCAAGAACATATACACTTGAAAACAAATACTGGAGAAAAAATTGATACACCACACGAACTTTTGAGCAGTGTGGTTAGTGCTTCAATTCTTAAAAGCCCTAAAAATAACAACGAAAGTTACCTTCGTCAGTTCTCCTTTCCTTTGCAAGAATCAACCCTTCAAGATATAAAAAAAGTGACGCTAATAATAGATGCTCCTCTCGATAGTAAAGGTGAACCTTTAGGAGAAGATTTAGAGGTTGAGGTTAATTTTTAGGGGGATAATTGATGCGTAAGTTTTTAATTTTGCTATTACTATTCATTATTGTTTTGAGTGGATGTAATCAAGACACCGGGAAAGGAAAGAAAAATTCCAGTGGAAGCAATAGTGAGACATCGGAGGAAAAATTCGAACCAATAGGGCAAGAGGAACATGAAGGTCAATGGTACAGTGTCGGAAGGTTTTATAGTATAGAACAAGCAACAAATATTGAAAAAATCAAAGTAGGTCCCATTACTCTTCATATTGAATTAGCCGAGTTAATTCGTGGTAATTATTATGACGAAAATATTATGGAATCATATGATCAAGGTATTATTGAATATGAAGATGAAGAACAGGAGTTTGTAAATTTACTGGTTAAGTTTACCACGACAGATAGTATTGAAAATCTAACATTTGATAATAACCATATATCTTTGGCAACAAATATGGATGATCAATTTAAGAAACCTGATAAGAACTTAAGTAGTCTTATATTAGCTGGTTATATGGAAGGCAATAACAGCACTTTTTCTTTTGTCTTTCCTATAAAGGAATCCAAGATTGAAGAGATAGAATCTATTAAAGTTCACGTAAAAGCACCAATTGATCAAAATGGTAATTCAGTGGGTGAAGATGCAGAAATTGAATTTCAGATTTAGTTTTTTGGAATAGGACCCAAAACAAGCTGCTTATCAATAAACAACACCAAAGGTAACGAATTATTTTCAAAAAGTGCTAGACTGCCAGGGACGTGTTTCTCCGCGCCCCTATATAAAAGTATTAAACTAAGATGGATTAGTCTAAGAAATAGACTAATCCATCTTAGTTTAAAACTGATTTGAATTATATATCTATCTATGCTAGCATTTTTATCAAATTGTAATAAGGAGATATTAAAGTGAAATCATTTTTGATAATATTATTTATTTCCTGTTCTGTTATTTTGAGTAGCTGCAATAATACGGATAATGATTCAGAATCAAGTAGGAAACCGGTTTTGATTCAAGAGCATAATTCTAGTTTTGATGAATTAGGTACATTTTATAGACATAGTAAAGTTGATGAAGTTGGTACATATCATTCCGGACCACTGGCAATTACCATAGAATCAGCTGAAATTGTTAGCGGAAGCTTCCGTGATGATTATGATATATATGGTATTACTTCAAGTGATAAAATTAATACTGTGATCTTACAAATAGGATTTAAATTAGATAATGTAGACGAGGATGTTTCTTTCACTGAAGAAAATATGCATTTAGTAACTGACAGCGGTGAGGAAATTCAACAACCCCATGAATTAATCAGTAGTGCAATAAACATTCCTGTTATAAATAACAATGACAATGTCCGTCAAGTCGGCTTTAAGATTGAAGAATCCGATATTGAAAATATGAAAAAAGTCGATTTTATTGTAGAAGCACCAATAAATGATAAAGAAGAACCTTTAGGAGAGGATCTGGAAATAGAATTAGAATTTAATTAAGGGGAAACGATGATGGAATTCTTTAATTTTCTAATAGTTATTATCTTATTTCTAATAATTGCACAAACACTTAGGTTTGTAAGAAAACAGACCTTTAAATTGAAAGAGACACAAGAGAGTTATGAACAAATAAAAAAAGATAGGAAAGAAGGGTTACAAGTTCAAAGAGAAATACTAAATGAATTAAAACGAATCAGAAAGCGGTTAGACAGTAAGGAGTAATATTTTAAAATTATACATTGATAATGTGTTTATTAGATATATAAATTGGGGAGGTGTACCATGAATAAATTGTTATTATCCTTATTAGTACCAGCTATCCTCATTTTAGGAGCTTGCAATGGAGAAGACCAAAACGAGAAAGCTGGGTCATCTCACCAAGAAGATAATTCCAGGCAAGGTGTGACTGAAAGTAAGGAGCAAAATAATGAAAATCATTTTGATCAAAAGGAGACTGAAACCTTTGGAGGAGAGTTTAGAGCTGTTGCTCATAAAGAAGATATAGGTGAAGTTGAAATAGGCCCTTTAACCATTAATATCGTGGTGTCAAATCTAGTGACCGGGACAATAACTGATCCTTTTATACTTGATAATATCGGGAAAGAAAATATTGATTACATAAATATAGGTATAGAAATTAGTACTACGAATGAAGACATAAATTTCTCTAGTGAGCATTTAAAATTAACAACAAATACAGGAGAAAGTTTTGAATCGCCTCATGACTACTTGAGTGATAAAGTAGAAATGCAATATATAAAAGAAGCTTACACAAGATCTCGCATGATTTGTTATTTATTTGAGGATTCAAAGGTTGAAGATGTTGAGAGTGCCAACCTTATTATAAAAGCTCCTACAGATAAAGATGGTCAGCCACTAGGTGAAGATGCAAATATTAAAATAGAGTTTTAACGTTTTTAGACAAGAAGTCTCCCTCTTCGGAGCGTGTGAAGTGCGAGGGGCTTTTAATTATGGAGCAGGCTTTTGATAGAATTTGAGTTTTGTGCGTAGGATGCACACGTTGATTATAGGGTGTGCATCCTTATTTAGCTTTACTCTTCTTCCAACTTATCCTGCCATTCCCGTTGTCTTTTTCTTCGTAATAGTTCTTGGTAAAAGGCCAATCGAACCACTTCATATAAAACTAAAGTAAAAATTGCTCCAACTATAAATAAATACATACCAATAATTAACCCTAATCCAGTTAAGACGAACAGCCCTAATAACGACCATCTAGAACCCTTCATAAGTGAGAAACTTTCTTTTATACTACGGAATGTACTTAACTTTGGATCATCATGTAGAAGATACAAAGCCTGAGATATTCCTGCAAATAGCCAAAAAAGCAGAACGTATAAAAGGACAATAACTAAAATCACGAAACCAGATCGAACACTTAGTCCACCAGCATATATAAGCGTTCCACCCAAACCAGTGTATAGGATTAACATCCAGAAAAAATATAGAATAATATTAGTAAGGAATAGAACAATTGTCCCTTTATAAAGCAGGCGAGGATGTCGAAATGGATAGGTGATTGCCGTTACCAACCTCCCACGCATCGTTTGTTTTGTAAGGGTGATATACTGAATCAAAATAAAAAATAGTATACCGTTAGTCAGTGCTCTTACGATTAAAGTCCTAAGAGACTCGGATGTTACCATAGCCAAGGGATCAAAGCGAAGAATAATCGTCCCTTGTATAGGGAGAGTTCCCATTAGCAGTTTAACAATATAGATTAAGAGAACCATCCCAATAATTTTGAGCCAATTTCTATTTAGAATATCTAACGCATCTCTAAAAGCTGCACCAATCATAGAATTCTCCTTAATAAGTTTGTGGTTGTCATTTTACGGGATAATGGTGAGCAGGACAATGTTAAGCTCTAGAAATTTAATAAACATAATGTTTTGACTGTAGAAAGTGAATCCTCTGCTTAAAAAATACGTAGTATACTGTAACCTGTATCGGTTTTTAAGCCAATATGTCATAATGCGGAGTATAAACGATTATTCCTATGAACGATAAAGTCTAGGTTGTATGTATCTACTGCTCGCTCACAATGCATACTATTAGATAGTGGCAGATATTTTATGTACATAATTCTTCTTACGCCTTTTCCACTATGAATGAGTACATCAATTTCAACTTAATTTTAAGAGTTATGCTATATTAGTTGTAGTGTGTTTTTGTAAAGATTGCTAATGGGGAAGGGAGTTTGACAATGGGAATACTGACATTTCTATTAGGATTTGTTATTATATCGAATATTATCTTAGGTATTTCTATTGTGTTTCTTGAAAGAAAGAATGCAACATCCACATGGGCTTGGTTAATGGTACTATTATTCATCCCAATCCTGGGTTTTTTGCTTTATTTAATTTTTGGAAAACCGATTAACAAGCGGCGAATTTTCACATGGGATAAGAAAAGTAGAAGAGAGGTTAAAACCACTGTTCAATCTCAACTTCTTGCAATAGAAGAAAGTAGATTCAAGTTCCGCAATAAAGAGTTGAGCGATTATGCGGATTTGGTTTATTTACACCTACGCAATGATGAGGCGATTTTAACACAAGATAATGCTGTTCAAATTTTCACAGATGGTCAGGAAAAATTCGATGCGCTAATTAAAGATATGGAGCAAGCGAAAAATCATATTCACTTACTGTATTACATCATGCGTCAAGATGGCCTCGGCCAGCGTATTGCAGACGTTCTTGTGAGAAAGGCAAGAGAGGGCGTTGAGGTACGGGTTCTATATGATGATATGGGATCACGGTCAATTAAGAAGAAATTCTTAAAAAGATTAAGAAATAATGGCATCGAAATCGAAGGGTTCTTTCCATCTAAATTTGGAAAAGTAAATTTTGAGATTAATTTTAGAAATCACCGAAAGCTAGCAATTATAGATGGAAACATTGGATACATTGGTGGATTTAATATTGGAGATGAATATTTAGGGAAGAAGAAGAAATTCGGCTATTGGCGCGACACACATTTGCGTATCGTCGGTCATGCTGTACAAAACATGCAAACAAGATTTATCTTAGATTGGAATCACGCCTCCCGTCATCATATTACCTATAAGGAACGGTATTACCGAGCAGTGTCTGGTGGAGAAGTAGGGGTTCAAATTGTTTCTAGTGGTCCAGATTCACAATGGGAACAAATAAAAAATGGCTATATTAAAATGATCTTGTCTGCTAAGGATTATATTTACATTCAAACCCCTTATTTTATTCCAGATGAATCACTATTAGATGCACTTCGGATTGCTGCATTTTCTGGTGTGGATGTAAAATTAATGATACCAAATAAACCAGATCATCCATTTGTTTATTGGGCAACGCTATCCCATTGTGGGGATTTATTGAATGCAGGTGCAGAAGTTTATATTTATCAGAATGGCTTTTTGCATGCAAAAACGATTGTTGTTGATGGGACAGTATCATCTGTAGGCACTGCCAATATTGATGTGCGGAGTTTTCGCCTAAACTTTGAAGTGAATGCATTTTTATATGACAAAGGAATTTCTCGGCAATTGGTTGATTTCTTTAATGAGGATATAAAGAAGTCTACTCAAATGACACGGAAATTGTACGAGAAGCGCTCCATTGGAATACGTTTTAAAGAATCGATATCACGATTAATTTCTCCGGTTTTATAGGAGAACTATCGTTAATAATAGGAGGAAATACAGTTGGAAGCAAAGCCATGTTCTAATTCTAGAGTAATCAACTCAACGCTAGTTCTACCACCAGATACGAATAACCATGGAACATTATTTGGAGGAAAATTGTTATCACATATTGATGTTGCAGCTTCCATTGCAGCAATTAAACATGCTAGGAAATTAGTTGTGACGGCATCTACTGATTCTGTTGATTTCTTAGCCCCGGTAACGGTAGGGCAAACAATTCATATTGAAGCATATGTCACATGGACACGTAACACATCAATGGAAGTGTTCGTTAAGGTACTAACAGAGAATTTAATGACTGCTGAAACGACGATTTGTAGTACCGCATTTCTAACCTTTGTTGCGATTGATGAAAATGGGAAACCTTCTCAGGTGCCAGAAATTTATCCAGAGACAGAGCAGGAAAGAAGATTGCATGAAAGTGCGAAAGAAAGAGCAGCGCAACGAAGAGAACAGAGAAGAAAGTCAAAAGCGTTTGCGGAAGAATTGGAGATATAAGATGTGAAAAAACCGTCACCCTATCATGTGGGTGGCGGTTTTCTATATGTATTTATTATTCTATTCCCTCTTCGTGCTTCGTTAGCTTAATGACTTTTTTATTAGTGCATCTTTCCTTGATCTTAACCGATAATCTTCATTAATTACTCTGAAGGGTAATATAATTACGTTAAAGAGTAATTATTTATTGTTATTTTTCATTATTTAATTTATTATATGGTGAAAAGGAGGTGATTTTAAAAAATGGATGACTTAAGGTTAAATGTAGGTCTATTGCGGAGGAAAGTACCTAATCTTACAAGTGCAGCCCGGCAAGTTGGCTTGCGACCAGCTACTGTTTCTAATCTGTGTACGGGGAAGATTCCTGTTGGGAGAGCAGAGGTTCGAACTTTAGTTGCACTTGCATCATTAGCTGACTGCTGTTTAGATGATTTGATTATCAGAGGGGAGAAAGTGGAAATGATAGAAACCAAAATCAAAACGTTAGATTTATTTGCTCCTTTAGCAAAAGGAGGCACTGTTGGTTTGGTTGCACGTCCTGGAATGGGACAGATCGCTGTATTAGCAGAATTACTTTATCGGTTTAAGAATGAAGCTCATAAAACGATTCTTTTAATGCCTATAGGTGAACACCAAGGATTAAATGATCTTGTTGAAAATGTTGAAATCATTACAAATACAATTGAAGAAACATATGAGCGTATTGTGAATATTGTTATAGACCAGGATATTATATTTGTTGCAGACAGAACCCATGTTATAACAGGACATATTCAACAATTGCAGGAGAGTCTTCAAGAAATTGGAAGTAATTCAGTTACAACTTTCCTTCTGGATTTGACAGGTGAGGTTGTTGATGAAGATTTACCTTATGGACCACTTGAAACGTTATGGCAATTCGATGCTGATCTTACTGCAAGACATCGTTATCCTGCCGTTAATCCCCTTAGTTCAACATCAACTGTGCTCGAAGGAGCTCATTTAGACCAGGAACACTTCGTCATTCAACAAAAAGCTTTAAAATTGCTTCGCCGCTATCGGGAATTGCGTTCATTAGTGAATGTTAGCGGTATGAATCGGATTCCAACTTCTGAGTTACAGACATTTCAAAGAGGTGAAAGACTGGAAGCATATTTAACGCAGCCTTTTTTTATTGCCGAACCCTTTACAAATAAAGCAGGTCAAGCTGTTAGCCTTCAAAATACGTTGAAAGATGTTAATAAAATTATCAATGGTGCCTTAGACTCTATCGATGTATCAGAACTGGAATACATTGGCTATTTACAATCCTAAAAATTTGGGAGGGTCTTCACATATGTCAAAAATCCATCGATTAGAACCAAATTCAAAGTCACTTCACGGCTTTTTCAGCAAGGATTTAGAACCCGTATTACACATCGATTCAGGAGATACCGTTTATTTTCGAACACTGGACAGTGCGTGGGGTGTTGGAAAGCGAAAAGCATTAGGAGAGCCTAGAAAAAGATTCCGTGATGTTCAACTTCACAGGAGGCCTAAACAATTTGGTCATTCACTAATTGGCCCTATCTATATAAGGAGTGCAAAGCCAGGTCAAACGTTAGAGATTAAGATTAATGAAATGATACCTGGCTCATGGGGATGGACCTCAGCAGGTGGTTTTCCGAGCTACTGGAATGAGAAGTTAGGAATGGTTGAAGCAGAAGAAGTGACGCTAGATTTTGAATTAGATAGTAATCTAATGGTGGGAAAAAGTCAATTTGGAGATTTTGATTTCTCTGTAAAGCTAAATCCTTTCATGGGAATTATGGGAATGCCACCATCTACACCAGGACAACATACGACTATATCACCTCGAGCGACAGGAGGAAATATGGACTGTAAGGAATTACAATCTGGAAGTACATTATTTTTACCTATTGAGGTGTGGGGTGGACTGTTTTCAACTGGAGATGGTCATGCGGCTCAAGGAGATGGAGAAGTTAGTGGTCCAGCATTAGAATGTCCGATGGAAAAAGTCAGTTTAACATTTACAGTCTTAGACAATTTCCCGATACAGAGACCAAGAGCTAAAACCAAAAATGGGTGGATAACCATGGCGTTTCATGAGAATCTCGAAGAAGCGATGTGGTTGGCATTGGGCGACATGTTACAGTTTATGTCAGACTTATATGGCATTTCTCGCTCAGAAGCTTATGCATATGCGAGTATGGTGGTTGACTTACGAATTACTCAGATTGTAAATTCTTTAAAGGGAGTACATGCATTTCTTCCCTTTGGTGCACTAAGGTAAAAAAGTGAAGAGACTGGGACATAACCAAAGTGTTTGGCAAAAAAAGCGAACAACGCACTACTTTAGAGAAGTATATTTCCGTAGCGGTATATCTTCATTAGCCATGTTTGGATTTTTTTAACTATAACCTTTTTGTCCCGGCCTCTTTTCCTTTTAGTATTTTTAATCCTTTAATAAAGCGTAAGTTCGTAATATAAGGTTAATGACATTTAAACTATAATTGTATTCGTTGATCCTTCGGGTTGATCCATATACTCCAATCTTAAGTATGGTCCTAGCTCAAGTGGGCATAATTTTAAGCCGACCTGGTTCGCTTTACTAAAAAGCTGAGGTATGGTAGCTCCTTCGGAAAAGCCAAGATCACGGACTTTGAGCTCAACAGTTCTCACACTGTATATCGTATCTGAAATAGTAAATTTATCATCAGAGAATAGCCTCTCACCAAGTTTGTTCATCAAAATAGAATGTTGTTGAAGTTTATTAAGAAGCTGTGATTTTGTAAGGCAGCCTATCTCAACAGTTTTAATAAGAGTTGGGCAGTCTGGGTATATTTTTTCTTTTTTAATACTCATTTGAAGTCACTCCTTGCAGATTGGTTTTATTTGCTTATGCTGCAGTCTGGTTCAATTGCTGAAGAGTAGATAATCTGGACACTCCCACAATCTTTCTACCACGTTAAATTAAGTATCGTGTCTTCACTTATTTATGATTATTTTTATCATATATATATAACTTTACTGAATATTATTTTTATTGTAAATCTATGTCTCATTCACATGTTAAATAATCCTAAGGGAGACTTTCTATGACAATAAAAAAATAAACACGCTATTTCTAATGCGAAATAGCGTGTAAAATGGTATGTTATTTTGTTGTTTGCACCTACTATTATGATTGGGCAGAGTTTTTAATACGTGTTGTTATTTTTCCACATCTCCACTTACTTCTTCTGGGGTGACATGGTTATCAGCCCAGCCTTGAATTTCTTTAATAACAGGCTCTAATGCTCTACCTTTTTCTGACAAGGAATATTCTATCCGTACAGGGAATTCTGAGTATATATTTCGTTCAACGATACCTTCTTTTTCAAGCAATTTTAATCGATCAGAGAGTAGTCTACCGCTGATAGGTAAATCTGCTTCCATTTCAGAAAAGCGCTTTGTCCCTTCTAATAAATCGAATAATATAAGCCCGACCCAGCGTGTACTTAGTAGTCCCATTGCTTTTTCAAAACGTGGACATAAATTCTCCATCCTGATCACCTCACTCTACTCTATTTCATCACGTATCTATTATTAAATATGCTAATTACGAAAAGTAACTTCTTAATACTATATTAACAAAAACTTTTCCTTGAGTAAATAGCATCAAAAATAATAATAAAAATGAGACTTATATAGAAAGACTTATTTTGGCAATTTACTAATATTTATGGAATAATAACGGTATACGAAATAATTTATATTAGGAGGTAAATTAATGACTACACAACAAATACAAGAAAAATATGCAGAATTGGCATTACGTACAGGTGTTAATTTACAAAAGGGACAAGCGTTAATGATTAATGCACCAATTGATGGTGTAGAGTTCACTAGAATTGTTGCCCGTAAAGCTTATGAGTTAGGCGCGAAAGATGTACATATTAATTGGGTCGATGATGAATTAACGTTATTAAAATATGAAAATGCACCAGACGAAGTGTTAGCTAACTTCCCTGAGTGGAGAGTGAAGCTTCATGATATGTATGCAGAAGACGGAGCAGCGGTATTAAACATCCGTTCTACAAATCCTGATTTGCTACAAAACATTGATCCAAAACGTGTAGCATTAGCAAATAAAGCGTCTGCTGAAGCGATGAAGAACTTCCGTAGATATACAATGAACGATAAAATTGCCTGGTCAATTATTTCTATCCCATCACGTGATTGGGCGAAGAAGATTTTCCCAGATAAATCTGCTGAGGAAGCAATGGCTAGCCTATGGGAAGCTATCGTGAAGATTGTTCGTGTGGATAAAGAAGATCCGATTGCAGCATGGGATGAACATAATAACGCTTTGAAGGTTGCCCGTGAAGTATTAAATGAAAAGAATTACAAGAAATTAATTTTTAAATCTCCTGGAACGGATTTAGAGTTAGAGCTTCCAGAAGGTCATATTTGGAAAGGTGGTTCGGCTGTAACGGAAAATGGTGTAACATTTAACCCGAACATGCCAACAGAGGAAGTGTTCTCTATGCCACATAAATATGGTGTGAACGGAACGGTTGCAAGCACAAAGCCATTAAACTATGGTGGTAATGTTATCGATAACTTCAGCTTAACATTTAAAGATGGGAAGGTTGTTGACTTTAAAGCAGAGCAAGGCGAAGAAGTATTAAGACACTTGCTTGATTCTGATGAAGGTGCCCGTCGCCTTGGTGAGATTGCGCTTGTGCCACACGAATCTCCTGTATCTACATCCGGATTGATTTTCTATAATACATTATTTGATGAAAATGCATCATGCCATATTGCATTGGGTAAAGCATATCCAACCAATATTGAAGGCGGATCATCCATGTCAGATGAAGAACTGGACAAACATGGTGTAAACGATAGTCTTGTTCATGTTGACTTTATGATTGGGTCCGATAAACTCGATATTGACGGTGTGAAAGCTGACGGCACAACCGAAGCCGTATTTAGAAGCGGCACCTGGGCATGGTAGGGGTGACAGGCACTTGTCGGATTTTGTCGAATAGTTGAGGTGCTAGGTACGTATACGAGTAAGTAAAGCTGTTATCTTAGGATAGCAGCTTCATTTTATTGGAGGGGGTGAAATAAATGGTGGACTCTAAAGTCGTGCGATTCCTTATAACAATCATGATTGCTTCTGCTGGTGGATATTTGTTTTATCTAATCAACTTTCCACTCCCATGGGTTCTTGGTTCCCTAACATTTGTCATGCTTTATCAGGGGATAACAAATAAGGAGGCATTGTTACCAATCTCAGTCAGAAATGGTGGCTTCTTAATTCTTGGCTTATATTTTGGGCTATATTTTACAAAGGACACGTTCACAACGATTGTTCCGTACGTAATCCCATACCTCTTATTAACTATTTTACTTATTTTGATCAGTATCTTTCTTGGTGCACTTGTTTCTAAATGGATTCATGTTGACAAAATGACAAGCATATTTTCAAGTATTCCTGGTGGTTTATCAGAAATGGCAATTGCTAGTGAGGCGATGAAAGCGAATGCCGCCTTAGTTGTTATTTTCCATACGGTAAGATTAATCACCGTGCTATTTACGATTCCAACCTTCTTAACCTTTTTGTTTGTGGAGGAAAGGCAGGTAGGGGGGATAATTGAAACAAGTGGGCTTGAAACAAGTATCTGGAATAACCTGTGGTTTGTAATTCCCATCTTAGCTGCGCTATTTTTGAAAAATCGAATACCAGCAGGGATTATTATCGGTGCTTTAGGTGTAACTGCTATGATGAATGTGAGTCCGATTGATTTACCCTCCATCTCACCATTCTTAATGAATGCAGCTCAAATTGCTGTTGGTGCTGGACTTGGTAAAAATATTTTGTTCCGTGATTTAAAAGTTGGTGGTAAATATACGCTTGTCTATTTCTCCATATCGATTACAGTAATCATTATTTCCTTTGGTATGGGTGCATTGCTGGCGACTGTTACATCATTAGATTACCAGACAGCTATTTTAGGAATGGCTCCAGGTGGTTTCTTTGAGATGGTATTAACCTCTTATAATATCGGAGGAGACCCTGCGATTGTTAGTGCTTTTCAATTGATGCGGATTTTATTAATCGTTATATGTGTTCCATCAGGACTGAAATGGTGGTTTAGTAGATATGGGGGAGAGCAAATAAAGTTATCTAGTGAGGGATAGGGCCCATGAAGTGGAAGCGGGTTTATGCGCCAAGACTTGATTTATACTGAGAAGAGAGGAAATATCCCGAGAAGAGAGGAAATATCCCGAGAAGAGAGGAAATATCCCGAGAAGAGAGGAAATATCCCGAGAAGAGAGGAAATATCCCGAGAAGAGAGGAAATATCCCGAGAAGAGAGGGAATATCCTGAGAAGAGAGTATATATCCCGAGAAGAGAGTATATATCCCGAGAAGAGAGGAAATATCCCGAGAAGAGAGGAAATATCCCGAGAAGAGAGGAAATATCCCGAGAAGAGAGTATATATCCGTAGAAGGGAGTATATATCCCGAGAAGAGAGGAAATATCCTGAGAAGAGAGTATATATCCCGAGAAGAGAGGGAATATCCCGAGAAGAGAGGAAATATCCTGAGAAGAGAGCATATATCCGTAGAAGAGACCAGATATCCCGAGAAGGGCGCAAATATCCCGAGAAGCGCCCAGCCCAGCTCAGCAGCTCCCAACAAAAACCGCCTCACAATTTAACAGAGGCGGAAACATTCAATCTACATTAATTCATTTTTAACTAAAACGGCTTTTATTTTCGTATAATCAAATCCATCTGGCAACGCTTCTTTCAACGGCTTCAAGCGGGGCTCGTCCAATTCTTTATGGGCTGCGAGAACTCCAGCTTCTTCTTCCTCATTGAAAAAGATCTCCCATGCAATGGCATATCCATCTTTATATGCCTTAAAAATATGACTTTCAATCGTTTGCTGCGTCATTTCTCGAATATCAGCAATCTCTTTTAGTGATTTTCCAGATTGGAACATCTGATAACTCGTTACATGGCTTGGCCCGCTTTCCTCAGACTTTCTTTGTTTTGGCATTGGTGAAGGAGTGGAGATGTCGCCGATTTTGATTCTTCGCTTCACATCCGGATTTTCCGTGCGCCACTTAAGTATTTCCTCAAGGAATACATCACCGTACTGTTCATATTTCTTCTCACCAATACCTTTAATCGCAAGCATATCCTCTTTTGTGCTAGGTACATACCTACTAAGTTCCCTTAGTGTTGCATCAGAGAAAAGAACATATGGTGGTACATTTTTTTCATCGGCAATCTCTTTTCGTAATACCCGTAAGTTTGTAAATAGCTCTTCATAGTAATCTGCTTCTTCACTAGCTGGAATGGTTGCCGTGAACATTTCGACGCGACGTTTCCCTTTTAATACGTCAACAGAATTTTGGTTTAATTTTAACGTGGGAAACTTTCCTTCTGCCGTGCCTAAGAGTTTTTCAGCTATTAAGAAATGGATATGTTCTGTAAGTTCTTTTTCCGTATATGCTGACATGATGCCATAGGTAGTGAGTTTATTTAATCCAAAATCTTTTATTTTCTTATCTCTGGAGCCTTTTAGCACTTTAGCAGTCATCCCAACGCCAAAGCGTTCAT
This sequence comes from Oceanobacillus bengalensis, assembly GCF_003628445.1. Classification (GTDB taxonomy): domain Bacteria; phylum Bacillota; class Bacilli; order Bacillales; family Amphibacillaceae; genus Oceanobacillus; species Oceanobacillus bengalensis. Next base: position 110,547 of record NZ_RBZO01000011.1, read on the forward strand.
CCATGCGTTTTACACAGGATAAAATTTTCTGTGCTTCTTCTGTTATATCCGTTTTTTCCTGACGCTCCACACAGTTACTGCAACGACCACAGGTGGATTGATGGGACGTGCGATCATCAAAGTAATCCAGAATAAACGATTGTAGGCAGCTGTGTGTGTGGCAATAGTTAATCATTTCCTGGAGTTTCCGGTATTCATTTTGTTTGGAGGACTCGTCCATCATTGACTGCTCAATCAGAAACTTTTGTAATTGAACATCTTGCGGAGAAAATAGGAGAATACAATCGCTAGGTTCTCCGTCTCGTCCCGCTCTTCCTGCTTCTTGATAATAGGATTCAATATTCATTGGCATCGCATAATGGATGACATACCGAACGTTTGACTTATCAATTCCCATTCCAAATGCGTTGGTTGCGATCATCATTGTTTTTTCGTCATGGATAAATGCCGATTGTGCTTGCTTTCTTTCGTTTTCAGACATTCCGGCATGGTATTTGGAAACGGAGACACCCCTTCTAGTAAGTTGCTCATATAAACTATCGGCTTGCTTACGTGTAGCTGTATAGATAATCCCTGATTCATCACGATGTTCGTCAAGGAATGCCCGAATATAACTTGTTTTATCCTTTCCTTTGACAAGATGGAAAGAGAGATTTTCACGTTCAAACCCTGTGTTAATGACGTGATTAATCTGCAACAATTCTTGAATGTCAGTTATGACTTCTTCCGTAGCTGTAGCAGTTAAGGCAACAAACACAGGGATATTTGGTATTTGTTTTAAATTTGGAACGATTGATCGGTAGCTTGGACGAAAATCATGCCCCCACTGGGAGATACAATGTGCCTCATCGAATGCGACAAGGGCAATCTGAATGCTGCGTATTGTATGCATAAAGGTACTAGATTCAAATCGTTCTGGAGCCACATAAACGAATTTATACCTGCCCAAAGCGACATCATGTAATCGGCTTTGTTGTTCACTTGGTGAAAGGGAACTATTAATATATGTAGCGGCTATGCCTAAAGAAACTAAAGCATCTACCTGGTCTTTCATAAGTGAGATTAATGGGGAGATTATGATTGCCGTACCATCCATGGATAATCCAGGGATCTGATAGCATAGGGATTTACCACCACCAGTGGGCATGACGGCAAGCGTATTATTTAAGTTGATAATATGGTTGATTGTTTCTTCTTGTCCAGGACGGAATGTTTCATAGCCAAAATAGGTTTGTAGAATTTTTTCTTCTTTTACTAACATGAGGGGAGTCCTCCTTTTTCCAAAGTAACTGTGTATTCGTATCTCATCCGATTGGAACTTTCCTTTTATCCTACCATAAATTACTCTGTTTTGGTTTCTTAAGGATGATTTCCAGAATGTTAATATAACATCATAGTAATGAGCCTTTTACGTCCCTTTGTTTTATTTGCTCTTATCCAGTTTGAAATCGTGAATTTAACAGCTTTAGAAGTGATTTACATATTAAGCGCTTTGACCATCAGCACTGTATTTTTAATGATGGTAATTATTGCAAAAAAAATAGTAACGCGTAATTAATTTACATTCACCCCCATCATCTATAAAATACTCTTATAAACTTTTGTTAGGGGGGATGGGATGGTTCCTTCATTACTATTCGAAATTACATTGATCGGTATATTAGGCATTGGTTCACAATGGGTGGCGTGGCGATATCGCCTTCCAGCAATTGTGGTTATGGCAATTACTGGTTTACTTGTTGGACCAATCTTTGGAATTATGAATCCTGAAGAAGACTTTGGGGACTTATTTAGCCCGATTATATCTGTTGCAGTTGCAATCATTCTGTTTGAAGGTAGTCTAAATTTGAGTTTTAAAGAGCTTAGAGGGATTAGTAAACCTATTTTCAGGATATCTACCTTAGGGGCATTTATTGCATGGATAGCAGGTTCTTTAACTGCCCATTATGTTGCAGGATTATCGTGGGCTGTTGCATTTGTTATCGGCGGTCTGTTCATTGTAACAGGGCCAACCGTTATTATGCCTTTACTTAGACAGGCAAAGCTTAACCCTAGACCTGCGAAGGTACTGAAATGGGAAGGAATAATCGTTGACCCAATTGGTGCACTTCTTGCAGTTTTTGCATTTGAGATTATAACGGTAATCACTTCAGAAAATCCGAGTGGTATCCAATTAGTCCTATTCTTTGCTGCATCCATCTTTGCAATTATTTTGGGATGGGCACTTGGTAAGGGACTTGGGTGGATGTTTGAAACAGGGCATGTACCAGAATTTCTAAAGTCACCTGTTATTGTTGTCGTGGTAATCTTCTGCTTTACCGCTGCAGATATGATCATGCATGAGACAGGGCTATTATCCGTAACGGCTATGGGGATAACCCTTGCGAACATGGGAATAAGTTCCATTTCAGATATGCGTCATTTTAAGGAAAATGTTTCAGTACTACTCATTTCGGCAATCTTCATTATGTTAACAGCATCATTGGAAGTTGAAACATTACTACAAATTTTTAGTCCAAATATTATTGGGTATGTTTTATTGATGATGTTTGCTGTTAGACCGTTGTCGATATTCTTGTCTACGATTGGTACGGGATTATCGTTTAATGAAAAAGCACTACTTGGTTGGATTGCACCAAGGGGAATTGTGGCACTAACTGTATCAAGTTATTTTGCTGGTGTTCTTCTAAATGCAGGCTATGAAGATGCAGAAATTTTAACAACATTAACGTTTGCGCTAGTGTTTATCACTGTGCTTGCACACGGATTCTCTATTGGTTGGTTGGCTAGAAAATTAGGATTATCATCGGAAGGAAATCCAGGAGCGTTAATTATCGGTAGTAATAAATTTACCGTACAGTTAGCACAATCGTTGAAGAACTCCAATATTCCTGTTATGTTAGTCGATTCTTCTTGGGAAAATTTAAGCTTGGCGAGAAAACAAAATGTACCATTCTATCGCGGGGATATGCTGTCAGAACAAACAGAGCATATGCTAGATACAATCCCGTATGATTACTTGCTTGCTGTGACGGACGACAACGCCTATAATTCCCTGATATGTACAACTTTCTTGCCAGAGTATGGAAGAACGAATGTTTTTAAAGGAAGTCCATATACGCATTTTCAAGATGGATATTCTAGTGGAGTTGTATCGAAGGTCGGCGGTAGAATCCTATTTGATAAGAAATTCTCATTAGAAAATCTAATAGAGAAGATCGAGGATGGCTATGTCTTCAGGCAGACCATGCTTACTGAGAAATACGGATTAAAGCAATATTTGGATGATAAAGGTTCATCAACTGTTTTCTTATATTTAATTAAACCGTCGGGTGTGTTAAAGTTCTTCTCAGAAGAAATGCGAACTGTTCCAGCAGTGGGCGATAAGATTGTTAGCCTTACTCCACCGACTAAGGAAAAGGAAAAGATCAAGGCAAAATTAGATACGGTGCGGAATAATGATAGAAAAGAATAAATTTATGAGATAGAAAGAATACCTTTATTAGGTGCATAAGGATTAAATCGCAGGATGGGGCTGGGACAAAACGAAAACCTTCCAATCAAAAGACGAATATTATAGCATAGGAATCTCGGAATGTTAACTTTCTACAATTGAATGTTAATTCATAGTTGATATAAACTTCGGACTAATTTAATTCAGAATATCTTAAATCGGAGCAAGTCTCGCCGTCCGGGATCCCTCCGGGCGGATGCTTTCCGCGGGCACGGCCTCAGCCCTCCTCGCGGAAAAAACGCCGCTGCGGGGTCTTCGGACACGTGCTATTCCCGCAGGAGTCACCGCCCTCCACTCTCCCGGACTGGTTAGGTAGTACAATGCTTTTTGACTTTCCATATCGCAGGAGATAATGGTTAGTAACTTAAACTCAGTGGAGGAAACACACGTAGACTCCTGCAGGAGGAGAGGCCTAGATGAGACACCGTAGTGCGTCAGCACGAAGGGGGCTCATCAGCTGCGCGAAGTGTGTTTCCGGAACGACGTACTTCTCACTAAAGAAATCAACACTTTATACAAAGTCCTCCATTAATTTGAATTTAATGGAGGACTTAAACTTATAGTTCGGATTTTTCTTTACTAAATTTCTTTTGTCCCAGCCTCATCTTTCTATCCTTAAACACAAAACCACTAGCAACTACACTATTATAAAATTGTATACTTAAATAAAAGTTCTCCATTTGGATCTCTTTCATTCATGTAGTTAAATCCGATACTTTTATATAAATTATAAGCAGCTTCATTTTCCTCAATGATACTTAAATATATATGATTTACCCCAAATTCCTTTGAAACAATATCAATAAGTCCCATCATTGCTTTTCTTCCTAAACCTTTACTTTGGTATTTCTCATCAATCATTATTCTATCAATCCATGTATCTTTATTCGTTCCAAAAGAGCCGTACATAGCAAATCCAATAATATTTGCTTCATAATATATTGCTACTGGATGCCATTCTTGGTAAGTGTCAGCTTCTTGTAGACATTCATCAACAGATTCAATATATTTTTCTTGTCCGGGTTTTAATTTTATGCTCCTAACGATATATTCATTGGTATGATCAATATCTTTAAAATACACTTTACCCATGTTATTATCTATACTCCTATCGTAACATTTCAGCCGTTTTTAATAGATGTTATTATTAAGTGCTTATTTATTAATAAATAGCTCATCTACTGTGGTATCCAATACAGTGGCCATGTTAAAAGCTAATTGTAAAGTAGGGTCATATTTATCGTTTTCAATCGCATTTATCGTTTGTCTGGAAACCTTACAAAGTTTAGCCACTTCTTCTTGTGATAGCCCTGCTGATTTTCTTAATTCCCTAATACGATTCTTCATTTAACCACCGTATTTCTTCTTGGAAAATAGTAATGAGATTAAATATACAATAGAAATAGCTACAAGAAAGGTAAAGGGGTTCATACCCTCATAAGATTCATTTGTCCAGGCAGTTAAATAAACAGATTCAATTATTTCAATCAACGCTAAACCGATTGCAATTGTAAAAGCGTATGATTGGGCTTTCATTTTAATGAAATTTTTCCTTTCATCCCCCAACTTGGGTAATGACGCAAGAGTAATAACGATTAGTAGTACACAAATTGCTAAAGCAGCAAAAAATATAACAACTATCCAATCCATCATTTTCTTTCCTCCTAATTAAAATGTAAAAAGTATTTGACATTTAATATTGTATCAATATCTTTAAAATTGTCAAATACTTTTTACATATTAGTTCATTATTATTTTATTACGCTTTGGTTATAGCAAAAACTCGCCTAATTAGACGAGCTTTTACTGTTGGTTTATTGTAACCCTTTTCTTTTTAATCCAATGCATATAACTGCTTGTTCACCTCAGCAATTTCCTCTTCTAGTCGAATAAGCTGATTTTGGGCGGAAGATACTCTGCCCTTTACATACTCTAATTTGTCCAAGTCACTTTGAATTCGTACATAATCTGATTTTAACTCTGCTAATTTTGCTTCTAATTCTTTTTTCGTCAATCTGAATCACCTCTATGTATAGTTTAGCTCATAACACCTTTACAAAACAATAATATTCTTTATTATTGGAAGAAGAGGAGGCGAAATATATGAAAATTGCATTTTCACCGACGATTCATGATTATAGGGGAAAAGTCGAGAGTCTTTTGTTGAAAAAGGAAGCAAGCAATAATCTCATGCTTGGGTTAATGGATTATTTTAAAACAACGATTAGCAAAGATGTTTACTTTGGTTATGTCGAAGAAGATGGGGAAATCATTTATGCTTTTATGCAGACGCCTCCAAATAATTGGATTTTAGCGGATATAGATGTTGATCATCGCGTAATCGTACATATAGCAAATTTTTTATACAAAAAGGCGATAAAAGTACCAGGTGTTCTTGGGCCAGTTTCAAAAGCGGAAGTATTTGTGGGCGAATGGAAACAAAGAAAAAAAGTAGATGCAAAAGTCCATATGAATCAATTAATTTATCAGTTAGATGAAGTGAACGTACAAATTGATACGAATGGGCAAATGTTAAAAGCCACGAAAGCAGATCATCCCTTAGTGAAAAGTTGGTTAATTCACTTTGGAAAAGAAGCAAATGAAGCCATGACAGAAATTAAAGCGAGTCAAATGGCTACGAAATTCATTGAAAATGGAACGGCATTTTTATGGAATGTAGCTGGTATTCCAGTATCAATGGCTAATCAATCTAGAAAAACAAAAAACGGTGCAAGCATTAATGCCGTATATACGCCAGACGAGCATAAGCGAAATGGGTATGCAACAAACTTGGTAGCTGCTCTTAGTCAGAAATTACTACATGATGGTTTTGCTTTCTGCTCTTTATACACAGATAAGGCTAATCCAACATCAAATAGTATTTATAAGAAGATTGGTTATAATGAGGTTGGCTCATCCATTGTTTATCACTTTTATAACTAAATGGAGATCCGCTCATTTTATAAATGGATGCTTTTTCGAGTACAGAGCCTATTTTTAGTAACGTGAATGTACGTTTAAATACTGTATGTTGGAGTGAATGGTTTTTAGTAGATGGAAAATAATCAATTGAAAATGCCCCAGTAATAAACATTTTTCAGCTTTTACTGGAGCATTTTCGAATGTTAAAAAATAAAGTTTGGGTAGGCAATTGCCTATTATTATTTTTGAAGTTTTTTGTACATCACGATATGCGGGCCAATAGGTGGGTAATCAAAAATATCGCCATAAGCGTCAAAGCCTAATTTACGATAATATTCTTGAACAGCCGTTCTTCCTTTACACCAGATCAAATCATAGCCACGCGCTCGTATAATATTTTCCCCAAAGTCTACGATTGACCTTCCAGCACCTAATTTTCGAAATTCCTCAAGAGTAGCCATCTGTCTTAAGCGATATTGTCTTTCAATAGAGAAATCAGGAAGGTTTTCAACAACAAAGGATGCAACGCTTATTAGTTTTCCTTGATAAAACGCCCCAACATGAAATGTATGCGCTTCATGGTCTATTTCATATTTGGAGTCTTCAATGCTCTGGTTCGGCCGGAGTACGCGATGCCTAAGGCTATAGGTCATCTCTGGCTCGATTAAACGAACACCTAACATGATGATTCACGCTCCCCGTTTTGTGATTTTTAAACATTATAATAAAATCTCACCTAAAATGAGGTGAATTTATTTATGAATTGTAATGTCATCTTGTGTGCAACGGGCTGCTGTTTGGGAGCATCTAAAGAAAGCAATCTTTTATCATATTAAAGCATCTTCTTTCTTCTCTTTCGAGTTAACAAAGGTCTGATAAAGATGAACAATAATAGCCCGAACAACGGCATACACTGGTACAGCAAAAACAATTCCTAAGAAGCCAGCTATACTTCCTGCTGACACAACAACAGTCATTACGGTTAATGGATGTACATGTAATGCTTGCCCCATAACATTTGGTGAAATGAGGTTACTTTCAATTTGTTGTGCCACAATCATAATAATTGCTATCCAAAAGAAATTTATCGGATCCTGTAACGTACCTACAAGTAGTGCTGGAGTTACAGCAATGAATGGCCCTAAGTATGGAATAACATTCGTTAGCATACCAAATAAGGCAAGGAGTAATGCATAGTCTAAGTCGATAATTATATAACCGATATAGAGCATAACCCCTACACAGAAACTAACGAATAATTGACCCTGGATAAAGGAAGACAACACATTATCAATTTTTCCAAATAAACTGCGAATGTTTTCTGCTTTTTCTTTCTTAAATACTTGCAAAATAAATGGCAATAACTTTTCCCCATCTTTTAACATAAAGAAAAGGAAGAAGGGGATCATGACAAGTCCCATAGCAATGCTGATAACTTGCCCGATAAATCCACCAATAAATCCAAATAAATGATCCAATAGATTCTGAATATGTTCTGGAAGATTAGCAACAAAGTCCTCCACAGCGATAATTACCTGAGTAGGAATACTCGTATAATTTGCTTGCCAATAGAAGATGACATCCTCAACAACAGCAATCATGCCTGGAATACCATACATTAAATTGGTAATCTGATTTTGAATAATTGGCCAGATATACATAATAAATAATGTTAAAAGGGAAATTATAACTAAAAACACAAGAAGAATTCCCCAAATACGTCCTATCTTTAGTCGCTTTTCGAAAAACTGCAAGAGTGGTCTTGTTAAATAATAAAGTATACCTGCACCAATGAATGGAAAGGCAATCGCACCAATATATTTAAAGACTGGGATGAAGATGAAATTTGTATAGTAAATTAGTAAAATTAACAGAAACAATAAAATTAAGAACACTAAAACCTGAAACCAACGTTTTTGAACCAAGCCATTCACCACTTTCGATTATCTTTCTTACCCTTATTTTACCTATAAATCCTAATTATAGAAAGCGTAGATTAATAGTTTAACATTATTTTATCCAATAGACAGAGTTAGTAAACAGAATATCTAGAATCTAGGACAAAAGTGTGTTAAAATTTGAACATTGATTAGTGATGGAGGACATTGGAATGAGATCCTGGAAAGAAGTCTATCAAAGGTGGCATTCGTTTGAGCAACTAGATGAGCAGGTGCAACTTGAATTAAGGAAAATAAATGATACATCTTTATTAGAAGATGCTTTTTATAAGGAATTAACATTCGGTACTGGAGGAATACGTGGAGTATTAGGCCCAGGTACCAATCGAATGAATGTTTATACCGTACGGAAAGTCGTAGAAGGGTTAGCAAACTACTTGCCGTACCACCGAGTTAATGTAAAAGACCGTGGGGTTGTCATTGCCTATGACTCTAGGTATATGTCAAAGGAATTTGCGCTTGAGGCAGCTAGGGTACTAAGTGTTCATGGGATAAAGGCATATGTTTTTGAGTCATTACGCCCAACGCCACTCCTATCCTTTGCAGTACGTTATTTAGGTGCCGCATGTGGCATCATGATTACGGCTAGTCATAATCCACCAGAGTACAATGGGTTAAAGGTGTATAACGAAGACGGTGGTCAAATAACGCCAACTGAATCCGATCAAATAGTTGCTGCGATTAATGAAATAGAGGATGAGCTCACCGTTCCATTTCTGAATGATGAGGAACTGGCAGAAAGCGGGTTACTTCATTGGATTGGTAAGGAAATTGATAACGCTTATCTAGAGCGGATCAATTATATTTCTAGAATGGATCCGGCGAAACGCATGCAGGATAAGGATTTGCAAATTGTCTTTACACCATTACATGGGACGTCTTATGACCTTGTGACAAGTGCGCTCGAACAGATGCGTTTCTTAAATGTTCACGTTGTAACAGAACAGGCAATACCGGATCCAGATTTTTCTACCGTTGAATCGCCAAATCCTGAAGAACATCAGGCATTTGCGCTGGCTGAGGAACTTGGGGATAAGGTAGATGCTGATATTTTACTCGGTACAGACCCTGATGCTGACCGATTAGGAGTTGCAGTAAAAAACGGGTACGGAGAATTCCAAGTATTAACAGGCAACCAATTAGGATCCCTACTCTTAGATTATATATTAAGACATAGCAATCCGAATGTATATAAGAATGCAAAAATGATTAAAACAGTCGTTACAACCGAATTAGGTAGGGCAATTGCGGATTCGTACCATGTGGAAACGCTGGAAACGTTGACTGGATTTAAATATATTGGTGAGAAGATCCATCAATTTGATGCTTCAGGAGAAACGTTTATCTTTGGCTTTGAAGAAAGCTATGGTTATTTGGTTAGTGGATTTGTTAGGGACAAAGATGCTATACAAGCAGCAATTATAACTGCTGAAATGGCTTATTACTGGAAACAACGAGGGAAAACATTGTTTGATGCTTTACATGATCTTTACGAAACGCATGGTTTTTATTTAGAGGGAATGTCATCGCTAACCTTAAAAGGGAAAGAAGGCGCAAAACAAATTTCCTTTATTATGTCTGAAATCCGGAATATGGAGTTGACTAATGTAGCTGGCTTTAAGATGAAGGCAGTGGAAGACTATTTAACGAGTGAAAAGTTAAATCTTGAAGACAACAGCAAAGCTCCAATCGATTTACCAAAAGAAAACATGGTTAAATTGATGCTTGATGAAAAAGCTTGGGTATGTTTACGACCATCTGGAACAGAGCCAAAGCTAAAAACGTATTACGGTGTTTGTGGAAAGAATCGCAAAGATAGTGAAGAAAAATTAGCGAAATTAAAAGAAGCGATGGCAAACATTATGGATAAAATAATGACAGTAAAAGCATAGTCCTTATAAATTTGGAAAATATATGGATAGCTCAGGCAATCAGGTTCCGATTGACATATTTGCTAGTTACGTGTTTAAATAAAGAATACGATTCCTAAAGGGGAGTAGCTGTACAATTAAAGTCGTCATTACGAGATCCATATCTCCGGCTTAATTGGCAACGTACGTTGTTAGCGAGACCTTTACCGCCGTGCGAGCAGGTAAAGGTCTTTTTCTGTGGTCTTTTACCTGCTGGTGGGCCATTTTATTTTTTTAAGGAGAGAGGATATGGGTACAGAACTAATTATTGAGTACTTATGGGTATTAGTAGTGCTAGTTGCTCTTGAAGGGCTTCTTGCAGCAGACAATGCCTTAGTTTTAGCAATTATGGTAAGACATCTTCCAGAAGAACAACGGAAAAAGGCGCTATTTTATGGATTAGCTGGGGCACTTGTGCTTCGTATTGGTTCATTGTTTATCATTTCGTTTCTTGTTGATGTATGGCAAGTTCAAGCACTTGGTGCAGCCTACTTATTATTCATGTCATTCAAGAACCTGTATGACCGGCTCAAGCCGAAGAAACCAGATGATGAAGAAGATAGTAAGGAGAAAGTTAGAGATAATGAGGTTCATAAAGCTTCACCGAAAGAATTCTGGTGGACGGTTGCTAAAGTGGAATTCGCCGACCTTGCATTTGCGGTAGACTCCATCTTAGCAGCGGTTGCGCTTGCTGTAGCTCTACCACCAAGTGAATTAGGTACAATTGGTAGCCTTGATTCAGCTCAGTTCTTCGTTGTATTTGCTGGTGGGATGATTGGTGTTATTATCATGCGATTTGCAGCAAATATCTTCGTTGACTTGCTTCATAAACGTCCAGGCCTTGAGATAGCAGCCTTTGTTATTGTTGGTTGGGTTGGTGTGAAACTCTTAGTCATGGTATTAGCTCATCCTGATATTGCTTGGATACCGCATGAATTCCCACATTCAACATTATGGAAGTCTATTTTCTATAGTGTATTAGTATTAACAGCGGTACTTGGATGGTTTGTTTCGGGTCCAAAAGGGGAAGAAGAAAAAGAGCGTGCTAGGGAATAGTTTATGTAAAAAGCAATCACTGTTACACTGGTGGTTGCTTTTTGCTTTCGGTGAGGAGGGATTTAGTTGTCAGTAAAGATAAAGCGAATATACAGTGCGGTAGAAGAAAATGATGGTATACGAATTTTGGTTGATCGGATTTGGCCAAGAGGTATTTCAAAAGAGCAGGCAAAACTAGACGATTGGATGAAAGAAATTGCTCCATCTACCGAGTTAAGAAAATTTTTTAACCATGAGCAAGACAAGTTTGCCGAATTTAAGGAGAAATATAAAGAGGAACTTCAAAGTAATGAGAAAAGGCAAGAATTAGAGGAATTGATTAACATTGTAAAGGAAAAACCTACTGTTACTTTATTATTTGCTGCAAAGGATGAGGTGCACAATCAAGCGGTGGTTTTGAAAGAAATAATAGAGGACGAGGTGAAATAGTTTACCTGAAATTATCAAATAGAAAGGTTCACTCCGCTTAATTTGTTGCTTTTTATAATTAGCAATTTGTATAGACAGCGCAGTAAGATGAGATAGTACTCGTCCTACCGTTCCGACAATTCACTTCAGTTTGGTGTGACCCCCAATAGTTGGAGTTTTATTAAGCAACGATTAGATCGGTATGAATTCGGTATTGAACTGGGCTCATACCGATCAATCTTCCTTTAATTCGTTGGTTATTGTAATAATA
>NZ_RBZO01000012.1 GCF_003628445.1 Oceanobacillus bengalensis
CTCACTCAATATAATCACTCCTGATGTTTCCCCCTAACATGTCATTAGGGTTATTTTCTATCAAAAGTGGCTCAGTTTTCAATTGCTATGGTGGCTCACTTTTAAGTTACCATATACACACATTTCTATGTATCGTGCGTTTAGACCCGTACCTTCAGAAGTTCGTCAGCTTAACCCTTTCTTATAGGTTTATTCGCATACTCACCATATTCATTCAACTCAAGCATTATGATTTACACCACCCCATCGGGTAGGCTTTCGTCAGCTAAATTACACTGTTACGGTAAATTCTTACGCCTTTTCACCGAGCTTATAACACTATCATTCTTACTAAATCAAGTGCTATTCGACTTAGAGAGAACCCTTCGGAGCGTTACCCCTTCATTTGATTCTTCAATATAATCCTTCAATTCCAAAAGGAATTGCCTAGCCTTTACCAGAGAAATGTTGCCATCCTCCATTTAAACTAGGAACATTTCGCACAATTAATGCTACCCGATAGTTGAAGTGTATTTTCTCACAAATAGGATAGTCTAACAGGTTGTCACATCGGCTATTCGGCCAACCCTTTCAATATCTATATGCCACTATTTAACTTCCACATTCTATTAACTCCTACTAATTCTTCTCCATTAAATCCCATTCTATATACATCTGGTTTTGTTGTTTGAAATAAAAAATCTAAATCATATTTACTGTCATAATAACCCATCATCAAAGTCATTACAGCTCCATGAGTACCTACAACTACTTTCTGCCCTCGATAAGTATTTAATATTTCTTTTAAGGTTTTTACAGCTCTTGCCTGGCAGTCCTCATTAGACTCCCCTCCAGATAAAGAATAAGTTGATTCAGAGAATGATCGGTTTAATAAATGAATTAACTCCTTATCGGATAGACGTTTATCTTCTAAGGAAAATATTCTCTCTTTAAGGTCCTCAAATATCAAAACTTTTTTCCCTAATTTATCTGCAAGTTCCTGAACAGTTAGGATTGAACGCTTGTATGGACTGGAGATAACAGCGTTAATACCTTCTTCAATCAATAAATTAGCTATCCGTTGAGCATCTATTTTTCCTTTAATAGTTAATCCTCTTGTTCTTTCACTTCCGACTTTTGGTGAATCACCGTGTCTCACCATATATATATAAGTTTTCATATATAATTGCCCCCAGTATTTATCTTTCTACAGTGACGTTTATTCCACAATTGTGCCCGTTTGCTTTAAAAAATTAAAAATCACCAATCTAATTTCAGCAGTTCTGCAATTAAATCAGAACTACCAGGCATCAATAAAACTATCGACACCACAACGAATAAGATTCCAATTACAAATAATAAAATTACTACCTTAACCGCTAAAGAGACACCTTTTTTCATGATTCCTATAATTATCAAAATGACACCTATTAAAAGCAATAGTAAATACCAAAAACCCATGACATCACCCCTTCTGTAAATCACCTGTTCTTAAACAATCTTGGCCCGATTGTTGAACACAAGTTGAAGAACACTCTTCCACAATCCTTACCCGATATTAAAGTAGTCTAAATTAGTTAGTCAATATCTTTGTCGCTTCTGTACTCTAAGATGTCACCAGGCTGGCATTCCAACACCTCACAAATAGCCTCTAAGGTTGAAAATCTGATAGCCTTTGCCTTTCCATTTTTTAATATAGAAATATTAGCCATCGTTATCCCAACCCTATTTGAGAGCTCAGTTACACTCATTTTCCTTTTTGCTAACATCACATCAATATTGATTATAATTGCCATTGTTTCACCTCAAACTGTTAAATCATTCTCTGACTTTATATCTAGTGCATTTCTTAATAATTTTTGAAGAACTCCAGCAAATACTGCTATAACAATCGAGGCAAAAATTATTATAAAGCCGATAATTGCTATTCCTGGATGCAAAGCACTTTGTGACATAAGTAAGATGGATCCTATTACATACAAGATACTTATAGTAATTGCACAATACTTAATTAGGTTTAAAGAGTTTACAGATGACTCCGAAAAGGCATCTTCATTATCAATTAATTTCAGAAGTCTTATAGCCTGATACAGAGCAACAAAAAATGGGATAGTAGTTAAATACAAACCTAATAAAACAGGATACTGTAAAAAAGCAAACTCTGGAAATATTTCTGCCGTATCATTTGCCAACCACGGCAGGAAAAAAATACACAAAGAAAGTACGATAACTCCAATAAGAAAAACAGCTATCTTTAAGAAAATTGTTGAACCTCGTTTCATTAAAAAGCACCTCACTTATTAACTGATAATTACACCTTAATACATTATTTATTGAATTGCAATAAATATTTATCATATCTTATTATTTCTTTATTGTTATATTTAATAACTTCAATTTCTAGCAAAATTAAAAGCATTCCTTCTTCACAAAGGAATGCCTTTATACTTCGAGTTACTCATAATTAATAATCCTTCTTCTACTAAACTGCCACGTTAGTTTAAGTATGTTTCTTCACAATCTATGTATATTATAACACGTAAATATCTTTTTTTTAGATAAGTCGCAATAAAGAGTCACTTCAAATTGAAAAAATGTTCCGCCAATTACTATGGCGGAACCAATGTTAATTAGATATCTATTTAGCTTGTTAATTGCATCCAAAATTGTGGTTTATTTTATCTGTTTTTCTTAATGCGATTTTTCATTTCGTACCTCAGAACGGAACCGTTTCGTATAAAAATGCACGCTGCTTATTAAAAAATACTACCTTTTATATTCGCTGCCTTTTTCAAACTTCTAGTATGCTCCGCGAATATTACTCTTCACTTTATCCTTGTAGAATTTCACCAAACGGTCCATTTCTTCTGTTGTATAGTCTCTCACGTCCAACGCGCCTAAATTATCTTCCACCTGCTTTACGTTGCGGAAGCCTGGAATAACACTAGTTACTGCTTCCTCTTCAAGAATCCATTTCAAAGCAGCTTTGGTCATATTTCCCCTTCCTTCTGCAATCCATTCAAGCTCACGACTTAGCTCTACACCTTTTTCAAATTCAAGTCCAGCAAAGGTTTCCCCAACATTGAAAGCTTGTCCACCTTTGTTAAAGTGACGGTGATCATCTTCCTCAAAAGTGGTGTCCTTACTGAATTTTCCTGTTAACAATCCACTTGCAAGCGGTACTCTGGCAAGAATTCCAACGCCTTTTTCCTTCGCACTTGGGAATAACTCCTCAAGTGGTTTTTGACGAAAAATATTAAAGATAACCTGTAAAGCGGTAGCATCAGTGTTCCCCAGTACGTACAATCCTTCCTCCACTGTTTCAACGCTCACACCATAGTAACGAATTTTCCCCTCTGCCTTTAACGTTTCCAATACTTCAAACACCCTGCCATCTTTTAAAATTTCCAGTGGTGGACAGTGGATTTGATATAGATCAAGCGTGTCACGTTTTAATCGTCTTAGTGTATTTTCCAGATATGTTCGAACCTGTTCCTCGGAGTAATTTTGTGGATTGGTAATATCACCAGCACGGCAGAATTTACTTGCAATATGAATATCTGCTTCCTTCCCCTTCGTTGCCTTCGCTAAAAGCTCCTCGGCATGACCATCCCCATACACGTCTGCTGTATCAAAGAAATTTACACCTAAATCCATTGCGCGTTCTAATCCTTTTAACGCTTCCGTATCATTTGTTTTTCCCCAAGCACCACCAATTGCCCATGTGCCAAAACTTAATTCACTAATCTTCAAATCTGTGTTTCCTAACTGATTATATTTCATACAGAACTCTCCTCGTTAGTTGATTATGTAATGTGGATTGGTGGTGCGCGAATTTTGGAGATGGGTGCGCGATTTTCTAATGGTAGTGCGCGAATTCTAGTGTTGAGCGCGCGATTTTCCGATGGTATTGCGCGAATTCTAGTGTTGGGTGCGCGATTTTCCAATGGTAGTGCGCGAATTCTAGTGTTGAGCGCGCGATTTTCCAATGGTAGTGCGCGAATTCTAGTTGAGCGCGCGATTTTCCAATGGTAGTGCGCGAATTCTAGTTGAGCGCGCGATTTTCCAATGGTAGTGCGCGAATTCTAGTGTTGAGCGCGCGAATTCCGCTACTCCTCGCGCGATTTTTCCACGCCACTGCGCGAATTCCGCTACTCCTCGCGCGATACCCTCGCGCGATCACTCAACTCAAAACCTCTCCCCCACACTTATACACTAGAAAGGCTATCACATGACAGCCTTTCTAATGTTAATCTCTATATTCCATCAAACGTTTGTTTAAATCACTTGTTTTTCCATAAACCTCTTTATAAATAGCAAACAACCCTTTATATCTCTCCACATTTTCTGGAATTGGCGTATATACCTTGTCTTCTTTTAGGAATTCATTTGCACATTCTTTCAGGGAATCAAACCAGCCACAGCCATATGCAGCAAGCATTGCAGCTCCCATACCTGGCCCTTGCTCACTTTGCATTTTCACAATGTTTGCACCTAATATATCTGCTTGCATTTGTAGCCAGGATTCATTTTTCGCTCCTCCACCAATCGAAACAACTGTATCAATGTTTTTACCATTTTCGCGGAATATTTCTACCGATTCATTTAAAGAGAATGTGATTCCTTCCAAAACGGAACGGGCAAAATGTTTTCTTTCATGGGATGCATCCATGCCAATGAAGCTTCCACGAATATTCGCATCCACATGCGGCGTTCTTTCCCCCACAATATATGGAGTAAAGATTAGTCCATTGGATCCAACTGGAACCGTATCGATATCTGCCAGTAACGCTTCAAAACTGATATCTTTTGCAAAAGTGTCTTTAAACCAAGAAAGACTGTAACCAGCTGCAAGTGTCACTCCCATCGTATAAAATACTTCTGGGGCAGCATGATTAAAGTAATGAACTTTTCCTTCGAAGTCCTTGTCACCATTCGCTTCATACGATAAAACGACACCAGAGGTTCCTGTACTTACTAATGTTTTTCCATCTTCTAGAATCCCGGAACCAATCGCACCACATGCGTTATCGGCACCACCTGCAAATACTTTTGTTGCATCACTTAATCCCGTTGCTTCTGCAATATCCGCTGTAATGGTTCCCACAATTTCATGAGAGCCAACAAGTGGTGGACAAATTTCTGGATTAATCTCAAGTACCTCACAGATCTCTTTGCTCCATGTTTTCTCCGCTACATGAAGTAATAACGTACCTGCCGCATCAGAATATTCCATATGCAGATGCCCAGTTAATTTTAAGCGGACATAATCTTTTGGTAATACAAATGCTTTTGCTTTCTCGAAAACTTCCGGTTCATTGTTTTTCACCCACAGAATTTTTGGTAGGGTGAATCCTTCCAATGCCGGATTTTTTGTTAGGCGAAGTAAGCGCTCTTTGCCTACTCTCTCATAAATTTCTTCACATTCTTTGCTGGTTCTTGTGTCATTCCAAAGAATCGCATTTCGCAATACTTCCTGGTTTTCATCGAGTAGTACTAAACCATGCATTTGCCCAGAAAAACTTAGTCCTTCTATATCTTCCGGATTTCCTTTAAATTCTGCCAACAATTCAGTTAGTCCAGCAATCGTTTGTTCCACCCAATCATTAGGGTCTTGTTCACTGTACCCAACTTTTTCTTGGATAAGTGGGTAGGACTTCGAAACCTCCTGCGTCACTTCCCCATGTTGATTAACTAATAATATCTTAACGGCACTTGTCCCTAAATCTACTCCAATTACATATTTCATCATTTAATCTCTCCCACATCTCATTAAGATAAAAAGACGAAGACACCTGATGGGAAGGTCTTCGTCTTTCTCATTGTCATTCCCTGATGGAAACGGATATAATCTATAAATTACTCACCAGCAAAAGTAGTTAGTAAGTATTGATTAATTGTAGCTTTCATTCTTTCTAGTTTACCAGATTCATTCTTGATTTCTGTTAAACCTAATGCATACGCTTCAAGCTTGCGTAAGTCTGTGTTTCCTTCCACGATATCAAGTCCAATACCATCTTTGTATGATTTGTAACGATCATCAACAATGTTTTCAAGGACTTTGTCATCAATTAAACGTTGCGCTACTTTTAGACCAACAGCAAAGCTGTCCATTCCAGCGATATGTGCATGGAATAAATCTTCTGGTGTGAATGAACCACGACGAACTTTTGCATCAAAGTTCAAGCCACCACGGCCTAGACCACCATTTTTCAAGATTTCATACATTGCTAATACAGTTGTGTGAAGATCTGTTGGGAATTCATCCGTATCCCAGCCTAGTAATGGATGGCCTTGGTTGGCATCCACAGAACCTAGCATATTATGAATGCGTGCATAATGTAATTCATGTTCGAATGTATGACCAGCTAATGTCGCATGGTTTGCTTCGATATTGAATTTCAAATGGTCTTGTAAACCATAGTTTTGTAGGAATGCATAACCACTTGCCACGTCAAAATCATATTGATGGGTTGTAGGCTCTTTTGGTTTTGGTTCGATTAAGAATTGTGCATCAAAGTCAATTTCCTTCGCATAATCGATTGCCATATGGAACATACGAGCTAAGTTATCCATTTCAAGCTTCATATTTGTATTAAGTAGTGTTTCGTACCCTTCACGTCCACCCCAGAATACATAGTTTTCCGCACCTAATTCTTTCCCAACTTCTAAACCTTTTTTCACTTTAGCTGCTGCATATGCGAAAATATCTGCATTATTAGAAGATGCTGCACCATGTACAAAACGTGGATTACTAAAATTGTTTACCGTGTTCCAAAGTAATTTGGTTTTACTATCTTTCATATAATCCTTGATCATCGCAACAATCGTATCTAAGTTTTGATTCGATTCTCTTAATGAAGACCCTTCTGGTGCAATATCCACATCATGGAAGGCGAAATATGGTACGTTTAGTTTTTCAAAAAATTCGAATGCTGCTTCAACGCGTGCTTTTGCAAGGTCCATTCCTGAGAATTTATCCCATGGGCGAATGGCAGTTCCAGCGCCAAATGGATCAGATAAGTCTTCGGTAAATGTATGCCAGTACGCTACGCCAAAGCGTAGGATTTCTTCCATTGTTTTACCGTTAATTTTTTCTTCTGGGTTATAAAATTTAAATGCAAGTGGGTTAGTTGATGTTGCACCTTCGTATTTGATGTTGTTTATGTTATTGAAATATGCCATTATAAAACCCTCCTAAAATATATCTTAATCATCTCATTTAATGTAAATGCTTTCATGAATTTATTATAACACCCTTTTATTCGTTTGTCTATTGGATGAACAAAGTTTTTTAGGAATTTGTCATCCTGAAAAACAGTATTACATTTGGAATTTATCTAGAATATCCTTTAATTCCTCCGATAGTTTTTTTAATTCCGATGATGTCGCAACAAGTGAACTGCTCACATTTGCTTGTTCTTCTGTTGACGCAGTTACCTCTTCACTAATGGCAGATGATTCCTGAGCTGTAGCACTTACTTGCGAAATACTTTCATATAAAACCTCCTGTGAGCTTTGCAGTTGATTAATCGACTTAGAAACGAGATGAATTTTATCTGTGAATTCACGCATTCGTTGACCAACCTGATTCAATAATTCATCTGTTTCCTGCGCTTTCGCCACCTGTTCAGTGAATATTGGATTTGCTTCATCCAATACATCTAACGTTTCTTGTACGCGACTCATAATATCAGAGATGATCGTTCCAACCACCTGGATGGACTCTTTCGATTTTGCAGATAGCTTTCTAATTTCATCTGCAACGACAGCAAACCCTTTCCCCGCTTCCCCTGCTCTTGCAGCTTCAATTGCCGCATTAAGTGAAAGTAAGTTCGTTTGTTCGGATATACTTTTTAAAATCCCCATTACATCACTAATTTGCGTCGTACTCGATTGGAGTGCATCTGTTTTGTTACGTAATGTTGTTGTCATTTGATCCCCATGTTTCGTCTGTTTCACTAGTTCATTCATTTTCTGAATGCCAATATCACTACTTTCGAGTACTTGTTTTGCATAACTTTCCATATCTTGATTGTTGGTAAATACATTGTCTACTTCAAGGTTAATCTTGCTTGTTAAATGGTTGCCGTTTTCAGCCTCATTGGTTAAATTTGTTGCACCACGAGCAATTTCTTCGGATGCAGATGCGATTTCTTTCGCAGAATCGGATTGAACTTTGGATACTTCCGTTAATTCTGAAGCAGCCTGGAGTACTTTAGATGATGCCTCTCTTGTCTTACGCATCATGTCTGACATGTTGCCAAGCATTTCGTTAAAACTGTTTGCTACTAATCCAATTTCATCTTGACGTTGCGTAAATTCCGAACGCACCGTTAAATCACCTTCTTTTGCACGTCCCAATAAGGTCGAAATATGTTCTAATGGTACCCCTACCATCCCCACAATCCGTTTTCCCATGAAGAAGGAGAATACGATAGAAAGCACAATGATGATTAAAGTAATATAAAAAATAATGTTCGTATCCTTCGTCAATTCTTTTGCCGTCACTGTACCTGTTAAATACCAGTCGGTTACATCCGATTTATCCTGAAAAACATATCTTCCTTCGTTTAAGAAAACATTTCCCTCTGAATCCGCTTCAATCTCAAACGGATTGGCTTGGTTAACTTCCTCTTCATCAAATGAGAAGACAACTTGATTATGTTGATCTACAATTTTCAGGAATCCATCTTCGCCAAATTTCACATCCTGTACGGCTTCTTTTATTAATGCATGATTTATTTCCATTAGCATAAAGTATGAACTGTTATCAACATTTATTGATTGGCCAAACAGAATGGTAGGTGTCTTTTCATCACTTGATTCACCAAGTTTTTCTCCACCACCTATCCAGATTGTAGAAGCTTCTGCATCCATTGCCTGCTGGTACCATTTCGAATCTAGTATTGCTTCTTTATCTTTATCGGGCAATAGTGCTAATGACGTGAGAATCGTTTCATTTTCTTTATCAATCAAATACATGTCGAGGTTTTCATCCACTAATGCAGTTTCGGATAAATAATCGGTTATATGATTTTGTAATTGATAATAATCATTTGTTTTTTCTTTTCCATTGAATTGACTAAAAGCCCTAAGTGATTCTGTGAAATCTTTGTTCATCAGCATTGCGGTAATCCGGTCTTTGTATTGCTGAAAGATATAATCGATGTTATCTCCCGTTTGGATGATTGTTTGTTCCGATGCCGCTGTAACTTTAGTTGTAATCACATGATTCGATATGACATAGGATGACACTCCAACGATTGATACACTAATTAAAACACTAACAATAAAACGATATAGTATTTTTTTGCTGATTGATTTATTGCGTTTCGCCGACTTTTTTCTTTTCTTGTAAAAGCCAATCACTTGCATTACCTCCATCAGTTTTTTTTAAAATAGGCTTTTTGTATTGATTGTTGCTATTGATGTAAAATGCGTAGTAACCTCATTTCCGTTTGTTATAACTTGGAGGAACACTCGCCGTCCGGGATCGCTCCGGGCGGATGCTTTCCGCGGGCACGGCCTCAGCCTCCTCGAGAAGACCACTCTGCGGGGTCTTCGGACACGTGCTGTTCCCGCAGGAGTCACCGCCCTCCACTCACCCGGACTAGTGAAGTTGCATGATGCTTTTTTTAACTATTCCTACCACAGTTAATGGTTAGAAAACTTAAAACTAGTGGAGGCAATACACGTAGACTGCGGGAGGATCACCAGCCGCCCGCGCAAATGAAGTGTATTGCCGTAACGGTAGGACATGTATTTTCTCAACTTACTGCGCAGTTTATATCGTTTAAGTCACTGCTTAATCTTTAATCCTATAGAAAACAGCTTTTAAATCTCTTCCCAATAAATTGGGCAGAAAATGTTTTTTGACGTTACAATATGTAAAAAATAAAAGTTATCGTATAATGATTGTACACGCTTACTTTTAAGCACTTGATTTCGATCTAAGGAGGGACACAGCTTTGAACAGTACAACAAGTGCTATCTATAACATTTTGGAATGGATAACTAAATTCGCATATGTAAATCTTTTATGGATTATATTTACATTAGTTGGTGGCGTTATTCTTGGTTTCTATCCATCCACCATTGCGATGTTTGCTATGGTTCGTGATTGGTTACGAGGAACATCCGATTTACCAGTGCTAAAGACTTTTTGGAAATATTACAAACGAGACTTTTTAAAAAGTAACCTGTTAGGAATATTTGTAAACATCATCCTTGCAATGATCGCTATAGACATTTATTTCATTCAATTGAACATGAATGAACAGTTAACCTGGACTTATATTCCATTATTCGCGTTCATGCTTATTGTTGCTTTGTTCCTGTTTTATCTATTTCCAAGCTTTTCCCACTTTGATTTAAAAGTAGGGCAACTGATGAAAAATACCTTTCTCATCATGTTGATTAGCCCAATACAAAGTTTTCTTATCATCATTAGTCTTGTATCGGTATTTTTCATTATGCGGGCAATTCCAGCACTGTTCTTTATTTTCGGCGGTACTACCTATGCCTTCATCACCACTTGGCTCGGATTACATGCCTTCAATAGAATCCAGCAAAAACATGAAAATACGTAACCAAAAGGCCACCTTACCTATCTATTTATCACAAACAGAAAGGTAAGGTGGCCTTTTCAAAAGATATGATAAGTGACAATCCCTCTCCATTTCCCTCGTCACCAAGCATCAGCACTTTCGTATCCTATCCTTTTACCGCACTTGCTGAGAGACCTTCCATGATTTTATCACTAAAGAATAAGAAAGCAATAATGATTGGTAGTACACTTATTACTAATGTCGCACCAATTGCTCCCCAGTCTGTCATGTACTGTCCAATAAAGTTCTGAACACCTACTGTCAACGTTTTAAATTTATCGGAACTGATA
This sequence comes from Oceanobacillus bengalensis, assembly GCF_003628445.1. Classification (GTDB taxonomy): domain Bacteria; phylum Bacillota; class Bacilli; order Bacillales; family Amphibacillaceae; genus Oceanobacillus; species Oceanobacillus bengalensis. The sequence continues at coordinate 10,880 of NZ_RBZO01000012.1, forward strand.
AACGTGTTAACAAATACGAATTCATTCCAGTTATAAATCATATTAATAATAACCGTCGTTGACATGATAGGTGCAGAGATCGGCATAATGATTCGGAAAAATAAGCGATGGATGGAGCTACCATCAATTATCGCCGCTTCCTCAATTTCTCTTGGTATTGTAGTGTAGAAGCCAAGTAAAATCATTACCGTTATCGGCAGATTATAGGTCGCATACGTAATAACAATTGAAATTGGATTATCAATTAAATTAACATTCAAGAACATGTTATACAATGGAATTAAAGCCGAATGGATTGGAATCATCAGACCAACCATGATTAATCCCAATACTAAACCACTGAACTTCCACTTCATTCGGGTAATCGCAAATGTTGCCATGCTAGCAACGAGAATCGTCAGAACCGTTGCTACTACCGTAATCCAAATACTATTCCAGAAATACGTTCCAATTCCACCTTCAAATACTTTCAGGTAATTCTCCCACTTCGGATCCGTTGGCAAGGCAAATGGGTTTCCTGCAAAAATCTCTTGATTTGTTTTTAAAGAAAACATAAATAGCCATATTATCGGGAATATTTGAAACACACCGACAAGACCTAAAGCAACATACAGTAAAATATAACCGATTCGTCTCATGTTATGCCCCTCCTATTAATATTGAATTTTATCTTTGCTGGCTGTTAATTTTTGGATGATTACTGTAACAATTAAGGTTATGATTAATAATAAGAACCCTATCGCACTACCATAACCAAAGTCATAGCTCGCAAAGGCTAATTTATACATATAGGATGCCATAACTTCACTTGCTCCATTTGGTCCACCACTCGTCATAACGTAAATCAAGTCAAAGTATTTCAAGGAACCAACGATTGATAATACAATCGTTACTTTAAATACGTTCATAATTAATGGAACTTTAATCTTCAGAGCGATTTGTAATGGTGTTGCACCATCAATCTTCGCTGCTTCAATAAGTGATTCAGGAATATTTTTCAGTGCAGCATAATAGATGAGGATGTAGAATCCTGCATATTGCCAAATAATCGGAATAAAGATGGCAAATAATACAATGTTTGGATCTGCCAGCCATGTTGGTGGATTTTCAATTCCCAATCCCCTTAAGATACTGTTTAACATACCATTGGATGGGTTATAAATCTTAATCCAAAGCTGCGCAATAGCTACAGAAGATAAAAGCATTGGAATTAAATATATTTTTCTTAAAAGGTTTGCACCTTTAATTTTCGATGCCAGTATTAGCGCAACCGCTAAATATGCAATTAAGCTAAGTGCAGAAAATAGCGCTAATAGAAAGGAATGTAGTGCACTTTCCCAGAATTTAGAGTCTTGAAGTGCAGTAATATAGTTTTCCAAACCAATAAATTCCATTGCTCCGATTCCGTCCCAATCCATTAACCCAAAGTATCCGGAAAGAATTAACGGAACAACGATGAGAACGCCTATTAAGAGGAGTGCTGGAAACGTATATAGGAAGATAATCCATTTATTGGACATTACTTTGTTCATAACATTCAACCCCATAGTCTTTTTTTATAAAACCAGCATTTCGCCGCGTCTTTTTGCGAATGTGTTAGTTTCTCTTATATTTTTTTAAAGAAAGAAAAGGACATATCCTGGACTTTGGATCGTCCTTTTCTTTGTGGCTTTCAAATTGTATTACTCTTGTTCTAGTGCTTCTTCATGCGCTTTTGCAAAATCTTCTGGTGTCACTTCTCCACCAAATAATGCTTGAATCATATCCAAGTGTACTTGTGCATCCTCTGCACTCATTTGAACGTCTGCATATAATGTAATATTTTCCGCTGCATTTAAGTCATCTAAAACATCAACATACATTTGTGGAAGATCCAGGGAACCCGCGTCAACCTTCGTTGCAGGAATAATACCTACATCTGTTACTGCCCTTTCGCCCCATTGTTCTACAAAGTAAGATGCAAAGTTTTTAGCTTCTTCTTTAACATCAGAGTTTTCAGCCACGAATAGTCCTACACCAGGGCCACCTACATAATTGTTTGTGTTTCCATTTCCATCCACTGTTGGGAATTTAAAGTAACCAACTTTATCTCTGAATTCCTGTGGTACATCTTCATTTGTTGTGAAGTTTGGAAGATCCCAAGTAGCGATTAAATACATTGCCGCTTGTTCTCCCATAAACATACTTTTTGCTTCTTCATCTGCAAGACCATTGAATCCTGATACAAATGAATCTGCATCAACTAATTTTTGTACTTCTTCCGCTGCTCCAACTAATGCCGGGTCTTCAAAAGAGATTTCACGATTGATTGCTTGTGTTAATACATCTTCATCACCAGCTAGTCTATTCGCTAAATACATGTACCACATAGAACCTGTCCATGCATCTTTGTTACCAAGTGCGATCGGGTTTACCCCATTTTCTTTTAATGTTGCAACAATTTCATTTAATTCTTCGATTGTTTCGGGTGCTTCTAAACCATATTCATCAAAAATTGCTTTATTATAGAAGATGCTAGAGATATTTAATTCTAAAGGAAGACCGTAAGTTGTATCATCAACTGAGAACGCTTCCGTTGTTCCAGAAACAAAATCATCTTTGTTGATCACATCATCTAACGCTGCATACATGTTACCATCAACATATGGTTGCATATAACCTGCTGCCCAAGTCATACCAACATCAGGTAATTCATCAGAAGTAGAAAGAACTTTAATTTTATCTTTATATTGTTCGTTACTCAATACTTCTAACTCAATGGTTGTGTCTTCATTTTCAGCCTCAAAATCAGCAATGATTTCGTTTACAACTTTATGGTGCTGAGCTGAACTTCCCTCTGGCCATAAATGCATGAATTTTACTGTTTTATCACCATCACCCGAACTCGATTCACTTGAACCGCTTTCATTTTCACCACCACCACAAGCTGCTAGTAAAAATACCGATAATAAGAAAATACCAAAAACTGCAATCGCTTTCTTTTTAAACATTTTGAAACCCCCTATATAAATTATTTAGCTTATTTCTTAAGCTATTTACATAATAGCAAAATTCACATCGTTTGTCTACTGGATAAACAAAGTTTATAATAGACTTGTATTATGATATACTATCCCTAAACTGGAGAAAGAGTTGAAACACGATGAGGGCAAACAAGACTTGGAACCAACACGTTGTAAAAAAGGAGAACAAAGCTTTAGTTCTTGAAACGATTAGTGAGCACTCGCCCATTTCTAGGGCAGACATTGCTAATGTTACAGGTTTAAACAAAGGAACCGTTTCATCATTAGTAAATGAACTGATCGAGGAACAACTAATCAATGAATCCGGCCCTGGTAAATCCAGTGGTGGACGTAGACCCGTAATGCTCCTTTTTAATCAGTTTGCCGGTTATTCAATTGGAATTGATTTAGGGGTAAATTATTTATTGGGGGTGTTAACTGACCTTAAAGGAAATATTTGCTTTGAAAAACGTGTGAAATTTAATAACTTAACGTATGAAGAGATTTTAGAGGAAATATGTAAAATAGTAGATTCCCTAACTACTTCAGCTCCTGAAAGCCCTTATGGCATCGTAGGTATTGGTGTCGGTGTACCAGGTATTGTAAATAAGGATAGTAAAATATTACTTGCACCAAATCTCAATTGGAGAAATATTGAATTGAAAGCCGTACTTGAGGAAAAATTCAATGTTCCAGTTGTAATTGAAAATGAAGCAAATGCAGGAGCATATGGCGAGAAGAAGTTTGGCGCTGGCAAAGATTATCATAATGTCGTTTATGTCAGTGTCGGTATCGGTATTGGTGTTGGTCTTATTTTAAATGGCAAGCTATATAGAGGAAATAATGGTTTTTCTGGTGAGTTTGGACATATGACCATTGAAGTGGATGGTGCGAAATGCAGCTGTGGGAACGAAGGTTGCTGGGAACTATATGCATCCGAAAATACGTTATTAAAAAATGCTGCACGAGCAGAAATTAAAGCCCCACAAGACGAGGACCTTACGTTGGAGTATTTAATGGATTTAGCTGAAAATGGTGATGCTGACACAATCAACCTTTTCAAAGATATTGGAAAATATTTAGGTGTAGGAATCAATAATATTATTAATATCTTTAATCCAGAGCAGGTAATCATCGGAAATCGCATGGCTGTAGCGGAAGCCTACATGGAAGATTCGTTAAAAAATTGGATCCATGAACAAGCACTTTGGTTCAGCCAGAAGGATTTAAAAATAGATTTTTCACAGCTGTCAACACATTCCACAGCTTTGGGAGTCGCAGCATTTTCCGTACAAAATTTTTTAAAAAATAGTATACATGAGGAAGCACAGGCACTTTAAAGTGTGGAGCTTGTTCTTCCTTACGATAAAAGAAAGCGCATACTTAATAAAATATAATGAGGTGGACAATGATGACAACAATTCAAAACCCAATACTAACAGGCTTTAACCCAGATCCAAGTATTTGCCGTGCTGGTGAAGATTACTATATTGCTGTTTCGACATTCGAGTGGTTCCCTGGTGTAGGAATCTATCATTCTAAAGACTTAAAAAACTGGCGATTAGTATCTAGACCGCTAAATCGCTTAAGTCAGTTGAATATGTTAGGTAACCCTGATTCTGGTGGAATTTGGGCTCCAGCTCTTTCCTATAGTGACGGAAAGTTTTGGTTAATCTATACGGATGTCAAAGTTACGGAAGGACAGTGGAAAGATTCCCATAACTATCTTGTTACTTGCGACACCATTGACGGCGAATGGTCTGAACCAATTCACATGAACAGTTCTGGTTTTGACCCTTCCTTATACCATGATGAGGATGGCAGAAAATATTTTGTAAACATGTTCTGGGATCATCGCGTGGGTCATCATAATTTTTATGGGATCATGATGCAAGAATATGATGTCGAAAAGCAAAAATTGGTTGGTAAAAAGGAAATTATCTTTAAAGGCACAGACATTATGCTAACCGAGGCTCCACATCTATATAAAATGAATGGCTATTATTATCTATTGACCGCTGAGGGTGGGACGAAATACGATCACCAAGCAACCATTGCGCGTTCTAAGAATTTATGGGGACCATATGAAGTCCATCCAGAAAACCCATTGATTTCATCCTTTGCACATCCTAGAAATCCGTTGCAAAAAGCAGGACACGCATCGATTGTACAGACTCATACGGATGAATGGTTCCTAGTACATCTAACAGGACGTCCTTTGCCGCGTGAAGGTCAGCCTTTACTAGATCCTCGTGGTTTTTGCCCACTTGGCCGTGAAACAGCTATTCAGCGATTAGAATGGAAAAATGACTGGCCATATGTTGTAGGAGGAAACCAACCTTCTGTAGAAATTGAAGGACCGAATATTGAAGAAGTAAAATGGGAAAAAGAATATGATGAAAAAGATGATTTTGATTCAGAAACATTAAATGCCCATTTCCAAACATTACGTATCCCATTAGGTGAGGAAATTGTTTCATTAAAAGAAAATCCTGGACATTTACGTTTACACGGACGTGAATCACTAACATCTAAATTTACACAAAGCTTTGTTGCAAGACGCTGGCAACATTTCAATTTCACAGCAGAAACAAAAGTCGCTTTCAATCCTGAATCCTTCCAGCAAGCAGCAGGACTTGTAAATTACTATAATACACAAAACTGGACCGCACTTCAGATTACATGGAATGAGGAAAAAGGAAGAATCCTAGATCTTACTGTATGTGATAACTTTGCGTTCTCCCAACCACTTCAAGGAAAAGAAATCGTAATCCCTGAAGACGTTGAATACGTGAACTTACGAGTTGATGTAAAGACAAACATCTACACGTATTCTTATTCCTTTGATGATGGTGCGACTTGGAATGAGGTGCCAGTAGATTTATATTCTTACAAGTTATCAGATGATTATATCCAAGGTGGCGGCTTCTTCACTGGAGCATTCGTAGGAATGCAGTGTCAAGATACGTCTGGTGAAGGACTACCTGCAGACTTTGATTATTTCGTTTATCAACCAAGTGAAGATTAAATGATGAATGTGGGGAGCAGTGTGTATGCGCGGTGTTTTGGGTGATGGCGCGCGATTCTTAGTGCTCCTTGCTCGATTCTTGGGTGGTGGCGCGCGATTTCTATTGCTCCTTGCTCGATTTTTTGGGGTGGTGGCGCGCGATTTCTACCGCTACTCGCTCGATTTTGGCGTGGTGGCGCGCGATTTTTAGTGCTCCTTGCTCGATTTTCGCGTGGTGGCGCGCGATTTCTACCGCTACTCGCTCGATTTTCGCGTGGTGGCGCGCGATTTCTACCGCTACTCGCTCGATTTTCGCGTGGTGGCGCGCGATTTCTACCGCTGCTCGCTCGATTTTCGCGTGGTGGCGCGCGATTTCTACCGCTGCTCGCTCGATTTCCGAGTGGTGGCGCGCGATTTCTACCGCTACTCGCTCGATTTTCGGGTGGTGGCGCGCGATTTCTACCGCTACTCGCTCGATTTTCGGGTGGTGGCGCGCGATTTCTACCGCTACTCGCTCGATTTTCGCGTGGTGGCGCGCGATTCTTACTGCTACTCGCTCGATTTCCAAGTGATGGCGCGCGATTTCAACCGCTACTCGCTCGATTTCCGAGTAATGGCGCGCGATTTCCAGTGCTACTCGCTCGACTTTCGAATGGTGGCGCGCGATTTCAACCGCTACTCGCTCGATTTTCGGGTGGTGGCGCGCGATTCTCACTAAACCACGCGCGAATTTCTCTAAGCATAGTCAATCTTAAGAAGAAATATAAGATCACAAAATAACCAAACAAATAAATGTTTGGTTATTTTTATTTAAAGCACACATCGATTTCTTTCATGTTATGTAAATGGTTGTCACTGTTCAATTATTAACCGTGTGTTAAGCACCTCAACCCTCATGCCTACAAGTTTAATTTATCCTTCGTTGCTTCCAACCATTTCGTAGCCATGAGCATGTTCCCCGCTGAGTTCATATGTACCCCGTCCATTGTCAGTCCATAACTACCATTCGATTTCAGATATTGAATAAAGCATTGATGAGTGGGAACAAGAATAGCTTGATATTTATCTGCTAGCTTCTGAACAATTTCAACATAAGCCTTCAATTTTTCATTGCCAATGGAATGAACTTCTTCTTCGATAATCGTTGGTTCCATCAACACGATTATCGCATTTAATTTTGATATAACTTGTTCTAGTAAGCCTGTATAGATTCGTTCAAAGTCTTCTGGGTAAATCTGATCGATGCCCGGACTGTCTAATTGACGCCAAACATCATTAATCCCAATTGAGATTGAAATAATGTTTGGAGCCAGTGAAATAACATCTCTTTCCCAGCGTTCCTCTAAATCAATTATTCTATTTCCACCAACACCTTGATTCATCATATCAAACTTTATTTTTGGAAAATTTGTTACGAAATAATCATGTAAGATGCGGACATAACCATTTCCTAGATTTTCTTGATCCTCGTGCCTGCCACACTCCGTTATACTATCTCCAATGAAAAGGATACGCTTATTCATCATTGCTCTCTACTCCAAAAGAAAAGATAGTCTGTGTTTTATTTACTTCTCCTTCTTCCCGGATGATATTTGGGAATCCTTTATGATGGAGCGATGCTGGTGAGCCTTGTGTTTCCAGACATAGTCCAAGATATTTCTTCGTTACCCCTTCTGTTAACTCTAAGCCTTCTACCAGGTTATTCGAAGTATACATAACAACACCAGGTTGATTGGTTTTAATGGTTAGTTTTCTGCCACTATTTTCATCTTTGACAATTGCTTTTTCCTCTTTTTCATTAGCAAAGATAAAGTAGTGGTCATACCCACATCCAGCTACTTGATTTTGGATGAAATCATCATTGAAACCATCTTCTAATCGTCGGCCATTTCTAAAATCAAAAGTAGTTCCCTGCACATTTAAAAGTTTCCCTGTTGGAATAAGCTCCTCGTCAAGCTCTACAAACTGTTCGCTATCCATCGTAACTTCATGACGATTAATGGTGGATTTTGTATCTCCACTTAGATTAAAATACGTATGATTTGTCAAAGTAAGTGGAGTCATTTGATCTGTGTATGCAGTATAATTAATTATCAATTGATTTTGGTTATTCAGTGTGTATGTGACTTCTGCTTCTACATTACCAGGAAAGCCTCCCTCTCCATCGGCACTCTTATGAATTAATTTAACCATTACTTCATCACTCAACGCTTTAGGCTCAATCTCCCATAAAGCATGGTTAAATCCATTCGCCCCGCCATGCAAGCAGTGCTCATCCTCGTTTGATTCCAGCTGATAGGTTTTTCCATTTAATTCAAAAGCAGCTCCTGGAATCCTACCCGCCACTCTTCCAACTATGGCTCCTAAATAACCAGGATTTGTTAGGTATTGCTCCAGGTTTTTATACGCAAGAACAACATTCTCTGTCTTTCCATCTTTATCGGGAACAAGTATTTCCGTTATAATCCCTCCATAATTTAGCAATGATACCGTCATGCCGTGATCATTCATTAGTGTTGCCTTTTTCCATACTTGGTCATTGGTTGGTTTTACTTCTTTTATGTCAATTTTCACTGTTCTTCTCCTCACTGTTCAAAGTGGATAGGTAAGGTCTTTTTCCTTAAATTTGTTGATTAATAATAACCCTGTACATCTGTCTCGTAAATGAAATGCCTCATTGATACTTTGGGCAACAAGCTCATCATCTAGACCCAATTCTTCCGTAGTTGTAGGTCCACCAGTCTTCTGAATCAGATTTCTAATTTCCTTGGGGCTTGGAATGTTATCCAATATTTCCATGATTGACTGCCAATTTCCCCTTATTCTACCTCCATATTCCCCAGTATCGCGAGCGGGTAGATCCTTCAATTTCTGCTTATATAAGTCAACGATAATTGCAGTCGCGACTCCTACCTTGGCACCATGTAGTAGTTGCTTCGCGTCTTTTTTCAGTAAATCCATTTCCCAGTAATGCGATAGATGGTGTTCTCCTCCTGATGCTGGTCTTGAAAAATCTAGCAGAAGCATAACTAATCCCGATTCAATTAAAGAATGGATTAGAATCGTAACCCCTTCATCATCTGCCTTTGCTATTTTCGATACATTTTGCACACAAGCCTCCAATGATTTTCTTGTCATCTCTGCAGCAAATCGATTATAAGGCTCTCCACCAATACACGCTGAAATCTTCCAATCCAACAAGGAGGTATATTTTGCTAGAATATCACCAAAGCCAGCTGCAGTCATTTCCTGTGGTGCCGCTTTCAATATAGTGATATCAGCAAATACTGCCACAGGGAATGTGGTCTGAATGGTTTGTTTTACACCACGAAGGATAAGTGGTGAGCCTTTTGACGTAAAACCGTCTACAGAAGCTGCAGTTGGTACGGAAATGAAAGGAATATTCATTTTACTTCCACAGAATCGAGTAATATCGTGAATCGTGCCAGAGCCAACCGCAATGTATATATCTGTTTCTAATGGCGTTTCTACTAATAATTCAACTATCGTTGCTTCATCCGCAATCACTTGTTGATGACGATTTGCTTTTAGTAAAACAGTCTTTGTCTCCATACCAGCTTCGACCAACATTTTCTCGATTTGTTTTCCAGCTGCTACGTATGTATTATCATCAACAACTAGAATAATATGTTTATAGTCATTCTCTAGAACAAACGGTAAAATTGCTGCCAAAACACCATTTCCAACTTCAATTTTCGGTAGTGTTACATTCTTCACACCAAGTTCTTGTGCTAATTGATAGATTTCATCTGCTATTTCCATAAAATGACCTCCATTTCAAAAGGAAGCCGATAAGATGCTATCCTACCGGCTAGATTGACGTTATATTTACCATTTTTCTTCATCAGGATAAGGACAGGTTTTATAGGCTAACTTTGCCCTGAATTGGACAAAGCAGCCACAAAAACCACATGTATTACCATAAAGGAGTGATGGACACTTCTTACATGTTGCAAGTCTTTTATTGTATGTTTCATCATCAACAATGTCGGTTTCTAATTGTAGTTGCTCATCTATTTGCTTTTGAATATATTCATCCGAGACAATTACTGAACGTGAGCAGCCTTTACAGCTCATATTCCTCATCCTTTATGTCTTATTTTACGGTAACGGTTGCAATGATCTTCTGTTGTGTGAGATCTTTTGTCATCCCTGGGTAACCAACGTATGGATTCCCATTTTCATCCCAGAAAAGTTGCTGTACGCGTGCATGACGATTATGGTCATATAAGGAGTTCCCTACAATTTCTTTATATGGACGTGCATGGTACACCATTAAATCTGTTATGCCATCCTCAGCAATTGTAAAACTATTATGTCCTGGACCATATTCCATCGTTTCCTCGCATGTAGCAAATATAGGTTCCTTCGATTTAGTCCAGGAGGTTGGATCTAATAGATTGCTATTTTCGTCAGCGGTTAATAACCCCATTGCATAACGATGATCTGTCGCACTAGCAGAATAAGTGATAAAAACGTTGCCATTTCTCTTAATAACCGCAGCACCCTCATTTACATAAAACCCTTGTTGTTCCCAAGGCAAATCTGGGGTTGAGAGCACAACTTGATTTGGTTTAATTGTCCATGGATTTTCCATTTCAGCGATATATAGATTAGAGATGGTATCATTGTCCACTTTTTGTGCCCAAACTAAAAATCGTTTTCCCTTGTTTTCAAAGGTTGTTGCATCTAATGAAAAGCTTTTGAAATCAGTATTAATCTGCCCTTTTTCCACCCATTCACCTTCCAAGGGATTTTCTGAGCTGCATTCTAAAACATAGGGGCGGATAGCCCAAACATCATCCCTATCTCCTGCCGCAAAATGGATATACCATTTGCCATTAATAAAATGGAGTTCTGGCGCCCAAATATGTTTAGACATGATTCCTTCTTCATGTTTTTCCCAAATGACAGTTTCAGCTGCATCTTTTAATCCTTCTATTGTCTTTGATCTTCTAAGAACAATTCGATCATATTCTGGATAAGACCCTGTAAAATAATAGTACCCATCCATATGTCTATATACATATGGATCTGCCCTTTGCTCAACAAGTGGGTTCGGGTACTCCTTTACTTTGATTCTGCCTTCCACTTGATAGGTTCCAGGTGTATCGTATTGCTCAACAGGGGTTTCATCCCACGCTACATCTACATCCACTGTTATTCCATCTTCTATTTCGATTTGTACCTTGTTCTCCAATTCAGGTCGGTTACCAGCCCACGTTGTAACTTGCAAATGATCCACTGTTTTCACCATCATATGTAATCTCCCCTGCATGTATATTTTTAAAATAAGACATTCAAACTAATTCCCTAATATCCTTCGTCGAGTTTCTTACAACAAGTTGTGGTTCATATACAATTGATGATACTTTTTCATCAGGTTGTAAACCATGCTTGATATCTAATAAATTCAACATCATTTTTGCAGCTGTTTCGCCCATTTCACTCTGTGGATGTCTGACAGTCGTTAACTTCACCTCAGAAACTCTGGACAGAACAGAATCATCAAACCCTATTAATGAAATATCCTCTGGTACTTTAACATTTTTCTCTCGCAATACATCCAACAATATCATGGCAAGCTCATCATTGTAACAGACAATGGCTGTTGGTCTATCCTCACCTGTCTGGGACAGTATTTCTTCCAATTCCTCCCGCGGTTTGGTCATTTTTTCCTCGGTATGATAGGTTATAATATTGCTTGGCTTAATTTGCACTTGATTTTTTCTATGGGCTTTTAAATAACCCTTCATCCGTCTAGTTCCTTGTATATCATCTGTTTTGAAAAAGCCCAAAATATTATGATGTCCTTGTTCTATCAGATGTTCTGTTTGTAGAAATCCACCCTTCTCATCATCAATTGTGATACTGAGTGGTTCCAGCTCATCATAATAAGCATTAATCATGATGTATGGAATATTTAACTTTTCCAGGTTTAAATAATAATTAATATTTGGATTAGACATGGCACTTTGGGTCGGTTCAATAATGACACCATCTATATGGTGCGTCAGTAATTTCTCTAAAATTTGCTTTTCATTTCCATGATTATTATCTGTGCTAAATAGACTCACATGATAATCATTTTTACTTAAATGAGATTCAGCCCCTCTAATTATGGAAGGGAAAATATAATCAGAGATGTGCGTTGTAATGATTGCAATGTTCTTTTGATTCGCTTTAGAAGCGTCCATCTCTGTTCTTTCCGCACAATACGTTCCAGCTCCCTGTTTACGGTATAACCACCCTTGATTAACAAGGTCTCCAATGGCTAGTCTAACCGTATGACGACTCACATTAAACCGTTCCATTAACTCACTTTCCGAACTAATTTTTTGATTTGGTACATAAGTTCCATCTAATATTTTTGACTTGATAAATTCTCGGACAATACTATGCTTTGTCTTCATATTACACCTCTGTTCTCATTCACGTCTTACTTGTTCGTATAAGTAACATTATAACAGTTTTTCTACCAATACATACATTGAAAAATCCATAGAGAAGAAATCGGGATTATAAAGGGAATAAACGTAAAAATAACATTATTCGCTCGACTGAATATTCCCCTCCATTACACTTCATTAATCCAGACTAACATTTCCCCAGGAGAACGATTGCACCAAGCATAGTACGGTATTGCTTTTATTTCCACTAGAATCTGCTCATCATCATTCGATGCGTATAGATTGTCTTCCCACGCATTAGGGTCAATTCTTACCGCATCTCCTTTTATCGTGACAACACCTTCCAATAAGTCTTTGTCAAAAGTCACATCAAATCTACTTGCTTTAGGCAGGTAGATATTAGAAAGGTTCTTCCCGTTGTCCACTTCTTCTAAACAGTACACTACAGGCCCTCTTTGCAAGGCAACTTTTCCAGCATTTACCCTTACACTAGGATGGGATTTCATACGTCTTACAGGCATTGGGAAAAGCAATTCAATGTGATCACCTTTTTCCCATGTGCGCTGGATATACGCATAACCATCCTTCGAAACAATACCGACATGGATTCTTTCACCATTTACCCATAGTTCTGGCTGTTTACACCAACCTGGAATACGTAATGCAATGGTAAAGGAATCTGCTGTTTCCGGGTTAATGGATAAAGTAACCTTTTCATCCCAAGGATATTCTGTCGTTTGAATAATATTCACCATTTGCCCATTTAATTCTACATCTGTCTGATTTCCAGCATATAAGTGTACAAATAGTTGATTATCGTCCTTGGAATACATGTAATGACCAATAGAACTGATTAACCTTGCAAGGTTAGGAGGGCAGCAAGCACAGGTAAACCATGGTTGTCTCACTGGTTTCACATGTCGTTTATCATGTCTCGTGCACGCTTTTGGCCAGACCTCTAATGGATTCACATAGAAAAACTTCTTCCCATCTAAATCCATCCCACTAATGGTTCCGTTATAAAGTGCCCTTTCCATCACATCTGCATATTTGCTATTAGTCTCTAAGTCTAACATCCGCTTCGCCCAAAAAACTAATGCTATTGATGCACATGTTTCGGTATAGGCGGTATCATTAGGCAAATCATAATCAAAGGAAAAAGCTTCCCCAAATTCGCTGGACCCAACTCCAGCAGTGATGTACATTTGCTTTTTGGTTAGATTATCCCACAGTCTTTCGCATGCCTTTCTCAGAGAATCATCATTTGTCTTTAATGCAAGGTCCGCCATCGCTGCGTACATATAAATTGCTCTTACCGAATGTCCAACAGCCTTTTCCTGGTCTCTAACAGGTTCATGTGCTTGGTGGTATTCATAACCATGGTGGTAAAAGAATGGGTTTGTATCGCCCCGTTTTTCCCTTTCCATATCAAAATAATGCGGATTTTGTCCACGCTGATCAATGAAATATTTACTTAATTCTAAGTACCTTTCATTTCCAGTAACATCAAATAGTTTAACTAAGGCTAATTCAATTTCTTGATGTCCAGGATAGCCACGGATTTTCCCTTCTTCGTTTCCAAATACAGTGTCGATATAATCTGTATAGTTACACATAATGTCAAGAAATTTACGTTTTCCAGTGACTTGATAATAAGCAACAGCAGCTTCGATTAAATGACCAGCACAATACAATTCATGATTGTCACGAACATTTGTCCAGCGCTGTTCAGGTGCTTTAATTGTGTAGTAAGTATTTAGATAACCATCTTCCTGCTGTGCTCTACCTAATAAATCAATCAGTTCATCTGCCGTTTCTTCTAGTGCTTGGTCTGGGTGATTTTCCAAGCTAAAGGCAACTGCCTCTAACCATTTTGCAACATCGCTATCCTGGAAAACCATTCCATAAAATTCACCCCGAGCTTCCCCTGCTGCAATTTTTAAGTTCTCAATCGCATGACTTGGTTCCGTATCTGGTAAGCGGTCGTTCAGTGCATTCCATTGATAAGGGATAACCTCTTTCCTCACAACTTCCATGTATTTATTCCAGAATCTATCCTTCATTTGAACCTTAATCATCTCATCACCCCTTAAGTTTCATTGCTTTTAAAGATGAGGCTGGGACAAAACTAAAACCTTCCAATCAAAAGGCGAATATTATAGCATAGGAAGCTCATAATATTAACTTTTTACAATTGAATGTTAATTCGCAGTTGATATAAAGTGTTGATTTCTTTAATTCAAAATAGTGAAGCTCTCGCTCACACTTATTAATGTTAGGAGCTGTCAATCGCTCCGGCAGAATACTTCGCTTTCCGTGGGCACGGCCTCAGCCCTCCTCGCGAGCAAAGACCGCTCACTGCGGGGTCTTCGGACACGTGCTGTTCCCACAGGAGTCTTCGCATTCTGCCTCCGCTATGTTAAGTGCTCTAGATTTTATTAAAGCTATTGAACATAAAATCACGTTTTGGGCAGTTCTACCTCACAAAAATAGCATTTTTTAGTGGAAATCAAGTAGAGCAGGAGCTTAGTGGAGGAAACACACGGAGACTCCTACGGGAGGATAGGCCTAGGTGAGACTACGTAGTGCGTTAGCACGAAGGAGGCTCACCAGCCGCCCGTGGAAAGCGAAGTGTGTTTCCGGAACGACGTGTTTTACACAATACTGAATTAAATAGATCCGAAGTTTATACAAAGTCCTCCATTAATTTGAATTTAATGGAGGATTTAAACTTATAGCTTGGACTTTTCTTTACTAAATTTCTTTTGTCCCATCCTCATTACATTTATAAACGATTATTTGATTGACAATACAACAACAGACTTAGAAGGTAATTCGATATCTAGTCTATTCCCTTCTTTCGTGAATCCAGTAAAAGTTTTAGGAGTTACATTTTCTGGTTCTTCAAATGTATTTATTGCATTCATTTCATTTGCAGTTAAGATTCGTCCAGTTACTTCAGATACATCAAGTCCTCGTAAATCTAAGTCAAGGCTAGCTGTTTTTGCTTTATCAAGATTACATAAGCTAATGTTTACTGTACCGTCTTTTGCCTTTGAAGCAGAAACGCTTACTTGTGGGAATGTGAAACCATTTTCATTGATTGTATCTACATGAAAATCTAATGCAATTCTATCTGCATCCTGATGGACTTTGTACATTTCAAATACATGGTACGTTGGAGTTAAAATCATTTTATCGTTTTCAGTAAGAATCATTGCTTGAATGACGTTAATCATTTGAGCAATATTTGTCATTTGCACACGATCACTGTGCTCATGAAAAATATTAAAGTGAACGCCAGCAATCACTGCATCCCTTATCGTATTTTGTTGATACAGGAATCCTGGATTCGTTCCTGGCTCTACATCATACCAAGCACCCCATTCATCAATAATCATGCCGATGCGTTTTTCAGGATCATATTTATCCATAATTGTGCTATGTTTCGTTATCAATTCATTCATATACATCGTTTGCTGCATCGTTTCATCCCATTCTACTTCTGTAAAGTTGACTGCTTGTCCCTTATTCCAGAAGCCACCTGGATGTACATAATAATGTAAACTCAACCCATCCATTAAATGATGTGCCTCACGCATTAACACTTCTGTCCAGTGGTAATCATCAACGTTCGCACCACCGGCTATACGGTAAATTTGATTATCCCCATAGTTTCTTACATAGGTTTGATAACGACGGTACAGGTCAGCATAGTATTCAGGGCGCATGTTACCACCACATCCCCAGTTTTCATTACCTACACCAAAATATTTCAGTTTCCAGGGTTCTTCTCTCCCATTTTCACGTCTCCAATTCGCCATTGGCGACTCTCCGTCAAATGTCATATACTCAACCCATTCTGACATCTCCTGGACCGTACCACTTCCAACATTTCCATTAATATATGGCTCAGCACCCAACATGTCACAAAGCATCATAAATTCATGTGTTCCGAAGTGATTATTCTCAACAACACCGCCCCAATGTGTGTTAACCATCCGCTTACGACCTTCACGTGGTCCGATGCCATCTTTCCAGTGGTATTCATCAGCAAAACAGCCACCAGGCCAGCGAAGCACTGGAATATCCAATTTTTTAAGAGCTTCTAATACATCATTTCGAATTCCGTTTGTATTTGGAATGGAGGAGTCTTCCCCAACCCATAACCCTTCATAAATTCCACGACCTAAATGTTCTGCAAAATGACCATAGATATTTTTGTTAATTTTTCCTTTTACAATATCTGTATTAATCGTAATTTTATTTGACATTTTGACACCTCTTATAAGTTTATTTTAGGAGTGTAAACCTGTATTGGTGATAGTTTTAATAAAACTGAAGCATGTGGATCCAGTTTAAAACTTAGCATGTCCTGAACAGGTTCTAACTGTTTTTCTCGCCATATATCCCTTACTTGAACTTTCCCAGTTAAGTTCCCATCTATTTCATTCAAAGCTATATTTATATTTTCTCTAGATTCTCCGATGTTAAATAATGCTACATACATATTTCCGTTATTGTCATCTGCTGCCCACACTACTTTATCTTCATTTCTACACACTTGTCTCGAACAGCTGGAATTACGATGAACCTCCAAAACCTCCTCATTGGTCAACAAGGATAATGTCCACTCATCATTATCTCTTAATTCTCCACCAAACATTAGTGGCGACTGGAAAATACTCCATAGTGTCATCATGGTGATCTGTTCATCTTTGGTAAAACGGGTCCATCTATCACTAGCTCCACCATCCACAGAGCGAATACCGATATGCCCGAGCGGGAGCATATCTGCATCTGGCCAGTGTCCTAGACCAACATGTTTACTCCATTTATTGCAGCGATCAAACATGTCATAAAGTAATGGCCAAAGGTCCCAGTAATCATCCGTCATCCGCCACATATTGGCATTTTCTTCTAGTAAACTAGCATGTTCCAGTGGAGCTGGCCCTGGTGAAAGACTTAATACCATATCCCGTTCACAATGATCCATTGCTTTTCGAATCAATTTGATTTCTTCGGTATGGATTCCATATAACTTGGAATCAGAAATATCATCTACCTTTACAAAGTCCACTCCCCACTCTGCATAAAGTTGAAACAGGGAGTTATAATAATCCTGCGCTCCTTCTTTTGTCGCATCAATACCATACATATCTGTATTCCACGGACAAATTGAGTTAGGCTTAGCAATCTCTCGTGCTCGAATACTTGTCCCTAAAATAGCTGTGTTTTGATGTACTGCTTGACGAGGTATTCCACGCATGATGTGAATGCCAAATTTCAGACCTAGATTATGAACATATTCTGCCAGCGGTTTAAAACCTTTTCCTTCCTTTGCTGACGGAAAACGATTTACTGCTGGAACCAACCGGGAATATTCATCCATTTCTATTGGCACAAACGGACGATAGGTCGATGATTTAGCACCGGCTTCATACCATTGGATATCTACAACCACATATTCCCATCCATATTCCTTCAAAAATTCAGCCATATATTTTGCATTGCCTTTTACTTCTTCTTCGGTAACGGTTGCACCATAGCAATCCCAACTATTCCAGCCCATTGGTGGTGTTGGTGCTAATAAGTGATGTTTCAATTGATTTACATCCCTTCAATCCGTAAACTTTATTTATTTATTTTTTGCTTTTGCAAGCGAATCATATTCCAAGAGAATTTCGGTAGTATTCCTACAACTTTTCCAACTTCTTTATAGGATTGTCCATTAGAATGTGGTTTTACTTGTTCGTTTTCTAATGTATTCGTTGCTTTTGCATCTTCGTTTTCTAACACGACATGTTCCACCACTTCAAAACCTTCAAATGATCGGACATCTATATTTACATGTAAGTCATTTTCTAGATGACGGTTTACTGCAAAGATTACGAGTTCGTCTTTTTTCTCATTGTAGACAACAGAAGTATCTAAGTACGGCACATCTGTAAAGTCTTTACTATCATATTTAGGAGATTGTACAATTGGATTTAATGCAGTCCCTCGTCCATATACGGATGTGTAGTAGTACGGATAGAAGATGGTTTGCTTCCAAGCTCCTCCACCATTTTCTGTCATAATTGGTGCAATAACATTAACAAGTTGTGCCATACATGCAACCTTTACTCGGTCCGAGTGTTTTAGCATCGTATTTAACATGCTTCCTACTAAAAGTGCGTCTTCAAAGGTATACACATCTTCTAATTGTGGTGGTGCAACAGTCCATGGTTCAATTTGTTTATCCTGTTCATTTGAATGGAACCATACATTCCATTCATCAAAGCTTAGATTGATTGTTTTCTTACTACGTTTTTTTGCTTTAATATAATCACATGTAGAGATAACGGTTTTAATAAAGTTATCCATATCCAATGATTTTGCTAGATAATTGGCTGTATCATTGTTACGATTTCCGTAATATTGGTGGAGAGAAATGTAATCCACATGCTCATAAGTATGATCTAACGTCGTCGCCTCCCATTCAGGGAATGTTGGCATATTGGAATTTGAGCTCCCACAGCTTACCAATTCGATGCTTGGGTCTACTAACCTTAGTGCTTTTGCTGTTTCTGCAGCAATGCGACCATATTCATTGGCCGTTTTATGTCCTACTTGCCACGGACCATCCATTTCATTTCCTAAGCACCATGTTTTAATATTATGAGGATTTTCATAACCATGTTCTCTTCTTAAGTCACTCCAATACGTACCTCCTGGATGATTGCAGTATTCGATTAAGTTTCTTGCAGCATCAATACCTCTTGTACCTAAGTTAATGGCCATCATGACATCGGTGTTGGCTGCCTTTGCCCAATCCATAAATTCATTCGTACCCATCTCATTGGTTTCGGTTACACGCCAAGCCAGCTCCAATCGTTTTGGACGGTTTTCTCTGGGTCCAACACCATCTTCCCAGTTATAAGCGGATACCATATTACCACCAGGGTAACGTACAATAGGTACCTGTAGTTCTTTTACCAACTCTATAACGTCTTGACGAAATCCATTTTCATCTGCTGTTGAGTGACCAGGCTCATAGATTCCTCCATAAACCGCCCTTCCCAAATGTTCTATAAAAGAACCATATATTCGTTTGTCTATCTCAGCGATTTTAAACTCTTTATCAATTAGCATATCTGCTTTTGAGAATTCCCTTGACACACCCTATCATCCTTTCTATTGAATGAAATCTAGTTAATAACAAGAATCGCTCTTCCATCATATAAAACGTTTACAATAATGAGGTAAGCAGTAAATCTTCAAAACTATGCTTTCTAATATTCAAACGTACATATTGTCTAAAATAAATACATTTAGAACATCTTGTACGTACATATATTATGTATTTAGATTAAGAAAAATCCTGCCATTTGTCAAGTGGATAGCAATCAAAAATAATAGGCATCCTTATTATCCTTAATGTGTGGATCTGTCTTCCTTTATATTTTATTCCACATATAAAGTTTGAATTATATTTATAAGTTATTCGTACATCTTCTTTTTTGCAAGTATAACATCGCCATGTTTGTCTTTTCCCATGAATACCAATGTTTGATGCCATTCTTCCCAATCCCAACCCGGCATTACTATTCCTTCTATCTCTTTATCCTTTAGGGATAAAATAAAACGATTATTAGATAATTGCTTCCACGCTTCTAACTGATTGTTTTTACCATCAGAAACCTGTATTAATTGCGATTCAATTTGGTCATTGTTATCTTTATCCATACAGATGTACTCCCAATAACCTGAAATCTCATTCCTTTGAATAGGAACCTCTTCTTCCCCAGCATATCTTTCTGGAGATACAAGTGGCCAACCGTCATTTGTCCAGACAACTTTGCGAATATGTAAATAATGCCACCTTTTATCTTTCTTAGTCCGAATATGGTGGCATACATAATAGTTATCTCCATCTTTTAAAACCGAATTATGGCCTGGAGCCACCCATCCTTCTGTATGTTGAAATTTATATCCACCAAGGATTTTTAAACCAACATCATTCGGAGATATCATTGTATTCGTCATTTCATTTCCATTCAAATCGACATACGGACCAGATATTGATTTGGAACGTGCAACGCGTATATTATAATTAGACGCAAGCGAATCATAGGATACGAATAAATAATAGTATTTTAACTTAGGATGGTAGACAATATAGGGCCCTTCGATAGCACCTTCCACACTGATTTGCCGTTTAGCAATTAGATTCCCTCTGCCATATTCCCTTAACTTACCAGTAGTTGGGTTAATCTCCGCGACAAAAATTCCACCAAAAAAGGAGCCATAAACCATCCACGGTTTACCATTTTCATCAAAGGTTATATTTGGATCAATGGCATTAGGACCTTCTTCACCATGTTTGGTTTTAAAAACCTCTCCTTGATCTTCCCATGGACCTTCAATATTTTTACTTGTGGCAACACCAATAAAGGATTGACTTTTCCCAAATTGGGACGCAGCATAATATAAATAATACGTTTCTCCAAATTTTGTTACATCTGGTGCCCAAAGTCCTTTTGCACCTGTCCATTCTTTCGCAGGGGGCGGAACTTCATTAAATGCTCGGCCAACCCATTGCCAGTTAATTAAATCCCTCGATTTCCTTATTTGTATTCCTGGTTTAGCTTCACCTTCTATTTGTGCATCCGTAGAGAAAACATAATACCAGCCCCCATCCTTATAAATGGCGGGATCATGCGCATTCACCGTGGTCCATTTTGTCTCGTCATATAAGTTAGCGCGGTCACATATCGTCTCATTTGGTATATTATTTGAATCAATCAAAGGTCATTCATCCTCCTAACCAAGACATCACAATATACTTCATCACTGTGGTAATATGAAGAAGCTGATATTATCACAGTAATGAAGTAGTGACTTATTTCCCTTTTTGGAATCATTCTAATACTCCATTTGATAGTTTAATTGCTTTATTCTTTGCAAAGTAAATGACAAACGCAAGTAAGTAAATAACAAAGCCAATAACGTCCATCGTTGCCAATTGAACAGCAGCCCAAATACCAATCCAAATTAGTACTTTCTTTTGGATCATATTATCCTTTAGTTTTACCGCAATGAGAAAGTTTAAAATAGAGGCAACAAACATGAACAACCCGAATGTCAAGATTACTTTTGATACATTATCTAACAGATGTGTTCCCACTAATAGTGTACTACCATCTGCATTCCCCAGCTGCTTTGCACCCTGGTTATTAAACCAAGTATGATAACTAAAGATTGTTAATAACGCGGTGAATAAATTCCAACCCGCTCCTGTAAACAATAATTTTCTTTCCAATCCTCTGTTCATATTTATTCCTCACCTTTTCATACATTTTTAATTCCTAATTTCCTTAGCCGCTTAACCTTTAATACCTGAATTTAAATCCAGTGACTGTACAAAATACTTTTGTGCAAAAACAAATAGCAACATGGTTGGGATAATCGCTAAGATGGCTGATCCCATTAACTGACCAATCATACGATAGTTTCCGTAAATATCTTGTAATAGAAGCAAACCAGCTGTTACAGGCATTTTCTCAACGTCCGTATAAACAATTACTGGCCATAGGAAGTCATTCCATGATCCAACAAAGGAGAAAAGTCCGCAAACAATTAAAATCGGTTTAATCGCTGGCAAAATAATCCTGGAATAAATTTGAAAATCACTCGCTCCGTCGACACGAGCTGATTCATCCAATTCCCTCGGTATATTTTTCATAAACTGTCTAACTAGGAATATATTCCCCATACCTGCTAGTCCAGGTACAATCATTGCCCAAGGTGTATTTACCCAACCTAACATATCAATAATCTTGTAGGAAGGAATCAAGTTTACAACACTCGGAAAGAAAGATATCGCAAGTAATGTAAAGAACATTACATCTCTACCTTTGAATTTCATACGTGAATATCCGTAGGCAGTAATTGAGATGACAATAACAACTAAGATGGTATGTGATATTGCAATAAATAAGGAATTCCCTATCCAACGTAAAATCGGTGCCGACGATGTATCAGAGAATATCGTTACATAGTTTTCAACAACCCAATTGATAGGTAGTAATCTAAACCCAGCTGTAACTACCTCCGTTTGAGACCTGAAAGATGTGGCTAAACCAAATATTAAAGGAATAACCCAAATGGCACTAACAACTATTAAAAATAGATAAGATAAATACTTTGATATACTAATTTTTTTTGTCATTTTCATCCTACCCCTCTCGTTTCCAGTTTTTAACTAGCATTTCGATTCATCAAGTAATACTGTAAAGCTGATATAATCAAAATAACAACCCCTAGTAATACCGCCATAGCAGAAGCTATACCTGCAATGGATTCACCGCTACTAAATGCTAAATCACGAATATACATCATTAGCACCGTTGTCCCTTGTCTTGGACCACCAGCCGTCATCATTAGTGGCTGTGCAAAGACATTAAAGGCACCAGCAGTGGTCATAACTAGTGTATAAATTAACGGAAAACGAATAGATGGTAATGTAATACTAAAAAACTGTCGAATTGGTCCAGCACCATCTATTTGAGCGGATTCATATAAGTCTTTTGGAACCCCATTAATGGAAGCGCGGTAAATTATCATATTACCACCAACACCAGCCCAAATTGTAATGACAAATATAACAATCCAAGCAAATGGTTGAGTCGCGGACCAAACCGTATCTGAACCAAATAGGTTATTAACAACCCCTAATTGTTTGTTAAAAATTAGTGACCAGATTAGTGCCGCGGCTGAAATAGATATTAGCCCTGGAACATAGATAATAGATTGAAAGAAACTCTTCATCTTTACACCTTTATGTTCGAGCGCTACTGCAATTAGTAATGGAATGATAATCATTAAAGGAACACTAATACCGACAAATATGAAGGTATTTTTCATACCATTTATGAATTGATAATGGAATGTTGAATCTTGGTCAAATAAAATAGTTTTATAGTTATCTAATCCAACCCACACAGGGTCACCAACTAGATTCCATTGTGTAAATGAAGCATATATCCCGTATAACGATGGTAATAAAATAAAAACGATAAATAGTATAATGTGGGGACCGACAAAGAAAATAGGTGATAAATTCATTTTCTTTTTCATCGTTCCATTGCCTCCTTATTTTAAAAAAAGACTGCCCTTAAAGGATTTGACCTTAAAAAAGGTCCAACACTATCCTATTGGGACAGCCTCTTTCATCTATTCTTCCGCGTCAGTTTCAGCGTTCTCTATATCTAGTGATCCTTCAGCTACTTTGTCGTCAACAACCTTCTGCATTTCCTTTAATCCCTCATCAATATCCATTTCGCCATGTACTAAATCTGCAATATAGGTGTCAATAGCTTCTGCTACGTATGGATAATGTTCATAAGTGTATATGTGTAATGAATCTTCCTCGGCTTCATTTTTAGTGAAGAAAGATTGCATATATTTTTCATACTCAGGACTTTCGTTTACTTCTTTACTTGCAACGATTTGGCCTGCTTCAGCCCATTTAATAGAATTTTCACGAATGTATTCTAGAAAATCACCAATGACAGCTTCTTTTTCATCTGTCCTTTCTTCATTATTCATCATAGAGAATAAGTGAGAAGATGCACGGTTATGGAATGTATCTGGTTCAAATGAGTAGATATTGGTCACCCCGAAATTCAGACTTTCTACTTGAGCATGTCCAGTAGAGCTCCAAGTTCCGTCAGTGGAGAATAAAACATTACCAGATTGGAACATTAAGTAACCATCTTCACCATATGGCGTCATTAAACCAGCATCAGCTATTGCTTTGGTTTGTTCAATTGCTTGTTTCATTTCAGGAGTATTTACTGCTGGTTCTCCGTCAATCTGGATATCTCCACCTAGGTTTTGAATTTGCGCTAAGATCACCCACCCCATTAATGCATCGTTAACAACGTAATCACCTTCATCTAATTTACCTTCAAGAGATAGCATTTCGTCGTATGTAACTATATCGTCATCTAAAAAGTGCTCAACGCCATATTTTGCTAGCAAATCTTTGTTATAGTACATCGCACTACCATGGATATCTAGCGGAATTGTGTATTGCGTTCCATCAACAATCCCCGCCGTCCATGCTTCAGATAAATAATTATCCTCATTCAACTCTGATTGCGCTTCCATAATTGAAGTCATCGGCTCTAATAAATCTTGTTTAGCAAAACTAGGGACACGGTCAGCATGAATTAACGTAAGATCTGGTATACCACTTCCAGAGTTCATTACCGTATAAAGCTTCGTGTACATATCAGATGTAATAACATGCTTAATTTCAAGTTCTTGCTCAGACTGTTCATTATATTCATCAACAAGCTCATTCATATATGCACCATCATCACCAGTAAGTGGTGTCCAAAATTCAATTACATTTTCATCGGAACTACAGCCCGCTAAACCAATTGCTATTAAAGAAACAAATAAGATCATCATTATTTTCTTCATTGCGCTTAACCCCCTGGATTATTTTTATACTGTAAACTATAATCAGTATTTCATCGCAAATCCCAACTTCTTAAAACTTTTATTAAGGAAAGACCAGCCTAACTTGACAGCGTTTACAAACAAGGTTTAAATTAATTACTCTATTATTCTATCACCTCCCAGAATCATAACATGATAACTATTGGTTCCTTTTTGGTTATCCTATACGAATATGTTCGGCGACTAAAGTCAATTACCTATAATTTGTACGTATAAGATGTTATGTTTAGATTATAATCTACTATATTACATTTTGCAACAATTTTCTAAATAGCATTTTTTATGAATAAAGTACCATATAAGGGGTCAACCACACAGATTGAATACCACCCGTATTTACATAGTATCCAATTTAAGTAAACCCCTGATATGATTTCATAATTTCTATGCTAAGAAAAGACTTTACCTCCGCCAAACTACCTCATTCCAATTTAATTCGTTTCTAAACTGTCTCAAGTTCGTATCTTTATCAATTACAACACATTCAATCTTCGCCATATCTGCAAAGTCATATAGTTGTTCCGTTGTAACTTCAAATGAAAATACAGTATGATGTGCACCACCAGCATAAATCCATGCTTCTGCTGATTCTGCCAGGGATGGTTCCGGCTTCCATAATACTTTCGCAACAGGTAGATTAGGTGTATCAATTTCTGGTTGTTCTGCTTTTACCTCATTAATAACTAGACGATAGCGGCCTCCCATTTCAACAAGTGAAGCAGCTATTGCATCTCCTCCACGACCATCAAATACGAGACGTGCTGGATCCTTACGATCACCCATCGAAAGAGGATTTACAACGATTCTAGGCTTCGTTGCCGAAATCGTAGGACATACTTCAAGCATATGTGAACCTAGAATCATTTCGTTACCTTGTTCAAAGTGGTACGTATAATCTTCCATAAATGAGGTACCTTTATTATCCGAAATCACTTTCATCACTCGAAGCAATGCTGCCGTTCTCCAATCTCCTTCTCCGGCAAATCCATAACCTTCAGCCATTAACCGTTGAACAGCTAAGCCTGGCAATTGCTCTATACCATATAAATCTTCAAAGTTAGTAGTAAATGCATTATAGTTTCCCTTTGATAGGAACGATTTTAGTCCTAATTCGATTCGCGCTTGTCCTCTAATAGAGTTGCGAACGTTTCCTGGCTCATTCGCTTCAATAGGAAGTTCATACAACTCGTTATACGTATCATACAATTTGTCTACTTCTTCTTCAGAAATTAAAGCAATCTCAGAGGCGAGATCACCGATTCCGTAATAATCAACAGTCCAACCAAATTTAATTTGCGCCTCTACTTTGTCACCATCTGTTACCGCAACATTTCGCATATTATCTCCAAAACGAGCTACACGAACGTTCGTACCTTCTGTAAATGCAACTGCTGTTTGCATCCATCCTGAAATTTTGCTATTCGTTTCCGTATCCTGCCAATAACCTACAACAACTTTTCTTGGTACTTTAAGACGTGTCACCATAAACCCAAATTCACGATCACCATGTGCCGACTGATTCAGGTTCATAAAATCCATGTCGATTGACTCCCATGGAATGTCACGGTTGTATTGTGTATGCAAGTGTAATAGTGGCTTTTTCAATGCATCTAAACCCGCTATCCACATTTTTGCAGGTGAAAATGTGTGCATCCACGTAATTAACCCTGCACAATTTTCATCAGCATTCGCTTCTAGCATTAATTTGTGGATGTCAGAGGCATTAGTTAATACCGATTTGAATATAATCTTAGATGGAAAATTTCCTTTTTCATTTAATCCCGTTACCATTTCTACTGAATGCCTTTCTACTTCTTGTATTGCTTCTTCGCCGTATAGATGTTGACTACCTGTAACAAACCAGAATTCGTATGGTCTAAGTTTTAACATATGATTCTTCCCCCTTAGTTAACTGTAATTGTTTCTTTTACATCTGGACGAATCGCCTTCAATCTTTTCATTACATCATTTTCGCCTCGTCCAAAGTAATCATGAAGTTTAGTGTATTCTTGGTAAAGTTTTTCATAGATTTCTACATTCTCAGGTATTGGTACAATCGTTTCTTCTTTCACCCGTGCCATCTTTTCAGCAGCATTAACGATCGTGTCGTATCCGCCATTTTCAACTCCCGCTGCAACCGCCGCAAACATCGCTGCACCTAATGCTGGAGTTTGTTTGGAATCAGCCACGTTAATGGTACGGTTTGTAACATCTGCATAAATTTGTAGGAGCAATTGATTTTTTTGTGGTAATCCACCACATACGTACAGTTCGTCCACCGCAACCCCATTTTGATGAAATGCATCAACAATTTTTCTGGTACCAAATGCTGTTGCTTCTAGTAATGAACGATAAATTTCGTCTGGTTTAGTTTGTAAAGTCATCCCCACTAATAGGCCACTTAGGTTCGTATCTACTAATGTAGAACGATTACCATTCCACCAATCCAATGCTAATAAACCAATTTCTCCAGGTTGATATTTAGTTGCTTCTTTCTCTAAATAGTGGTGAACATTTAATCCCTTTTTATCTGCCGCTTCTTTCACATCGCTTGGAACTGCTTGATCGACATACCACCCAAAAATATCACCTACTGCTGACTGCCCTGCCTCATATCCGTAAAGGCCTGGAATAATTCCATCTTCAACAACTCCACACATACCTTCCACTTGCTTTTCTTCTGTTCCAAGTACCATGTGACAAATAGATGTCCCCATTGCCATCACCATTTTTCCAGGGGTTACAACTCCCATTGCCGGAACAGCTGCATGTGCATCTACGTTCCCGACAGCAACGGCAATTCCTGCATTTAGGCCAATTGCATTTGCCATCTCCTTCGTTAACTCTCCAGCTTTTGTTCCAAGTGGTAAAATATCGCCACGTAATTTCGTTTCCGCCAGATTTTCCAAACGTGGATCTAATGCTTTAAAGAAATCATTGCTAGGATAGCCATCACGTTTATGCCAAATCGATTTATATCCAGCAGTACAACTATTACGTACAAGATTGTTCGTTAATTGTGAAATAACCCAATCTGTTGCTTCCACAAATTTATCTGTCTGATCAAAGATTTCAGGTGCCTCATTAAGGATTTGCCATACTTTTGCAATCATCCATTCTGATGAAATCTTCCCACCATAGCGTGGTAAGAACTTTTCACCTCGTTGCTCTGCAATTGCATTTAATTTATCCGCTTCTGGTTGAGCCGCATGATGCTTCCACAACTTCAGCCAGCTGTGTGGATTATCTTTTAACTTAGGATTGAAACATAATGGTGCTCCATTTTGATCAACAGGGAGCATCGTACATGCAGTAAAATCAATTCCTATTCCGATTACATCTACTGGATTAATACCTGTTTCTTTTAAAACAGCTGGAATAGAAGTTTTTAACACTTCAATATAATCTGCTGGATGTTGAAGCGCCCATTCATAACCTAATTTAATTTTTGATTCTGGTAATTCCTCGTCTATTACACCGTGTCGATATGGAGTAACATGATCAGCGATTTCTTTTCCATCAACTAAAGAAACGAGAACGGCACGACCTGATTCTGTTCCATAATCAACACCGATTGTATATTTTGTTGTCATAATAGGTGTCCTCCTTACTTTTATTGACCATAATATGCATTTGCGCCATGTTTTCTTAAATAATGCTTATCTAATAAAACTTGATCCATCGAGGGAGTATCCGGATTGATTTGATAAGTGTGTAACGCCATTTTTGCTACTTCTTCTAGGACAACTGCATTATGCACTGCATCACGTGCATCTTTACCCCAATTAAATGGAGCATGACTATGAACTAATACACTAGGAATGTCATTTGGATCAATACCATTCTTAGAAAACGTTTCTACAATAACATTCCCTGTTTCGTACTCGTACTCACCCCTGACCTCCTCTGGTTTCATTCGACGCGTACACGGAATAGATCCATAGAAATAATCCCCTTGCGTTGTACCAAGACATGGTAGTGATTGTCCTGCTTGAGCCCAACTAGTTGCCCACGGAGAGTGCGTGTGTACCACCCCCCCAATATCTGGGAAGTTTTTATATAGAACTAAATGTGTGGGTGTATCTGAGGAAGGTTTTAAATGCCCTTCTACAATATTTCCCTCTAAATCTAGTACAACTAAATCATTTACAGTTAATTCCTCGTAAGGAACGCCGCTTGGTTTAATAACAACTAAGCCATCTTCTTTATTAAAACCGCTTACATTTCCCCACGTGAATGTAACTAGTCCGTGTTTAGGGAGTGCTAAATTCGCTTCTAATACTTGTTCCTTTAATTCTTTCATCAATAGAAATCAACACCTTTCCACTTAACAACCCTTATACGTATGTTTGGTTTGTATGATGTTATTTTAATATAAATTGTACGTACAATCAAGAGATAATATGCATCATTTAGAAAACTTATAAATGGATTGTTAAGGGAATGGTGTAAGTATTGGACATATCGTTTATGTGATTGTTAGTTTTACAGAAAGGAATGTATCATTTCCTCGTATAACTAGTAAACTACCTATAAATAACTAAACGTATTGGACTACTATCAACAGGGTGATCGCCAACTACCTAGTTGAGCTCCTTCATTTTCATCTAAACATCCATTATCTTTCACTCGTTCGTACAGGAATTTAACTTCTTTTTTGTGGAATGGATTGATGAATATACTCCGACTTTCATCTGGAATGTACAATTTTTAGAGATAAAAAAGATGATTCCTGTTCAATACAGAAATCATCTTTTGGATGTAGCGTCGCTTTTTTTATATTTTCCATGAAAAGATTACCTTTTAGCATCTAAACATGGTCAAGCTGTCCCCTTAAATATACTAATTCAATTAAGTATTACTTCAATAAAAGGCTTTTACCGACTTTCCCTAAAGCCCCTTCATCTGCAATCAATGTTACTTTATCATGATTCCGCAAGACAGTCGCAGGAAAATCTTCACTAACTTCTCCTTCTATCAACTGCTTCACAGCTTCTGCCTTCTTCTCACCAGAAACGAGCAACACAATCTCTTTACTCTCCATAATTGTTTCAATACCCATTGTAATTGCTTGTGTTGGTACCTCATCAATGGAATCAAAGAAACGCGCATTTGCCTCTCTTGTAGATGCATCTAGCTCAACAATATGGGTTCTACTCGAAAAAGCAGTACCTGGTTCATTAAAACCAATATGCCCATTTAATCCTAATCCTAGGATCTGGACATCGATGTTACCTGCTGTTTGGATTAATCTTTCGTACTCAGAACATTCTCCCTCAAGATCAGCAACAACACCCTTTGGTAAATAGACATTTTCCATTTCTACATCAATATGATTGAACAATTTATCCTTCATGAAATAATAGTAGCTATTCGGATCTTCTTTTTTCAACCCAACATACTCATCTAAGTTAAAGGTCGTAACGTCTTTAAAAGAAACGTTCCCTTCACGATATTTTTCAATCAAACGTTTGTACAAACCTTCTGGCGTTGAGCCTGTTGCTAACCCAAGCACCGTCTTCTCTACCGCTCGTATCCTGTCTATAAGGTACTCACACGCTTTCTCACTTAAGGCTTCATAGTCTTTTACTTTAATAATATTCATAATAACGATTCCCCTCCAAATGCAATCATACCACGACAAAAGGTGTATTTGATAATAAGTTATCAGCAATAAGTAAAATACCAAGGGATGTATTATTTCATCACTTCACCTACTCTGCCCTATCAGTAAATCTTATTAACAACAGACTGCGCTGTTTTCTTTTTCATTTCCAAGGTCTTTTCCTTTGTACGTAATGCAATTCCTGTACATAGCAGATCAACGATGTACAGCTGGGAAATCTTTGCTGTAAGTGATCCACTCTCTAGAGGTGACTCCTTCGCGCCTCCAAGAAGGACGACATCCGCAAATTGCGTGATCTATTTGTTTCTTAAGAAGTTTCATCTTTCATTCTCTATTTTCTAGTATGGATTAATCCTATTATTAATAGTTTTTAATAATGTTAGAGTATCTAGTCGTTATGTATTAAATAAGTCCAAAGCTTATATCAAATCCGTAGTAATTTGGATTGTAATAAATGATTTTGAGGCATGGTTCAGATCTTTCTAAAATAAATTACTTTTATTCCTACCTCTTTCCTTTTTATTAACATAGAACTTTCTCATGCCTCCCGTAAATCTCTTAATCTTTTTACCGCTTCCGCTGTAGATGTTTTTGGATCATCAGGACCTTCATACTCAACAGATAAAAATCCGCCATAATTCGCATTTTTTAATCCTTTAACAATGTAATCAAGGTCAACTTGTCCATCCCCTGGTACGGTTCCAATTAACTCTTCCTCTTTAACAGAAAGAAATGCAGGTATATTTTCATCCTTACGTTTCTTTCTAAAATCCTTAAAATGAACATGTACTATCTTATCCTTTAAGCGTTCGAAGGCTTTGGTTGGCTCTTCATGTACTAATAAGAAGTTTCCTGTGTCAAATGTTGATTTGACATAAGGACTATTCACCTTTTGAATGATTTCTTCCACTTGTTCACTTTTTCCGGCTAAAAGTCCATGATTTTCAATCGCCAAATAGATTTTTTCTTCCTCAGCAAGAGTTGCGCATGCTTTCAACCCTTCTACAATCCAATTTTGACCATCCTTATAGGTAAGCTCTCCATTTAAATCTCCACAGAACACACGAACGACGTCTGTCCCTAATTGTTTTGCAACACGTATTCCGTCCAGAACCTTTTCCCCTTGCTGCTTACGTTCCTCAGCCGTCTCTTTCACAAAATTATTCGTTACATCATATGCAGAAACGATCATTTGCTCATCTTCTAGCACCCTTTTCACCTGTTCGATTTCTGCTTCTTTATCCTTCCAATAAATGTCCAGTAATTCAACGCCATCTAATGAGATACTTTTTGCATAATCAATAAAATCTAGAACCGTCCAATTTTCTTTATTCACTACTTTATGCAGACTATACATGCTTACACTTATTTTCATATAAAACCTCCTCATTTTCCTACTTTATTTAAGTCATAACATCACCTACAAATAGACTTCTTTACCCGTTTCAGCCGATTCATAGATTCCTTGTAACATCCTCATTACCTCCACACCATCTTCAACTGGAGCAATATTTTCTGTACCATCAAGGCAACAGGAAACAAATTGGTTAATTTCATTCGAAAATGCCTTAGCAAAATCAAATCCCAATGTATCCATCTGAGGCGTCATATTTAAGATTGTGTCATGTTGTTCACTAACAATCATTAGCTCTGGTTCGATTTCAGCTCCACCTTTATCACCAAATAATTTCACTGATACTTCATCTTTCTTAGCCTGAAGGGTAAAGCTCACATCTACTAGCAAAGAAGCACCATTTTCAAATCGAATCATTGCATTGGTTAAATCTTCCACACTATTTATGGAAGGGTCATAATCTGCTGCTTTGTAGAATGATAGATTTTTTACATTACTTCGATTTCCTAGTTTATGATACGTATTCCCACTAACCGATACTGGCCTTGGTTTTCCCATTAGATACCAACAAATATCGACCATGTGAACACCTAAATCTATTAATGGCCCTCCACCTGACCTCTTTTTATCACTAAACCATCCACCGGGATTTCCTAATCTTCTTAAACAAGAAGCTTTTGCATAATAAATCTCTCCCAAATCACCATGATCAATAAACTGTTTCAATAGCTTTGCATTATCTCCATGTCTACGCACAAAACCGACCTGCAGTACATTTCCTGTTTTCCCTGCAGCTTCTTGCACTGCTTTTGCTTCTTTTACTGTCATACTCAGTGGCTTTTCTACGAGAACGTGCTTTCCAGCCTCCAGTGCTGCAATTGCAATTTCGGCGTGTGAATTGTTCCATGTACAAATGCTGACAGCGTCAATCGATTTATCTTCTAGCAATTCAGGATAGTCTGTATAACATTGCTCAACCTCATACTTTTTCGCTTTCTCCTTTAACCGCTTTTCATTCACATCACAAAAAGCAACAAGTTCAACTCTCTCATTCTTTACATAGCTATTAATATGTGAGTCTGAGATTGACCCAATACCAATCACACCAACCTTTAACATTTTCTATTTCCCTCTCTTTCTTCTTGTCTAGAAGATTTACCGATTCTTTGTAGTCCTTACGATAGCTTTACCGCTTCTCCCGTTTTAGCAGATTCATATAATCCATTAATAATCTTTTGAAGAAATACTCCTTGCCTTGCTGTACTAATCGGTTCTTCTCCCGTTAAACAAGTATGAATAAACTGTTCAATTTGCAATTCGTATCTATCTTTTTTCGGTAGGTAAGAGGGCGTAATATCAATTAATGTATCATGTTTTTCTTGGTTTATTTTCAACGGAAAAACATCCGCACCGCCCTTATCCCCCATTAAGGTAACAGACATTTCATCTAGTATTTCCACATTTGCAGCAAAGGCAGATTCGATTATAATGGATGCACCATTTTTAAACGTAATTAAACCACGTGCCATATCCTCAACAGAAAAGTTTTCATAATCCCATTCACCAAGAATCCCCACACCTTTTTTATTACCTAGCATCTGATACGTAACACCTAGAACGGTATCTGGTTCAGGGTAATCCATTAGATAAAGGGCTGTATCAAGCATATGGACACCAATATCAATGAGTGGACCGCCACCTTGAAGTGCTTTGTTCGTAAAAACACCCCATCCCGGAATACCACGTCTACGGAGTGCGTGAACACGAGCAGCATACACATGGCCAAGTTCATCAGCATCTATAAACCGTTTTAACGTACGAACCTCCGCTGAGTAACGATAACATAAGCCATAGGTTAACATTTTCCCAGCCTTTTCTGCTTCCTTTTCCATTTCTTCTGCTTCTTCTACAGTCATTGCAGGTGGTTTTTCACATAGTACATGACACCCTGCTTGTAATGCTGCAATTGTAGCTTCTGCATGAAATTTATTTGGTGTACAAATACTCACTGCATCCAATTCCACTGTTTCTAACATTTCTTTATAATCTGTAAAAACATGTTGTATGTCATATTGTGTCGCTAAGCTTTTTGCATTATCGATCGAGATATCAGCAACTGCCACTACTTTTACTTTATCAGGATGCTTTAGATAATTTGGTACATGTACATCTTTAGCTATTCCTCCAGCACCGATAATACCTACACGAAGATCCATAATTATTCCTCCTTTAACTGTCCTTCACCTTGGAACAGGGCCATATTTCTAGATTGCTTATGGCCCTGTTCCAATTCATTCATTTCTATCTATGTTAAGTCAACGTTCGATTGTAACCGTTCGCTTTAATTCATTCGACATATATGCGGCCTTTACCACTTCTAATGTCCTTAATCCATCTGTTCCAGTGATAAACGGTTCTCTTCTCGTTTTTATACAATCGATAAAATCATTTACAAGTCCTTCATCCATGTCATCAGCCCATGGTTTCTGTTGTATTCTTCCATCTTTATCGTTATAAAGAAGTGAATATTGTTTGTAGGCATCAACAGCAATCGTTCCTTCTGTTCCAACAATTTTCATCGTTACATCACCCCATGTTGGAAAGGTAGCAGGTCTTGACCAGCTTGGATCGATTGAGGCGATGACACCTGATTCCAGTTCAAGCAAAACCGAACCACAATCTTCAACATCAATATCATAAAATCTTGTGTCTAATTCTGCATACACATTTTTCACTTCATCCTTTAGAATCCAGCGCAGCAGATCCATGATATGTACAATATGGTCTGTTGCTGAACCGCCACCAGATAATTCCTTTTCAACAAACCATCCACCAGGCATTTGTCCATGGTTTGTTGCATTTACGGCAACCACTTCACCTATTTGACCTGACTCAATCATCTGTTTTACTTGCTGAATAGCTGGTACAAAGCGAACTGGATAGGCAACTTGTAAAATAACCTCACTCTTCTCACATGCTTCAATCATTGCCTTTGCATCTTCCACTTCTGTTGCGATTGGTTTTTCGCATAAAATGTGTTTTCGATATCTTGCAGCTTTTATTACGTGTTCTTTATGGTTCACATTCTCCGAACATACAATGACAGCTTCAACGTCTGTTTGTAAAAATTCATCAAGGTCTAAATAAAAGTTTGTATCAAATTTTTGTGCCATTTCCTTGCCGCGTTTTTTCTCTGCATCCCATATCCCTACTAACTCTGCTTCAGGATGTTGCAGCAGGTAAGTTGCATAACTCAATGCATGCATATGGGCAAAGCTAATGATACCTATTTTCATAATAAAGCACCTCTTTTCAGTGAGACAGGTTCACCAATTGCTACGGAATGTTTCGCTGCTTCTGCTATTTTCATTGCTTTCATCGCATCCACTGGTGTGAACGGCACGCTGCCTTCCGAATTGAGCGAATTTATGATTGCTTCCATTTCACGCCTAAGTGGATTTTTCACAAAAAGTCCTTCTTCTACATCTAGGTTACCAGAAGTAAGCTCCACCTGAATTGGATTACTTTCCTTTCCATTATAGGTAAGCATCCCATATTCACCAGTTAGTTCAAACGTTTGTTCAACTTTTTCCGTCGACCAGGATAATTCCACATGCGCGATTGCTTGGTTCTCCATTCTTAATGTAACTAAAGCAAATTCTAGTAAACTTCCGTCTTGACGCTTTTTTTGTACTCGTTTCGCTGTAACTCTCTCGACATCACCTAATGCCCAAACTAGCCAATCAAAATCGGCATTTCCAACTTGAAGAAATAAGTCGGCTTCCTTCTCTGGACGCGGTATACTGTGTGTTATACGAAGAACGCCTGGGTTACCCAAACTTCCATCTTCAAGTTGCTCCCTAGCGTTGACATATGCTGGATGGAAACGATGTGAATTTCCAAGGTACAGATTCGTTTGATTTTGGCTACATGCTTTTACAATCGATTCAGCTTCTTCCACACTTTGAGCAATTGGTGCCTCACAGATTATATGAAGTCCTTTTTTAGAAGCACGGCGAATATAATCTGCACGCTGGTCTAACGGCAAACA
This sequence comes from Oceanobacillus bengalensis, assembly GCF_003628445.1. Lineage (GTDB taxonomy): Bacteria > Bacillota > Bacilli > Bacillales > Amphibacillaceae > Oceanobacillus > Oceanobacillus bengalensis. Next base: position 46,864 of record NZ_RBZO01000012.1, read on the forward strand.
AAGGTCGACAACATCAACATCTAAAGAAAGGGCCTCTTGCAGACTAAGGTTTTCTTTCTCACCGACAACTTCTACACCTGAAATTGCTGACCATGTTTTCAAATGTTCTTTTCTTGCGGGACCTTTTCCTAATACAGCTATTTTAACCAATTTGCACACTCCTTTTTATTGTTATTATTCTGATAATGTATATTTTACAGAATAATCAACTATATTACTATCCAATTTCATAATAAAAATTTGTAATTGTACTTACAATCTACATTTACACTTTTTGAAGGTCCACTTTATCCTTATCTTGAAGCTGAGTTTTCCTGTAGATACATTCTATCTCTTTCAAACGCTTCTTTAATTGAAATCCCGTCACTCTGGGATCTCTTACTTTTAGGACGATGTACCCGTCCCCATGGCCGCACCGACGGGCCCAATCACTCACCAAGCAATCTTTCCCATTATCACTGATTTCTCCGCTCCTGTGGCAGCTGGCAAATTATTCGTCCTTTTGTTAAAACATTGATAGCCAAGGAGAGCAAATACCATTGCCTCTTTTGCATCTGCAGGCATACCATATTCATCTGTTTTTTTAAAATCGATATCGTTGGGCAAATAAGATTTAATCATATTCATTAATGTGTGATTAAATCCACCTCCGCCACTGATTAATACTTCTTTTATCTCACCAGGCTCTATATATCTATTAATTTCGTTAACAATTGACTTTGCTGTTAGTGCTGTAATCGTTGCTATTTTATCCGTATCACGTAACTTGAGGTTCGCTGCTTCATGCCATAATTTTGTAGCATACGCTTTTCCAAACATCTCTCTTCCCGTACTTTTTGGAGGTTGAAGCTTGTAATGGGGATGCTCTAATAGTTCTTTAAGCCAAGCATCATTAACTTCCCCTTTGGATGCTAGTTTTCCATCTCTATCATAAGTTTGATTTCCGTTCGTAACCCATTCTACAAAAGCGTCAATTAGCATATTCCCTGGCCCAGTATCAAAAGCATAAATATCTGTTTTCGCACAATTTTTAGGTAGGGTGGTAATATTCGAAATGCCACCTATATTTACCAATACTCTCCCATAATTCTTTTCACGGAACAACATATAATCAGCGTACGGAACTAAAGGCGCGCCCTTTCCCCCTGCCGCCATATCTCGTGTCCGGAAGTCACCAATTGTCGTAATCCCTGTACGTTCAGCTATAACACCGATATCTCCAATTTGAAGCGTAGAAGTAATTTCCCTACCATCTAATAGTTTTGAGTCAGGCTGATGGAAAATTGTCTGACCATGGGAGCTAATAAGTAAAATATCCTTTTGTAATAAACCTGCTTCTTTAATAACTTGTAGTGAGGCATTAGCAAATAATTCACCTAATAACATATTCATAGAAGAAATGTCCTCAATCCTAGCTTGGTGAGGATCACATAACATTAGTATTTGTTCTTTGATGGCGCTAGAATAAGGCAATGTTAAAAAACACAAGAGCTCCATATCAATATTTCCCTCTATGTCCTTTATCTCTACTACCACTGCATCAATACCATCTAATGATGTTCCAGACATTAGACCAACAACATATTTGGATTGTTTCATGATATTTCCTTTCTAAAAGAGATTTATTAAAAGTATGATCGTATTAAATTATGTAATCTTGGTCTTAATCTTAAGATATGCGGATGTCTTCCAAAATGAACTCGATTCGTTAATAGAATCACGTGTAAATCTATCTCCGGATCGAACCAGATACTTGTACCCGTAAAACCTGTATGTCCATAAGATTCATTTGAAAATAAATCACCACAAGAGGATAATGTTGGACTGTTTAATATCCATCCTAAACCTCGATATTCGCTATCAAACGGAGTATAGTTTCTTCTCGATAAATTTAAAACAGCTTCAGATAAAATTCGCTTCCCTTTAAAAACACCATCATTTTCTATCATAGAAGCATAGTTTTGTAAGTCATGAAGGGTAGAAAACAAACCTGCATGACCACTAATGCCCCCCATTGATTCCGTATTATCATCATGCACAATACCATGCTTATAATCATTTCGTTTCTCACTAAACTCTGTTGCCGCATACCGTTCCCGTTCAAATGTTGGATTAAATCCCGTGTCGAACATCTCTAGTGGTTTAAGGAACTCTTTCTCAAGAAAATGTGCAAATGTATCGCCTGTTACTGTTTCAATCACCTTATACAAAGTAATTAATCCCAAATCACTATAAACCACTTTGGTTCCGCTTTCATATTCAAGCGATTGCTCATAGATTCTTTCTAAAATCTGATTGGTAGACAGATTTTCCAAGTAATATTGTTTATGTGCAGGTAACCCTGATGTATGGGTTAATAAATGTCTGATTGTAATATCTTGCTTCCCATTGTGAGCAAATTCTGGTAAAAAGTAACCGATTGAATCATCTAATCTAACATCCCCACTTTCTATTAGTCTTAAAATAGCAGGTAATGTTCCAACTACTTTGGTAAGAGAAGCTAAATCAAACACTGTATCTATTTTTATTGGTGCCTTTTCAGGATAGACAACCCTATTTCCTACAATTTCTTCTACTATAATCTCGCCTTTATAGGATATACTCAGTGCAGCGCCAGGAATGTGTTCTAGATCAATTTCCTTTTGGAAAAAATTAAGTATTTTTCCCCTCATAATAAATATCCTCCTTTAAATTATACGTCCTTTTCATACGTATCATAGCTGTTACAAATCTTAAAACCTAATTTATTATAGAATGTTACCAATCCCGTCCAATCTATTAATATAGAATGAATATTTCTATTTCGTAAATAGGCAATCGCCGCTTCTACAATGAACAATCCATAACCGTGCTTGCGCTCATTTGAATCAATGCCTAACGGTCCAATACCTCCGAGTTCTCCTTCATAAAGCGGTGCCCAATATACATTTTGGGCAATGACAGGGGATTTAGAATCGTTTATTCGACAAAATCCAATAATTTGTTTCTCCCTTTTTAGCACGACAAATTCCCTACCAGTACCACCCTTTTGAAAATACTGTTTGGCCTCATATTCCCATCTACCTGGAAAACAACGATGCATAAAATTTAGAAATTGACCTTTTTCTTCTATATTTAAAAGTGATACTTCTACGCCTTCTTTAATAGGAATAGACATGTTTTCTTTATGATAATGGTTATCCAAATCGAACTCTTTTCCATTCAGTTTATATCCATGTTTTGTAAACCACTTTTTAGTATATTCATATTGCGTTGGAATACCAGGAAAGTAATGCCATGCATCCTTTCCGAGTATTATTCGAGTTATACCATGTTCTTTTAGTTTCGATTCTGCATGATGTAGTAATGTAGCTCCTATTCCCTGATTTCGATAAGAACTATCTACTAATAATACTTGAATCCAGCCCATATCTTTCCCAATACCAACATCTATGTCATCCTGCCATTTTTTTGTTACAACAAATCCAATTACATGATTGTGATCATTAACTACTATGAGAGAGCCAGCATTGAAAACGTTAATATCATAAAAGCTATTTTGTATAAGAAGTTCATCACGCATTGGAAAGTCTTTTCCTAATTCTTGATTCCATAATGCAACCACTTCTTCTAATCTTTCAATATTCCAAGCAATGTATTGCATAAATTCACTCCTTTGTCTCTTTATTTCCTTTTAAAGTAACTGTACTTTTATCTTTTACAGAAAACATTTCTTCTATAAACGATTACTAAATTTCCCAGAGAAATGATTCTCAATCTCTATTCCTTCTTCTTTTAACGCAGCAATTACAGCACCACCTACGGGTTCCATCTCTGGTTTTATTAACTGTACTTTCAGTTGCTTCTCTAAAAAGACCAGTTCCATTGTATCCTGAAATAGATCGAATCTATTAAATAGACCACCTGTTAAAACAACTGGAACGGCTTCTCCTACTATAAACATCTTTTTACACAAATACGAAATCGATTCGGCCATATGTACCGCATTATGATGAATGATTTTTTGAGCGACAGGATCACCATTGTCTGCAGCTTTCATCACAAGTTTACTTAAGAATGCAATTGTCTCTTTCAAATTTTTAGCGCGATAGATTGTTTGAATGGCATCTGGTAATGAAGTTACCTGAAAATGATCAAGAAACAATTGATGTAACTCCGTTGTATCTCCAAGACCATCATGAGCCAAAAAAGCCGCTTCTAACCCCTGACTTCCAAGTGCATATCCGCTACCCTTTTCCCCTAATAAGTAACCCCAGCCACCGACTCGATTGAGAACACCATTTTCTCCCAATCCTAAGGTGATTGAACCAGTACCAGCAATTTGGACGATTCCTGCGTTTCCTAAAGTACCTGAATATAATGCCGTTATTGCATCATGATTTACGGTAACGTTTATGGAATCAGGCACGAGCGCACTGATTAACTCCTTCATATCCTTCCTTGCAGTTGGATGGCCCACCCCTGACATGCCAGCATATACCCTTCTCACTTTCAAATATAGTTCCCCACTCTGTATTTTCAATGATTGAAATAATTCTGCAATTTCATTTCTAAGGTCAGCATCTAATACACTATTGGGATTGGATGCCCCTACTATAGTCTCAGCTATAATTTCTCCATTCGAATTCGCAAGTACACCTTTTGTTTTTGTTCCGCCTCCATCAATTCCAATTACATACATTTAAAATCCCCCACTCTACTACACGAAAGGGCCAACCCACACACGAGTTAGCCCTAATTTTAATTGTTATTTTTCTTACCATTACTCTTTAGAAATTCGATCGCTTCTCGTGTTGCATTCAAATGCATGAGAGTTTCATCATATTGCAGTGATGCTACACTCATAAATAAAATATCAATTACTTGCAATTGCGCCATACGAGAAAAGGTAGCACCACTTCGAAACGTCGGCTCCGTTGTTACAGAAATAAATAATTTGATGTCTGCATACTCTGTCACTTTGTGATTTCCATACTTTGTTAGACTTATCGTACGTACATTTTTACTTCTGGCTAATTGCAATAACTTGGCAACCTCTATCGTTTCACCAGAGAAGGAAATTCCAACAACAACATCCTCCTCATTTGCATTTGCTATCTGCGTGGCTGCCATGTGTGTGTCAGTATATGCATACGCAGTTTTATTTATCCGAATAAACTTTTGCTCTGCATCTTGTGCAATAATACCTGAAGCTCCTATTCCAATAAAGTGAATTCTTCTTGCATTTCTTAACACTTGTACAGCCTTTTCTACTTCATCTACATTTATTAAATCGGCCGTTTTACGAATGGTTTGTATCGTATTATTTGTCATTTTTTCGATAACGGACCGTAATGGTTCATTGGGCTCAATATCACTGAATTCAGGAGTATTCTTCTTCTGAAGGTCTCCTGCTATTCGTAGCTTCAAATCCTGGAATCCGTTTAAATTTAATGATTTACAAAGTCTTATTACTGCCGCACCACTGGTTGAACTTCTCGTTCCGAGTTCCTTTGCAGTTAGCGAAATAGCTTCCTGTGGATTTTGAATTATATAGGTAGCTATTTTCTTCTCAGATGGAGGCAAAAAAGATAGCATTTCAGAAAGTATGACGATACCTCCAGAAGTTGACATGATATCAGCTCATTTCTTTATTAAATATCCTTCTTCATTACATGAAAGGTTCGAGTAATCTCAAATCCTGTGTTTTTATATAGATAGCCTGCATTTGTTTTTTCTCCAGTCCATAAGAACCAAGCACCATGCAAACTTTCAGCTTTCATCTGCTGTAAGCATAAGTTTAATAGAATCTTTCCTAATTTTTTCCCTTGTTGTTCTAGATCTACACCAAATGGTCCAAATCGATCAGGGACGCCTTCATAACCACCGAAGATACAAAATCCTACCACTTTATTTTCATGTCTTGCAACAAGAATTCTCTCCATCGGCAATCCTTGAAGAACCCCTTCACGTATTGCTCTACCCCAATCAGGATTAAATACTACATTCGCAAATTGAATGACTTCATATAGATCCTTATCTTCTGCTAAAGAAAACGTATACCCCTCTGACTCTCTTAACTTCACAAGTTCTTTTATTTCATTAGATAAACGAAAATCAACTAAGTTTCTATCCATTGCTATTGGTGAATAAAGTTTAGCAAATCCTTGCGATATTAGAAATTGATATGCTTCAGGGTAGGATTCTTCATCAATTCCTGGCATGATGTAATTTGGTGCATAGGAAGCAAAAAATACATTTTTTCTTCCTTTCTCTTTCAGGAAACCTACCGCTTCATCCATAAGTTGTTTTCCAACACCCGTTTTCCGGTAATCCTCAGATACAAAGAAGAAAGGGATCCAGCCGTTATCGGGTTCTAAATCGGTTTCGAACATTGGTAATTGTCTTCGAACAGCGTATACAACTCCAACTAATTGTTCCTTATCAAATGCCAAACGCATTCCTTCAGGATCAAAATTAGCATCCAATAATACTAGATTACGAAACCGTTTTGAAGTGATTGGATCCTTCCATAAAGTTTTATTCCAAAGGTCAACAATTTGTTTCTCATCACCGGAATGATAGTATCTGTATGTAAACATGTCTATTGTCCTCCTATATTTGCTAATTCGATTGCCTTTCTGACAAACCCATTCGCTTCTGTGATATATTGTTTCGCTTCCTCAAGTGAAACTCCTGTTTTAATCATTATGATGGCGGGCTTCACCTCATATTTTGTCTTCTCTAAAATCTCTTCCGCTTTTTGATTTGGTACATGAGTAATGATTGATACAATGTTTTTAGCTCTTTCCTTTAATTTCAAATTACTAACCTTTAAATCTACCATTAGATTTTCATAAACTTTACCGATTTTTATCATTGTTGTAGTTGTAATCATGTTTAGTATAAGCTTGTGAGCGGTAGCTGCTTTCATCCTTGTAGAGCCTGTCAAAACTTCTGGACCAGTAATAACCTCTATAGGAATATCAGCATATTTACTAATAACAGAATCCTTATTACTTGTAAGACTAACTGTGCTTGCACCAATCTTTTGCGCGTATTTTAACGCTCCAGAAACATATGGTGTTCTTCCACTCGCAGCTATTCCAACTACAACATCAAGTTCGGTTACATTTCTTTCATGTAAATCCAGTGCTCCTAGCTCTTCATCATCCTCTGCCCCTTCAACTGCTTTCTCAATAGCCTTTATACCACCAGCCATTACTGCCTGTACGAGTTCTGGAGGCGTACTATAAGTTGGAGGACATTCCACAGCATCAAGAATTCCAATTCTTCCGCTTGTTCCAGCCCCAACGTAAAATAGTCTTCCACCTTGTTTTATTGCATGATAAACCGTATCGACCGCTAATTCAATTTGAGGCAAAACCTTCTGAACACTTTCAGCAACGGTCATATCTTCCTTATTAATTGTTTCTAAGACTTCTAATGTAGACAATGCATCTATATTAGTGGAATCTATATTTCTCATTTCAGTTGTCAATGTTGATAATTTATTCATTTATTATCCATCCTATTTGTATAAGTGATATGGTTCTTTAAATTGTTGAAAGTAATCCACTTGTTGATTACAAGAAGTTAAGAATTCTTCCACTGAACCCTCCAATATTTTACCTTTCAATTCTTTCGTTCCTGCTAATAGATCAAAGAAATACTTTTCATTTTCGTTTTTCAAAAAGCTAAAATCATTTGAATACATTTCGGCGATTGTCTCTAGTAAGATTAGCCCTGCTTCTAATGAGTGTAATTCTTTACGATCTACAATATGTAATTGTATACCTCCACAAATTTCATCTTTATGCTTTTGATAGGTAGGAATAAACGATGTTGGACGTGCTAAAACACCGGTGACATTTTTTTGATTAAATGCCTTTGCTAGCTTCTGACCATCAATAAACGGTGCCCCTACTTGTTCGAATGGTCTTGTAGTTCCTCTTCCTTCAGATAAATTCGTTCCTTCTATTAAACAAGTACCTGGATAAAGTATATTCATATCAATATTGGTTGTATTTGGAGATGGTGGTACCCAAAACAGTCCCGTCTCATCATAATACATATTTCGCTTCCAACCTTGCATCGGAATAACGGTTAATTCACAGTTATAACCAAATTCATGTTTATACATTAAAGCCAGTTCTGCCACTGTCATACCATGCCTGTTCGGTATTGGAAGTAACCCAACAAACGAGCGGACTTCCTCCTCAACTAAATTACCTTCCATCTTTTCACCAGAAACTGGGTTCGGTCTATCTAGTACGACAAAGTGTTTCCCATTTTCAGCGCAAGCTTCCATCACATAGGCCATGGTATAAATAAATGTATAATACCTAGCACCAATATCCTGTAAATCAAATACGACAACATCTACTGCTTCTAACATATCATTACTAGGTTTTCGTGTGGCTCCATATAAACTATATACTGGTAGTCCAGTATAAGAATCTATCATTGAATCTACTTTTTCTCCTTCTTTTGCATCACCGCGTATCCCATGTTCTGGTGCATATAATGCTGTTAGTAAAATATCTGGATGCCTGTGAAATAGATCAATGGACGGTATCAATTTGCCATTTACACCAGTCATATTTGTTACGAGACCTACACGTTTTCCCTTAAATTGCTTATATTCATATTCTAAGAAAATATCTAGTCCGAGCTTCATTCGACACCACCTGCTTGAAATTCATGTCTTGGGAAGGATTTGCTTGCAATCCACATTAATACGACACTTGCAAGGCTACCACTTATAAAAATCCATAAAACTGGTAACATACTTAGTACAACATATAGTAAGTAACTTCCAACAATTATCATAATTGTGTTTAAAGGTTTTCCAATAACTAAAATAATTGCTTGTTTCAGATATTCCAATGTCTTAAAATCGAAATGAACATACATAGGAAAAATGTACAAAACAGCTGCAAAATAAATAAATAAAGCAAAAATGATAAAGAAAGCTAAAAAGGACAGTAACACATGTTCGGAGTTTTGAAAAAATCGTAAATCAACATATAATAGAATTCCTACTAATGCCGATATAAAACCTATGATATTCGTTTGTAGAAAGCCTGTTTTATATGTTTTCCAAAACGTCTTAAAAACTGGAATTTCAGTTTCCCCAAAAACCCATTTTCGTGCAACTGCAAACATTGCCGCAGTTGCTGGAAAAAAACCAAAGGCAACCAACCCTAACAATGAGAAAACAATCCACAATGCATTAAGATAAATCAATTTCATTATTCCATTTGAAATGCTATATAATTTCCAAACTACTCCTTCAAGTCCCATGCTTATCGCCTCTTTTTAACTATATTTCGTAATGAATGAAGTAGTAACAGCCCAAAGATTCAGGCTGCACTACTATTAAAATTCTATGTCGATTTACTGTGTTTCTAACCAGCGATCATATGCAGCTTGATGAATTTCTATTAATTCTTCGACACCTAAATCCATAAGTGTACCTACATATTCATCCCACATCTCATCGATCGACTCTCCACCTGTAATAAATTTAGCTTCCATTTGTTCAAAATAGCTATCAATATCAACCTTCAACGTACTAATTCTTTGTTGCTCCTCAACCGAAAAATATACTTGAGGATATGGTGATTTTGCATATGGGATTAGATCTTCATTTGCCCAGTCATAGATTTCTAGAATCGATGGATTTCCTCCCTCTTTAGAATAGAATTCATCGGTTAGAACCATTGGAACACTTGTACCAACACCTGGTGCATGCTTAGAATTTGTTTCCGTAGTACTTAATCCATCTTGAGATAACAAGATCCATTGATCATCTTCATTCCATTCATATGTTTCCCCTTCAATACCTAACCGAGAAAGAATCGTACCTTCTTCTGTATATAGGTAATCAAGCCAACGCATTGTAGCTTCTGGATGTTCATTATCTTTTGTAATTGCTGCTCTTCCTCTAAAGATTTCGCTGTACTCAATTGTTTGTTTCTCATCATTTGTTGCACTTGTCATAGGAGGAAGCATCGGGTAATTTAAAGCTTCAGACGGATCTTCAAATCCTACTTGAACAATTGGCCAAGTAGAGAAAATACCTGTGCGTTGTCCCTTGGCAACAAATTGTTCCCATGTATGTGCGAACATCTCATTATCTAGTAAATTCTCATCATATAGTCGATTTAGGAATTTAAGATATTCTTTAAATTCCTCTTGAACCCAAGCAAATTCTACTACACCATCCTCTTCATATATACCATCATCCTGTACAATGCCGAAATTCGGTAGTAAACCAACTCGTAAATCTGCAGGTGTATTTGCTGTTAACGGAATAACATCCCCAACATTACCTGGGTCTTCCTCTTTAAATCGTTTTAATAATTCATAAAACTCATCCATTGTTGAAGGTCGATCAGCGCCTAACTCTTCAAGCCATGGTCCATTCATCCACATGATTGGTGTTCTTGAAGTTGCCGCCTGGTCTAATGCTGGTAATGCATAGATATGACCATCTGGTGTTGTAATAGAAGCCGCAAGCTCTGGATTTTCATCTAATAGTTTTTGTATATTTGGTGCGTACTCTTTAATTAAATCTTCTAGCGGAATTAACAATCCTTGAGAACCAAAATCAACCTCTTCACCAGCAGTTAAATCTGCTCCATAAAATAAATCAGGTAAATCTAAACTTGCAAATGCAAGCTGTTTATTCTGTGTGAAGTCATCTGATGTTGATGTTCTATACTCAAATTGAATATTAGTCAATTCTTCCATTTCTTGGAAGAACCCCATTTCTTGCCACTCTGGCTGAATTGGTGATCTCTTACCCATTATTTCTAACGTAATAGGCTCATCAACAACTGGATAACCTGTCGCATTAAAATTATCTGATGGTTCACTATCTTCTTGACTATTCTTCTCATCGTTCGAACATGCTGCAATGACAACTGCAGTGATTAGCAATACAATTAATCCTAATAAACGCTTTTTCATCCTCACTCTAATTCTCCCCTTTTAAAGTAAATTGATTAGAAAATGTAAAGCTAGTAGTGAATTCTCCACCTCCATCGTAGGATAAATCGGTAGGTAAACCAACTTATCCTATTGTCTTTATTCTTTAATCGATCCAATCATAACGCCTTTAAGAAAGAAGCGTTGTAGGAATGGATAAACTATAAGTAAAGGTGCAGCAGATATAATCATAACAGCATATTTAATGATGTCAGCAATTCTAGCGTGTTCACTCAATGCCTCTACAGCTCCACTTTGTTGCATCAGTTCAGTTGTAAGTTGCTGTTGTACAAGTATTTCCCTTAGGAATAATTGCAATGGGAATAGTTCTCTATCTTGCAAGTAAATTAATGCATTAAAGTATTGATTCCAGTGACCAACACCGTAGAATAGAGCCATAACTGCTATGATTGGCGCAGATAATGGTAAAACAATTTGGAGAAATGTCCTTATCTGTGAAGCACCATCTATTTCAGCAGCTTCTTCCAATCCTCTTGGAATCGTTACTTTAAAGAATGTCATCGTAACAATAATATTCCACATCGCTGCCGCATTCGGTAGCACCATTGCCCAAATTGTATCAATCATGCCAAGGTCACGAATTAATAAATAGGTAGGAATTAAACCACCCTCGAAAAACATGGTAAATACTAGCATAGCCATTATGACTTTTTTCCCTACTAGTTGCTGTCTTGATAGTGCATATGCCATTGGCAATGTTACGAATAGGTTAATAAACGTTCCAAACAATGTGTAAAAAATGGTATTGCGGTAGCCAAGCCAGATTTCACTATTCTGGAAAACCCTTTCATAACCTTCAAATGTAATTCCTTGTGGAAAAAGCCACATCTTACCCGAATTCACATATTCAGGATCACTTATAGAAGCACTGACGATGTAAATCAATGGGTACGAAATAATAATGATGAAAAACCATACTAATAGTTTGTTACAAATATCAAATACTTTATCAGACTTCGTTTGTTTTATGCTCATTATGGATACTCCTTTACCATAAGCTTGTACCCGTCCTTCTAGCTAATCGGTTGAAGAATATTAATATTAAGAAATTTATAACTGAATTAAATAACCCTACTGCTGTTGAATAACTATATTGTCCATGTAACAAACCAGATTCATATACATATGTTTGAATTACTTGTGATGATTCTAAATTCAACTCATTTTGTAGTAATAAGATTTTTTCAAATCCAATTGACATCATATTACCCATATTTAATATTAGAAGGATAATAATCGTTGGTAGTATACTTGGTATATTGATGTACCATATTCGTTGAAGCCTTGTGGCTCCATCAATTTTAGCCGCTTCATGTAACTGTGGATCAACCCCTGCTAATGCAGCCAAATAGATAATTGCTCCCCATCCAAGATTTTGCCACTCATTCGACCAAACAAAGATGGATTTAAACCAACCAGGTTCTGTCATGAAGTTAATAGGTTCAAAGCCTAGAAGCTGGATAAAATTATTGATAATCCCTGTTGCTGGGTCCAAAAAGGCAATAATCATCCCTGAAAATACAACAATGGATATAAAGTGTGGTGCATATGTAATCGTTTGAGCGGTTTTTTTGAATTTACTATCTCTTAACTCATTAAGCGCCAATGCAACGATTATAGAGATTGGAAATAACGCTAAACCATATAAGTTTATTCCTAAGGTATTTTTTATTAAATCCCAAAAGTAGTAGGAATCAAAAAAGCGAATAAAGTGATCAAAACCAACCCACGCACTACCAAATATTCCATCAATTGCTCGGAAATCCTTAAATGCTATTTGCACACCATACATTGGATAATATTTAAAAACTAGAAAGTAAATAATACCCGGAGCTAATAGTAAATATAGCTGCCAATTTAGTTTCATTTTCCTCCAATTATATTTTCTTTTTTTAGGAGGACTACTAGAAATGGTGTTTTCCGCCATTTATGATACAACCCCTTTCTTGGAGGTTAAGATTAAACAAATTCTTTTCTTATCCCATGAAATCTATACAATCTTAATCGGAAGCCTTCCACTTACAATTTCTTTCCCAAAGATGGCACCCGCAGCTACTTTTAATGCTGGATAAGTAAATTCATACGTATTGATGTATGCTGGTACATTAGGGAAATATTTCAGATCATAAGGACTCCTCATCGCGATAACAATAACCGGTTTACCTGTTTCAAGTAATTTTTCAACTAGGATAATCTGCTTGCTTCCCGGAGAAACAGTTAATGTACCAACAATGAATGCGTCGTAGTCTTGTGACCGATTAATAATTGACTCAACTTCTTCTAACGTTGCCGCATTTGTTATTTGTAGTACATCTGCATCTTGGTCATGTTCTTGAATAGCTGCCCCTAAGGACAAATTAGCATATCTCTTGTCTTCTACTTGCATCGTTGTTCCATTATTCGGATGGATGACAAGAATACGTTGATTACCGACAAGTGGAAATACATCTTCATTTTTCACAATGGTTACACTTTCTCTATAAATCTCATAAGCAAGTTCTTTATGTTCATTGCTACCAACTATTGTTGAAACGCTTTGATTCTCGTCTAAAGAAATATTATTCCAGTTTACATATTTGTCTTTAAGGTCATTTATCCGTTGATTAGATTGATTAATTCTTTCCTCTGATATTTCTCCTTTAGTGATGGATTCTAAGATTTCCTTGATCGTCCCAACTTGTTTCTTATGTGTATGTGAAATCATAACTAAATCAACGCCTGCCTTGATTGCAGCAACTCCGCCCTTTTCGGTTCCAATTCCATTAGCAATCGCATTCATTTCCATGCAATCCGTTGTAACAACACCATCAAATCCAAGTTCTTCTCTTAATAGCCCTGTTATAACTTTTTTAGAAAGTGTCGCAGGTACATCTGCTTCATTTTCAATAGAAGGGAAGTATACATGTGCAGACATAACTGTATCGGCACCAGCATTGATACTCTCTTTGAACGGGAGTAATTCAATTTTATCTAGTCTTTCTTTTTCATGAGAGATAACTGGAAGGTCTAAATGAGAGTCTACGCTTGTATCCCCATGACCTGGAAAGTGCTTTAATGTAGTAATAACTCCAGCATCTTGCATTCCCTTCATGGCAGCCTGTCCAAACCTAGTAACTTTTTCAGGAGATTCTCCGAATGACCGAACGCCAATTACAGGATTATTGGGATTATTATTTACATCAAGAACTGGTGCTAGATTCCAATTTATTCCTAATGCTTTTAGTTCTTTTCCAGTTGCTAGACCAATTTTATAAGCATTGTCTGGATTATCTGTTGCACCTAATGTCATTGCACCCGGAAAAATTGTCGCCCCATCTCCTAATCGTCTTACAACACCATTTTCCTGATCCATACAGATTAAGAGAGGGTATTTATACCCCGCTTCTTTCGCCTCACGTTGTAATGATGTTGTTAAGTGAAGGATTTCTAAAGGTGTTCCTATATTACGACCGAATAAAATTATTCCACCTACATGATAATTATGTATCATGTCCTTTATCTCCTCAGGAACGGTCTTTCCATCAAAACCAACGACTAATAATTGCCCTACTTTTTTCGCTAGATTACTAGATTCCATGTCTATCCTCCCTTCTAATTAGAAACATTTTAGATTTCATACCCTGGGATGAACCCGCCTCTTCGTACATTTCCTCCGGTTGGGAATTTAAGTGTTTGCGCATATTGTACACGACTTACACAACCTCTTACTGTACCCAATGCCTTATAATAATCATAGTAACGGAAGGATGAAGAGTTCATGATAAACCAATAATTGGATAACGCTTCTAAATATGTATCAAATTCTTCTGATACATCAACGAAAATATCAGGATTATAGCCTTCCATATCTTCCCAATTTTCACTATGATAGAACGGATAATAATGAGGTGCTAATCCTTCTAAATCAAATCCTGGAAGACCAGCCTTTAACTGAGCAGCTTCTACCAATCTTGGGCAAAGTGCGTGATCAGGATGAATACTGTTTACCCAGTGTGTAATAACTACAGTCGGTCTTAATTTACGCATTAATGTTGCAATATGTGTAATAATTTCATCATTAAATTCTAATTCAGCATCTTTGTAGTCTAATGTAATACTTTTAGCCCCTAAAATTTCTGCAACTTTTTCAGATTCCTGAATTTTTTGCTTCGTATAATCCTCTACTGAAATATGTGGCGGGTTTCCTTTTTCCCCTGCTGTTAAATGTAAGAATGTTACATCCCATCCTGCTTTTGCATATTTATGTGCAATTGCTCCTGCTTGAATTTCTGCATCACCACAGTGAGCTCCGACAACAACTAAATGTTTTTTCTTATCCATTTTCATTACACCTCTCCTAAGAAATAATCTCATGCTAACTATCACTTATTTAATTTGGGTAAAATATTTAAATTAAGCGTTTTCTTTTTTTGAAAGCGATTAATTAATAAGCATGATGTTACTGAATAATATAACACAGAATATTTTGATTTGAAATATAAATTTAAAAATATTATCAATAAATTGTAATTTAATTTCAATTCATATCAGATTACCTTACTCGGCATCTATGATAAGTTAATTTGCCGTCACATTTCTATGATAAATTGGATAACCTACATTACTTTCCAATTCATCTTAATCAATTTCAATCCTTCGATTAATTCCCTATATAACCTATGAAATTTAATTTCACTAAATCCCCCCTCCTTTATATTATTGTTAGCGTTTTCATTATTGTTCGTAGAAACGCCATTCTATTTTCATTTACTGCTATAAATGATTATTCTATACTATCTTCTAAAAAGCATTTAGAATTTATAGAAACAATATAACATAAATAGACTAAAATTGAAATATAATTTCGTTAATTTATAAAATATATTGTATTTATATTTTAAAACCTATATGCTAATCATTTATGAATGCCTTGTTATTTGCATGAAAAGGTTTATTTACATGTGAATATAAAAGAAGAAGGCATAACTAACTAGATAAAATCTGTTAGTTATGCCTTTTTTAGCAAAACTTCTTATTGCCCTTAAACTTTCCATTGGACATGGTTCACATCCCCATTGAATGTGCGCTAGAATAATTTTCCTGGATTCAAACGATTGTTGGGGTCGATGGCGTTTTTTATTTTCTTCATTAATTCTATTTCAATATTATCGCTCATTTTTTCGAAATAGGATTTCTTAATGATTCCAATTCCGTGTTCTGCAGAAGGTCGGCCACCTAGTTCGGCAACTTTTTGATATAAATCATCTAATAATGCTTCACGTTTCGCTTGCCATGTTTCTTCATCTAAATTTTCTTTCATCAGCACCGTATGAATGTTTCCATCACCTGCATGTCCAAAATTAATTACTGAAAGTCCATGTATCTCTTGTAATTCTTTTGTGTATTCAATCATTTCAGCGAATCTATTAATTGGTACAACTTCATCCAACATTTCATATTCCGTAAACTCCATAAGTGCTACTAATATATTATCTCGTAATTTCCAAACCTTATCTTCCTCTTCTGGTGTTGTTAGTGGAACGATTTCCAAAACTTTGGTTTCTAAAATACTATTTAAGGTTTCAACCTTGTTCGAAATTGCCCCTTCATCATTGCTATCAATGGTCATTAATACATACGCGTGTCCCTTCTGACTTTGTAATTTGTAACCTGAAAATTTTTCACTATATTCAATGGTACTTTTCTCAAACATTTCTAAAGCTGTTGGACCTATGCCGCTCTTTAATATAGTTAATACACCGTCTGTCGCTTCAGCTAAAGTATCAAAGGCTAACAAAACAGATTGCTTATATTTAGGTAATGGTAAAATTTTTAATTTTATTTTTGTCGTAATTCCTAATGTACCTTCAGAACCAATAAAGAGATCTTTTAGGTCATATCCAGAACTATTTTTTATGTTAAGACTACCTAAATTCACCACTTCACCAGTTGGAAGTACAATTTCTAATTCACGAATATAATCTCTTGTCGTTCCATATTTAACTGCACGCATCCCACCTGCATTCGTGGCAACGTTTCCACCAATGGTCGAATGTTTAGAACCTGGATCCGGTGGATAGAAATATCCTTTACTTTCTACAAACTCCTGAATCTCTTGTAGTTGTACACCCGGTTCCAAAGATAATGTCATTGTCTCTTCATCTAACTCAAGGATATGATTCATTAAATGAACATCAATAATTAATTCATTTCCTGTAATCGGAACTTGAGCTCCAGCTACACCTGTTCCCCCTCCACGGGCAATAATAGAAAGTTCTTTCTCATTTGCATAGTGAACCAATGCCACTACTTCTTCTGTTGTTTCCGGTAATACTACTGCATGTACTTTTGCAACACCTTTAACAAATAAGTCAGTTTCATAAACTTCTGGTACCTCACTACCGAAAAAAAGACGTTCCTTTTCTTGAATAATATTTTGTAATTGCATTATAAAATCCTCCTCTAATAGTAGCGGGATTTTTCCGCTTATGATAATGGTGCTAAAAACATTAATTCTCCGTTATAGTTTTTCGATAATACACTAATCTACTAACTTTTTGAAATCTGCTATCTAACTAATGAATTCTATTCACAGGAACTACTGAACTGAATTGAAGCGAGAGACTCGTCCACACGCTCCAGTTCTGCCTTACTCTCTCCAGAAACCAGCAACACAATCTCCTTGCTATCCATGATGGTCTCAATCCCATAGTAATTGCCCTTGTCGGAGCCTCATCGATGGAAGGGAAAAATCTTGCATTGGCTTTTCCGGTGGAATCATCTAATGCGACAACATCGGTTCTACTTGTAAAAGCTGTACCAGGCTTATTAAATCCAATGTGCATTCAATCCTAATCCTAAAATTTGCACATCCACATGGCCTGCTTCCAGAACTAACCTCTCGTAGATACGGCATTCTTCCTCCAGGTCCTCTGCAATCCCTTTGGGCAGATGGGCATTCCCTTCAAGATATCGATATGACGGAACAATTTATCATACATATAAAATTGATAGCCAATAGGATTTCCCCTAGACAAACCAACATACTCATCTAGATTAAAGCTTGAAACATCTTTAAAAGATACTTTTTCTTTGTTATATTTTTCAATCAAACGTTTGTACAAACACTCTGGAGTTAACCCTCTGGCTAGTCCTCAGCACAAGATGACTCAATTTCTGAAGCTAATTAAAAAATCACATGCATGTTCACTTATCGCTTCATAGTCTCTTAATCTGATACTCTCCATTTGAGCTACTCTCCTCTAAACGCAATATCACCACGGCAAATGGTGTATTTTATATTCAAATCATTATCAACAAGTAAAATATCTGCGTCTTTCCCTATCGCAATGCTTCCCTTTCTGTCATACATCCCCATTTGCTTTGCAGGGTTTACGGATGCCATTTGCAGGATATCCTCCATTGTTACTCCTTCTAAACCAAGCATTCTGCGTGCGCCATCATCCATTTTTAAAATACTCCCAGCAAGTGTCCCGTCTTCAAGAACTGCACGACCATCAGCTACCTTTACTGGTTGGCCCCCAAGTTCATAATCACCTGTAGGTAAGCCTTTCGCCCGCATTGCATCGGTGATTAAGATGATTCTTTCACTTCCCATATTATTGTATATAAGTTGTAGCATTTCAGGAGCGACGTGTACCCCGTCAGCTATCAGTTCCGCTCCCAATTCCTTCAGCACGAACGCAGCTCCGACCGCCCCGATGTCACGGTGATGAATCCCGTTCATCGCATTACATAGATGCGTTAATTGGCGCACACCTTTTGCGACCGCCTTTTTCATTCCAGTAAAATCAACATCAGTATGCCCAGCAGATACGTTGACACCGTTTTCAATTAAGTATGGAATAAAAGATCCATCTTCATCATGTTCTGGTGCCATTGTAATGGTCCTGATGTTATTTCCAGATAATTTCTGCCACTTGCTAAATTGCTCGATATTCGGCTTCGTTATGTATGGAACAGGTTGTGCACCAGCCTTCAATTTTTCAACATAAGGCCCCTCTAAGTGCACACCGATTATTTGTGCATGCCTCGGTTTATTTTCATAGGCTGCAACATTTTCTAGTGCCTTCTCAATGCTCTCAGGTGACTGGGTAATCGTTGTTGCCAAAAAACTTGTCGTGCCCTCCTTTGGCAAAATACTCGCTACTCGATCAAGCGCTTCTTCTGTAGCATCCATCGTGTCTGCACCGTTTGCACCATGAATATGTCCATCAATGAATCCTGGGATAGCGTTCAAATTTGTAGCGTCAATTACATCTACATCTTTAGGCAACTCAGGTAATTCATCTGCATATATTGCTGAGATTCTTCCATCTTCTAATAGTAGTGATCCCCTTACAAGTTGATTTTCTGTATATATATTGGCATTTTTTATGAAAAGTGACCTGCCCATGGGCCTTCCTTCCTCCCTAATACAATTTACTTGCTGTGTTTTTAATTATCTCCATTTTGGTTTTCTCTGCTTGCTCGTTATTTTTTATTGTAATCCCTGTACAAATTAAATCGATGAGAAATAGTTGCGAAATTTTCGATACCAACAAACCTCTGTCAATCGGACTCTCCTTTGCAGATGAAAGTAAGACGTGATCCGCGAACTTCGTTAAAGGCGATTTTATGTAATTCGTTAAAACAACTACCTGCGCATTTTTACCCTTTGCAATGCTTACGGAATCAACGATATCCTTCGTGCTTCCCGTTAAACTAATCGCAATCACTACTGTATTGTGATCAGATGTTGTTGCCCGCATAATCTGGGCATGTGAATCCGTTACAACTTGAACATTCTTCCCAATACGCATAAGCCTGTTCTGCATATCTAAAGCCGCTATCCCAGAAGCCCCGATTCCAAATATAACAACATCACTCGAAGCATTGATCACATCAATTACTTTTTGCAATTCTTCTAAATCAACCAATTCATAGGATTCTTCTAGCGCTTGCATCACATTATCCTTTACCTTCTCAACAAATGTCGCTTCATTTTCAGGTTTGGCTTCACGTGTTACCTCTTGTGCAAATGAAAGCTTGAAATCCTGAAATCCTTTATATCCTAGCTTCCGAAAAAAGCGTAATGCCGTTGCTTCTGCCACCTCACTCGCATCGGATAACTCTGTTAAGGAATGATAAATCACCTGATCTTTATGATGTTGAATATAATCGAATATCTTATGCTCCGATTTCGTTAAACTTTGTTTGTTTTGTTGCATACGAAGTGTTGGCTTTACTGCGTTTGCTTGCTTTTCCATCTTTTGTCCCTTTCGAATGTTTCCTTTATTCTGTAATTTTACTATAGCATTTTGATAATTGATAATCAATTGGTTTTTATGTCTGATAGTTATTAATCATTTAAACTTGAGGGAGCGAAAGTAAATGGTGCACTGGTCGTTGAAGTCAGACTAACTGATTTGTCTTCACGCATCGTTCATAGACATAATTGTTTATCCCCCACAGAATGAACCAGCAAAAATTACAAATACTATCCGTAAAGTTATGCTTAGGAGTGTCTGTATGAGCTTATTTATTAACCATTCCATTGAGGAAAAAAATAATGAAATAATTGTGACTTTATATGTGGATAAACGCTATGGAACCGAGGAATTCAGTGGGGAATTCCTCGCGAAAAGTAAAAAATGGCTGCTTGAAAATGAAGCTAGAAGCTATGTTTCATCCCACCTACCTAGCGTAAAAGGCGGGCTTGTGAAAGTAGCATTTGGTAGCCTTATTCTTACGACTATACCATTGCAAGTATTTGCCGAGGAAGATCAGCAAGAACAAGTAGAAGTCAGTGCATATACGGTTCAAGCTGGTGATACACTTTCACAGATTGCGAATAAATTTAATGTTGGGATAGACGCAATTAAAGATGCTAACGGACTGACTAGCGATATGATCTATGTTAATCAAAAATTATTGATACCGAGTACTAATCCAGTAAATCAAGACCCGGAAATGGAATCTCCCACTGATGAGAATCAAGCAACAGGGAACGAAACGTCAGAACCTGCAACTGAGCCTAGTCAAGCACCTGTAGTGGATAGAAGCACATATACGGTCCAGGCTGGTGATACGCTATCTCAAATTGCGAATGCATTTAATGTAACTGTAGATCAAATAAAATCAGCTAATGGGCTTACAGGTGATACGATTTATGTTGGGCAGGAGTTGGAAGTACTCGGAACTGCAGTGACTCAAGATACAGTTAACTTTCGTGTTGGCGATTACAAAAAAGAGGTAATTCAGCTTAAAAAAGACTTAGAGAAGGTTGGTTTTAAGGTTTCTGATAACCCAACGGATTATTATGGGCCAGTTACAGCAGACAAAGTAAAGCAATTTCAAAAAGCCTATCATCTTAATCAAACTGGCGTCGTCAATCAAACAACACTGCAAACACTTCAGGAGGCTGTTCGTGAAACAGAATCATCTACTATCCTTCGGGAAGGGACATACCATCGGTCGGTAATCCAGTTAAAAATGGACCTTGAAAAAGCTGGGTTCAACGTTTCAGATAACCCAACCGATTACTACGGGCCAGTTACAGCAGATGCCGTTAAAGCATTTCAAAAGCGGTATGGACTAGTAGCTGATGGGATAGCAGGTCCTAATACATTAGAAAAATTAGGAGAAGTGATCTCTGTTTTGAAAGTTGGAGATTACCGTCCAGAGGTAATCGAGCTCAAGATGAATCTTGAGAAAGTAGGATTGAAAGTATCCAACAATCCAACCGATTATTATGGGCAGATTACAGCGGAAAAAGTAAAGGAATTCCAACGAAAATACGGGCTCACAGTCACTGGTATGGCTGATAGTAATACAATTAATACATTAAAGGGCATTGTTGCTGGAAATGCGGAAACCGATAATCAGACAGATATTGTTTTAAAAGATGGTGTATACCACGATAAGGTGATCCAACTCAAAATAGATTTAGAATCGATTGGAATAAAGGTATCCGATAATCCAACAGACTTCTATGGCCCAGTTACGGCGAGTAAAGTAAAGGAATTCCAACGGAGATATAATTTAACAGTTGATGGGATTGCTGGTAAGGAAACACTCGATAAATTACAGGAAGTTATGGGTGAAGCGATTCCAGCTCCTTTCAAGCGTATCATGCAACTAGAAACAACAGGTGAAGATGTCAGACTACTGCAAACCTATTTAAATGAAGCTGGTTTTAAGGTGGTAGATCAGCCAACAACTTATTACGGAACACAAACAGCAAATAAGGTAAAAGAATTTCAACAACAAAATGGGCTTACGCCAAATGGAGTTGCTGATGCAAGAACACTGCAAAAACTTATTACAGCACGTGAAGGTGTAGTCGAAAAGATAAGCAGTTTTCGAATAACTGTTAAAGGATACGGTCACTCCGTCGGTATGACACAATGGGGTGCTTATGGAATGGCTGCGAGTGGGCACACGTATGAAGATATTTTAAAGTACTATTACACAGGAACTGGAATAGGTATGCGAGATACAAGCAACCAAAACGTTCGAGTGTTATTAGCCGAGAAGAAGGACGTTCTATCCATTTCAAGTAATCAGCCTTATCAAGTAGGTGACAAGGAATTCTTACCACAAACTACTACTACGATTAAATATCTAAATGGCAAATTTGTCATTGAAAATAGTGGAAAAACCTATCAACTAACAACCCCTTTCCAGATTTCTCAAGCGAAAGAGGGCGTGTTATATTTTAACAATAAGCAATATGAGGGTACATTCTCCATTTCTACCACAGATAATAAACTTAATCTTGTTAACCATTTAAATGTAGAGAATTACCTTAAAGGCGTTGTACCATATGAGATCATTCCAAGCTGGGATAATCTTAATTTATTTAAAGTACAGACATTAGCAGCGAGAACGTATGTATTAAAGGAAATCCAAAGAAATCAAAGCAAGCATTTCGATGTATATGACACGGTTAGATCACAAGTATATAACGGCGTTCCAAACAGCATACCAGAAAGATATGTCACTAAAATAAACCAAGCAATCTCAGATACCAAAGGAGAAGTTGTCTTATACAACGGAGCATTAATTGATGCCGTATATTCTGCATCTGCAGGAGGTCATACCGTTGATGCAGTAGATGTATGGGGGAATCATGTGCCATATTTAATCGGAAAAGAAGATCCATATGATCAATCTAACTATGCCAGTAATTGGTATAGCTACTCTATCTCGAAAGCAGAATTAGAAAAGCTATTTCCTACGGTTGGGAAGGTTATTCATGTTAGTGTCATGGAGACAAAATACAATCGACCGACCAAAATTAAAATTGCTGGTGAGAAAGCAGAAATAATCGTATCCGGAACAACATTCAGGCAAAAAATAGGAACAGATAAAATTGCTTCATCAACATTTACGATTGAGGGGATGCAGTAAAAATCAAATTTCACCATATATAGAGGGCTTAAAACATAATGAAAGGTTTTAAGCCCTAAATATATCCACTAAAATAGGTTTTATATTGCCTAATTCATACTTTTCTGCAGTATTTATTGCTTGAATAGACATTTCTCCCTTTTCCTTATCACTTAGCTTCATAAACTTTTCTATTTTGTTTTTCAAATCGCTAGGATCACCAGGCCTAAACAAGAAACCATTTAGATCATTTACCGTATAGTCCAAGATGCCACCCATCTCACTTCCAATGACAGGCCTCGCACAAGCCATAGCCTCTAAACCAACTAGTCCAAGACTCTCTCCTTCTCTCATTGTAGGAAAACAAAACACATCGATTGCATTATATGCATATTTTAAGTCATTCTGGTTCATAAAATCAAAATAGACTATCTTATCATCTAATCCACTTTTATTAATCAGTTCATGGAGTTTCTGAATTTGCAATCCATTCCC
This sequence comes from Oceanobacillus bengalensis, assembly GCF_003628445.1. GTDB lineage: Bacteria > Bacillota > Bacilli > Bacillales > Amphibacillaceae > Oceanobacillus > Oceanobacillus bengalensis. The sequence continues at coordinate 70,726 of NZ_RBZO01000012.1, forward strand.
TATCATAATTGCTTTTGTATTTTTCAACTTGCCTTCATCATTTAACATTTTAAGAGCTTGTAGAAAGATATCCCATCCTTTTAACACATCAATTCTCCCCACATAACCAATGTAGTTAACATCATGTGAAAGGCCTAACTTATTCATAGCCTTACGCTTATCCAATGGATGGAACGTATTAAAATCAATTCCCCCTGAGGGAAACACCCTTATCTTTTGTGGATCAATATTATACTTTTTCGTAACGACCTCTTTGTAATAGTTGGAAGGAGTGATAATTCTATCTGAATGGTTTAATAGGGTATGAACATGTTTCTGCAATTTCTCACGCTTACGGAATTCAGGAACCACATCACTTCCATGTACATTCGTAAATATCCTAACAGGCTTTATCTTATACAAGAAATTTAACGCTAAGGAGTTATGCGCCGCATAATGTACATAGATAATATCGTATGTTGAAAACAAACCCTTCCAAATAATTTTTATATAATAAATGATATATAAAAGTAATTTTTTCAAATGACCCTTTTGCTTAAAAAACACAACTTTATCTACTTCAAAGCCTTCGTCGAGAAGTATATTTTCCGTATTTTTAACGAATACACCATAATTTGGGTTATCCTTATCGGGATACATATTTGATATTAATAATAGTTTCAATATACTTCCCACTTTCAGCTATTTTTTATTAAAATACTCCACAACCGCATCAGCAATTCTTCTGGAAGCTTCCCCGTCTCCATAAGGATTAGATGCTTTTGCCATTTTAGCATGAGCTTCTTTATTACTTAGCAACTCGTTCGCTAGATTAAAAATCGTATCTTCATCTGTACCTGCTAATTTTAATGTTCCTGCCTCAAGTCCTTCTGGGCGTTCGGTTGTATCACGTAAAACTAATACAGGCACTCCTAGTGAAGGGGCTTCCTCCTGTACGCCACCTGAATCCGTTAAAATGAGATGTGCACGTGCAGCAAAGTTATGGAAGTCCACTACATCAAGTGGTTCAATTAATTTAATGCGATTGTCATTACCAAGAATCGTGTTAGCTGTCTCCCGAACAACGGGATTCAAGTGCACAGGATAGATAACCTGTAGATCATCATGAGATTCAACCAACCGCTTCACTGCCCGAAACATCTGCTCCATATTGGATCCTATATTTTCACGGCGATGTGCGGTCATTAAAACAAGTCTGTCATCCCCTAGGCTATCAAGAATAGGACTGGAGTAATTCTCATCCACCGTTGTTTTCAAAGCGTCTATTGCTGTATTCCCTGTGACAAAAATACGCTCTTCCAACTTATTTTCACGTATCAGGTTTTGTTTGGACTTCTCCGTGGGTGCAAAATGAAGATCGGCAATCACACCTGTTAATTGACGGTTCATTTCTTCTGGGTATGGGGAGTACTTATTCCATGTACGCAATCCTGCTTCCACATGCCCTACAGCAATTTTGTGATAATAGGCGGCAATAGATGCTGCAAAAGTCGTACTTGTATCTCCATGTACTAAAACGATATCTGGTTTTGTTTTGTTTAATACTTCATCCAAGCCTTCTAGTGCCCGGGTAGTAATTTGTATTAAAGATTGTTGCTTTTTCATAATGTTTAAATCAAAATCTGGGGTGATCCTAAAAATATCAAGAACTTGATCTAACATTTCCCGATGTTGTGCCGTTACCGTGACTAATGATTCAAATTCCGATGAACGTTTGTTTAACTCCTGGATAAGCGGTGCCATTTTAATAGCCTCTGGCCTTGTACCAAAAACAGTCATCACTTTAATTGGTTTATTCACTCTTTTTCACTCCATTTTTGTTATCATACTAAATCTAGTATAGAGGAAAAACATAATTAGTTGTAGAATATTTAGTTTAAGAAATCGTTAAGTTTCCTTTTAACGAAAGCTCTTTTCCTCAACTTTGTTGCTTTTTAAACATCGCAGTTGATAGAAACTGTGAGCTAACAATAATTTGGGAAATTTTCTTGAGAGAGCTTATCAAGTTCATTTGAAGAGAATTTTGCTCTATTTTAATCTTGAGAAGGCTTATCAAGTTCATTTGAAGAGAATTTTGCTCTATTTCAATCTTGAGAAGGCTTATCAAGTTCATTTCATGAGAATTTTGCTCTATTTCAATCTTGAGAAGGCTTATCAAGTTCATTTCATGAGAATTTTGCTCTATTTCAATCTTGAGAAGGCTTATCAAGTTCATTTCATGAGAATTTTGCTCAATTTTAATCTTGAGAGAGCTTATCAAGTTCATTTGAAGAGAATTTTGCTCTATTTTAATCTTGAGAGAGCTTATCAAGTTCATTTCATGAGAATCTTGCTCTATTTCATTCTTGATAGCTCCGTTGAGTATTGGCATTCATAATTCTTTATTAATCTTGAGAGTACAAGCAAGATATTTTTTTAAGTTCGATGTTACCTCGCAGTTTATATCTATTATGACAATAACAACAATCCTTTAGAAAAGAGACTTAACGAAAGACCTCTTTGCCTACTCTTACTGCCTTGCGTTTTATACGTTGCACGCCATCTAAAAATTTACCAAAAGTCTCGAGCAAAAATTCAGTTGGTGTACCAACACGCTGATGAATATCATATTGATAAAACCACCTGAGTTGCTGGTCCATTTCTGCTAAGGAATAATTTCTTCTAAATGCATCTTGTACGGACTGATATCTAAAATTAGAGCGTATCGGCATTCTCGTTCTCATATGAAATATCATTTTCGAAAAATCCTTTTCATTATACTGAAATCCAAATGTATGGGGGTTCCCTTTTTCAGCAAGAATCCCTAGAATGGTGCGATAACATTTATCACACTGACAACAATTAGAGCCTCCACTGGACTGCCAGCAGACTCTGAGTTGTATCGTATTTCCTGTATCTGTTACATACGAGCAAATTCGTTTTATTTTCGCTTGGCGGTTAAATTCATAGCCGTCATGCATAACCTGACACCCATTGTATCTGACAAAATTATCAATTGTTGGATCAGATGCTAATGTATATTTCCCTTTCTCTTCCTGTGAGAAAGAAGAGGCAATATAGATGTTTTTGATATTATATTGGAAAGCATATGGTGCGAGCTGTCCAATTAAACCAATCCCATGTTGGAATCCCCGCCACCACCCATCTCCCACTTTACGATATGTAAATTGACTTAAATTATCTTCATGTAAAAATGTACGGAAGGATGACCTGATACTTACAAAATCGAGATGGTTATCTGTTGCCGCTTGGATGGTATGACTTTGAACCTTTTTCCAGCCCTTCGTATCTTCTAATGGAACGTCCGCTCCCCATATCGTTACTAAGGTTGGCTTCTCTTCCAAATGTGTTAGTAATGTCTGATAAGCATCGACGCCACCACTAAAAAACACTGCTGATTGCTCTTTTCCCTCCACCTTATTCGTCTTTATATTATTTACCGTTATTTTCCCCATAAACTCCATACCTGGATACATATTGATATATCCTTGTTTAAATTCATCTATACTCTCATAAAAATCCTTGTCCAGTTCCTCTACTATCACTTCTGCATCAAATACCCATGCAACCGGGAGGATATTACATAAGAAGGGGATCACCATTATGCCTTTAGGAACTTGGTCTACTGTTTTGGAGTACTCCACGAAGAAATTCTCTTCGGGATGGAAATATCTTTTCCATTCCCCGTGAATGGTGTAATCCACCTCTATCCGATTGTTAATTATCCTCACTTCGTTGATTATCATTTTATTCATAATGATGAAACCCTCACATTAGTCTTGTTTTTTATTCAGTCTTCTAGTAATTGCTTTATATAGGTACTGCCTTTCCTTTTTGTTTAACACAACATATACATTTAGGGCTAATCCAATAATTGCCGTAATTATTGCTGCAACAGATAATAAGAACCAGGAATCAATCACAAAGAATTGCTTTACACCAAGTCCTATCAACACGGAGAGTATCGAACAAATGACAGAATAAATGACCTCTGGAAAAAACGTATGCCACTTTAGGTTTAAATACTTCGCACCATATGGCACGGTGAACAATATATTACGAAAAAAATTAACAACTGTACTAACCGCCGCTACCGCATAAATACCTAAATTCGTTGTTAGTAGTAATACGAGAACGATGACTACATTCACAATACCAGCCAGAACCATTAACAGTGCATGTACCCGAAGTCGATTAACTACCGTAAAAATGTTATAAAGTGTTTGAATACCGCTTGTAAAAATCATGCCAAAAATGGTTAAGACAGATAGTACTTGTAATACTTGTGCATCCTCTGTAGGTACCCATAACGTATAAAATTCCTCGCCGAACACAAACAAAATCGATAACGGAATTGTTAATATGACTCCTAAAAACTTCATGCTTTTCTTTAAATCATTCTTTAATTCGTCCAAATTACCTTTCGCAAACTGTATCGTTAACGTCGGCGCAAATACAGAAGCCAAGGTTCCAGCCAAATGGGTTAAGGCAAACGGGACAGTCTTCGCTAAAGCTAACATTCCCATTTCATTCGATCCAATAAAGAGATTGGCAATAATTAAATCTAACCCACTTAACAATAGCTGTCCTGCCTTAAGAATAGTTTGCCAAATACCTGAGGAAACTAATTCCCTTAAGTAAGAGAATTCAATATCTCTTTTTCTAATTTGTAGTTCAGGTAGTAGCCTTCTTTTATAATAGAGGGAATATAAGGTTAAATAGATTGTCCCTATTAGTGTTCCAACACCTACATAATAAACAGATGGCTGAAATAAGGCGAATAACCAAACAATCACAATGACACGGAGTAACTGTGAGAGCATTCTTCTAATCGACTGCAAGTATAGCCTGTTGCTAACAAAGGTTGCTGTATGCCAACTAGAAAAGGCAGTGCTTAATAAAAAGTTGATAAATACGAAACTAAAGAGTAACTTCACATCCCACAATAAATTTGTAGAGATATTTATTATATGTTCCAAATAATTTACAGTAGCTATCGCTGGTATGAGCATTACTGATGCAAAGGCAATATTCGCTACCGTAACGGAGGCATAATATTTATTTGCTCCCTCTAAGTCAGCCTGATGCACCTTTATCGTAATAAATCTCCCAGCCATCGAATTAAGAGCAATCGCAACAAGAGAAGCATAGCTTATGAAGTTATTGGCTAATGTGATGAATCCATTCGCCTCTACTCCTAGTTCTCTCACGATATAAGGTGACAAGAAGAAGTTAATAATTAAATTAGTGCCAAAAGCAACAACACTACTTATCAAGTTGATTGCAAGCTGCCCATTCTTTGTTTCTACATTTTTCTCTATAAAAGCTAGCAAATACATCACCTTATCATTAAGCTAAATCAATTTTTTTATTTTTTATCGATAAACTTTCTTATCTCTTCATAGTGGGGCATGGCAAAATGATGATTATATTCTTGTTCTACCTCTAGTTGTTCCAACAATTTATCGGTGAATTGAAAAACCTCCTCTTCCTTCTCCACAAATGTAATAAAGGAAAATTGGCTAATCCATTTATAGGTACCCTTCACCTTGTAGTTATAATTACTAAAAGCAATACATGGAGTTGATGTGATGAGGGCAAACAGCATCCCATGTAATCGATCTGTTACGATAAGTCTCGACTTTCTAAACATCGACCAAATCTGATTTAGTTCTTTCTCTCTGGTTTCTTTATTAACTCGATAGGGAACAACCGTATCAGTAGCTTTTATCGTGTAATCGCGCGATAAAAGCTTATATAGCTCGTCCTCTATCCGCCCGCTAACAACCTTCTCCTTATCCTTCCGAAAGCAAAAAAGGATATCTTTTCTTTCTTCTTTCGGTCTACTTTTATTCACATACATCACGATATCTGGCGTTAAGAATACGCTATTGTTATAAAAGGTCCTTTTCATCATTTCAAAGGACTTCTCTTCCCGTGCAACAACAGCCAGGTTTGGGTGGGCGTTATAAATCTCCTGTGTCCGCTTTAACTCCCTCCTCCCTTCATCCGTTGAACCAAAATCAATCGTTTGCGGCATAATAAGTACCTTTTGCTCCGTAAAGGTACGAATAATCTTTCTTCTTAGCTGTTCCTCTTTAAAGTACTCTACCCCTAAATTCCCGCCGCCTTGAAGCATGATGATATCTTCCTTGTTCATACGTTTCGTTAATTGCTTGATATAATGCTTCACATCATTAAAATGTATTTCAAAAAGATCGATGTCTTTACATTGATCTTTTATAAACTGTATTTGTGCATAAGTAATTGCTTGGTCCCCGAGATTACCGTGATTTGGAGTCCCAATTAGGTATAGTTTTCGAGAGTTACCTTTCTTTGTGAATTTATTCAAAGCTACATTGACTTCTACTATCTTCCACGGCTTGAGAATTACATGCTTTACCTTAGAAAGGATGGCTTTCAATATCTTGCCCCCCTTCTCACAACATTTCCAGTTGGTCTATCTCTAACAATCTGAACTCCTATAGATTTTATGTCTAATAGCGCACAAAGTATTTTAATAACAAAATCGGGACTATAATTACAAACGTACATTAAAGGCTTTCTTCTTACTGTCCCACTCCCTAGTTCATCCCGAAACAAGTGGAAAGAATCCTTATAACACTTTCTTAGATCTTGAAAGAGTTCTTCTTTGTTTTCTTTATCCGACTTTATGACATCTCTCATTAGACCAGTTAATTTGGTCTCCAGTCTGATAATTGCCTTATCTTTTAATTTGTATAAATTCCTCTGATCAAAAAAACGAATCTGTTCCTTGGATGCCTCTAATGTTGCTAGACGCTTTTCATTGAACTTCCCACCAGTGATACTGTTCGTTCTTTGTAAATAATAGTACATCGGCTTAGAAGTGGTTACTATTCTTCCAGCTTTGTATAATATCCTGTATGTAGTAAATTCATCCTCATGAATCTTTCCCTTTGGAAATTGAATATCCGATAATAATTCTCTTTTATATAATTTGTTCCAAACCACAACTTTTACGATGTTTTTATATAGTCGATCCAAAGCCTCTATATTACTGTATGTGGCAGTTTTTTCGTCAACATCTGTACTTCTTATGGCGTTATCTTCCTCATATACCTTCAAGAAATTACATTGTGCAATATCAGCCTTATTTGATACAATTAAATTCATCAATGTTTCATAAAAGACTTCATGAATGAAATCATCCGAATCTATAAAGCTAATATATTCACCTGTTGCATGTTCCAAGCCTTTGTTTCTTGCATCAGAAAGGCCGCCATTTTCTTTATGAATGACCCTAATTCTATGATCTTTCTCCCCATAAAGGTCACATAACATTCCACTCTCATCCGTAGATCCATCGTTAATTAATAAAATTTCTAAATGCTTATAGGTTTGATTTATAATACTTTCGATACATTTCGCGACATATTTTTTTACATTATAAACTGGAACAATAACACTAATTACACTATCCATAGTTCCACTCCTATCTATTTTCATCTATTTCCATTTTGTATGGAATTTATACTTTTCCTAGACAGTAGGAACACCACAACCCCTTCATTGCAAAATTTCGCAAAATCTAAGATAAAGATACAAAAATAGACAACTTTCTAGTAAGATGTATATAGGAATAAAGAAAAGCGAAATAGCAATTTGAAATATCCAAGGAATACTTGAATATAATGACTATGAAACTGCTTCATATGAATCTATTAAATTACAAATCTCAAAGTTCCCTACATCTTCTGGTTAATTGGTAACAAATTTACATTTACGCGGACATAGATTCATAGTAAAATATTATTTAGGTTTTTATTTATAATTACAAAACCTATTCATAAAAGGGGATTAGAAAATGTCTAAAGATAAAACAAATCATTCACGTTTGGTTAAAACCAAAAAACGTAAGCTGCGTAAACGTGTATACCTTATATTAATTCCTTTAGTCATAGCATTTGTTGGCATATTATCGTATGCATCTTATCTATATATCAAAGCTGACTCCGTCTTAAGTGAATCTTATGAGGATGATGGAAGAGAAAAATCAGAGTTGAGACAAACCGTCGTTGACCCAACCGAAGATAATGTTTCTGTCTTAATCATGGGTATCGATGCAAGTGACGTGAGAAAGAACGCGGATAATTCTAGGACAGATACGCTAATGGTTGCAACATTGAATAAGAAGGAAAATAGCGTGAAGCTTGTCAGCATCCCACGTGATTCATTGGTTTATATACCGGAACTGGGATATGAAGATAAAATTAACCATGCACATGCATTTGGTGGTACCAAATTAACCATTGAAACAGTAGAAAACCTTTTGGAAATTCCAATTGATTACTATGTAAAACTTAATTTTGAAGCATTTATTGATGTTGTAGATGCTGTAGGTGGAATTACTGTTGATGTTCCTTACGAATTCACCGAGCAAAATTCAAAAGATAAAGCAGGAGCAATTCACTTACTCGCAGGTGAACAACAATTAAATGGTGAAGAAGCACTTGCCTTAGCACGGACAAGAAAGTTAGATAGTGATATCGAACGCGGTAAACGGCAACAAGAAATCATAAAAGCTGTTGTAGCTAAATCGGTTTCAGTAAACTCATTATTAAATATTGATGATGTTATTGAAGCTGTAGGTAGTAATATGACAACGAATATGACATTCAGCGAAATGAAAAGCTTTGTCTCTTATGGTACTTCAGGAAAAAATCTAGACTTTGAAACAATTACGTTGGAAGGGGAAAACTATCGTCCCGGTTCCATTTATTATTGGAAATTGAATGAACTTGTACTAAGCGAAACGAAAAGCACGTTACAAGATCATCTTGACTTAACGGAAACAACTACCGTGGGTAGCCCAACAACAGAAACAACAAGCGAAAGCATACCCTATTAATAAAAAAGAAGCTGCAGACAGTTCTGCAGCTTCTTTTTTATTATGGTTATGGTTTATGCCGTATCGCCCGATATAAATTGGTTAATGGTTTATACTGACTACTGATTAATTCTAGGTTTTCAATTAATACTTGCACTACAAATAATACGACAAAAAAGATAAGAAACGATCCCCAAACAGTCGTCATCGAAAATAATATTGCAGCTGAACTGAACATTGCACTTAATGTGTAAATGACCAATACCGTTTGCTTATGTGTAAATCCACTTTTTAATAATCGATGGTGTAAATGTGAACTATCCGGCTTAGACATTGGTTGTCCGTTAATAAATCTGCGTGCCATAGCAATTAAGGTATCCGAAATTGGTACCCCCAATATAAAAATTGGAATAACAAATGAGAAAAATGTAATATTTTTAAATCCCAGTAGCGCTAGCACGGAGATCATATATCCTAAAAATAATGCACCCGTATCTCCCATAAAAATCTTGGCTGGATGAAAATTATAACGAAGAAAGCCAAGGGTACTAAAAAACAAAATAAGTGCCATCGTCGTTACATAGATATCTCCCATAATAATAGCCATTCCTGCAATGGTTATAAGAGCAATGGAAGATACCCCTGCTGCAAGACCATCCAATCCGTCAATCAAATTAATCGCATTGGTTACTCCAACGATCCACAATATGGTAATGATAGGACTCACGAAACCAAAATCGATTTCTCCACCAAATGGTAAGTTAATAAATTCAATTTGCAACCCACCCCAAAAAACAACGAGTGAAGCAACCATTATTTGCGTGATGAATTTTACTCTTGGAGACAAATCATATTTATCATCGAAAATTCCTAAAGCAACTATAATAAGTGAACCTATTACAATGGAAAGGTGATATTCCTCCGTTGGCTGAAGAATTAGTAATCCGATGATAAAACTGACAAAAATCGCCAATCCTCCGAGTGTTGGGATTGGATTTAAATGCACTTTTCGATTATTCGGCTTGTCCGTAATATTAAATTTTTTAGCAACTTTTATAAGTATTGGCGTAATAATGAGAGAAACGATTAAACATAACGATGCCAATAGTATTATTTTAAGCAATTAGCCCACCTCTTTTTATCATGGGTCGTACTCTTTCTCATTCCTCATTAAATTATAGCTCTTTTATATAAAAATCACCATCATAAAATGAAATTTAACGCATAAAGATTCCCTATAATATTTAATGTTCCCAAATTTTTATAAAACATGTAATTGAATATAAGCTAAAATCCGAAGTATGTTATACTGTTTCTACATTTATCATTGGGGAGCTGATTATATTGACTTTAAACTTCGCCCATCGCGGTTCATTAACAGAGGCACCTGAGAATACCCTTCCTGCGTTTCAAAAGGCAATTGTACAAGGTGCAAAGGCCATAGAGTTAGACATGTAGCTCACAAGGAGTTTGGAGTAGATGATGTATTTTCAAATAATTCAGGGGAATTTGTAACATCGTGAATGTACGAGTATACCTAGCAAATGAATAGAAGCTAACAAAGTAAAAGTTGTTAGCTTCTATTTAAATTATCACGTTAACTCTTTAACTGATGTTTATCTATTTTTTTCATTTATAACATTATTCGTTTTATATTTATTTAAACAATACTCAAAGCTTCTTGTTGTTTTTGTAAGGCTTCTAATTTGTATGCATCTTTTTCCTTCTTTGACATACTCTTCCATTTGTTTAAAAACGACTCATACTTAGGAATCACTTCTTCGACTTTACCAAAGTCTCTAACCATCCCATATTCCAACCATAAGATTTTTTCACAAAACTCCTTCATCTGTCCAATCGAATGACTAACAAAAATCATGGTTTTCCCTTTGGCTTTGAATTCCCTCATTTTATTTAAGCTTTTCTCAGCAAATGCTTTATCTCCAACGGATAATGCCTCGTCAATAATCAAAATATCTGGGTCAACATTAACGGAAATAGCGAATCCCAAACGTGATTTCATTCCACTAGAATATGATTTTACTGGTTGGTCGATAAACTTCTCTAGTTCTGCAAACTCAATGATATCTGGCTCTAACCTTTTAATTTCCTCTTTATTAAACCCAAGCATTAAAAGTTTCAATTCAATATTGTCTCTACCAGACAAATCTCCTTTTAAACCAGCAGAAACAGCGATTAAAGACGCTTGACCATTTACTTGGACACTTCCAGCCGTTTCAGGGACAATTCCAGCTACAATGTTTGATAAGGTTGATTTCCCTGACCCATTAATTCCTATGAATCCAATGATGTCACCCTTCTCTGCTTCAAAACTTACATCAGCTAGTGCATAGAAATCTTCACCAAAACTTTTAGGTGTAATCAAATCCAATAAACGTTCTTTCGTGCCATGATATAACTTATACTTTTTTGTAATATTTCTTGCGACAATTGCTTTATCCATTATATTCACAAACCTTTACAAGTAATCAATGAAATGTCTTCTAAATTTCACATGTAGCATTGAACCGAATAAGAATAATACAACCACAACACCCCAGAAATATAGGGTATATTCCCAGTTTGTAATGAAATACCATTCTGACCCAAAGAATGCGGCTCTATAACCTTCAATTAAATAGTATAGAGGGTTTAACTTCATTATAGTCGTTATAATCGGTGGATATTGTTCCAAGATCGTTATTGGCCATAATATTCCAGATAAATACAATAACATTCTCAATACTGAATTTAATAGCATATGAACATCTCTTATTATTGTTGATAATGTTGAAGTAATAAGAGATATAGCAAATATTAAGCATAAAGTAGCAAAGATAAAATAAATAAACTGTAAATAATATATGTTTACATAGTGCCCTGTGAACTGAAAGATGACCATTGTACCGATTACTAAAACTAAATGTACATAGAATTGAGAGAAGATAACATAGCTAGGTATAATGCTCATTGGAAAATTCATTTTTGATAACATTTGAAGCCTTGAATAAATTGATTTGGAACTTTGAATGGTTGCTTGATAAAAGAATATCCACAAAAAGAACCCAGCTAACATCCAACTAAAAAAGGATATATCTTGACCACCTACATTTATTGGTTCTCTCTCTCTAAGCGTTCCAAACACAAACCAATAAATTAAGATTTGTATAGCTGGATTTATTATTTCCCATACCATCCCAAGATAGTTATTTTTATTTTGACTTTTTAATTCAAAAAACGATATTCTTCGCACTAAATAAAAATGGCTAATTTGCTCATTTATTACTTTTATAGCAGATTTCATAGATAGTTCCTTTCTTTCTGTCTAACCATCAATGCAGAATTAATATTAGTAAATCTCCAACTAAAAGCGTTACGGATTTCTCTTAAAGGTTCCCTTAATAATAATAAACTATTTATGTTTTATCATCAATTAATAGTTAATATATACATAAGGTGCTAAAATAAACAGATTCCAAAGCTGATGGAATCTGTTTATTTTAACTTAAACATAATTAAGGAATAACAAAGATGAAATTACTATACAATATTATTTATTATCTTCTTCTAATGACTGTTCAAAAAGATCAATTCTGGAAGCAGGAGGAACTAATACTGCTTTTTCTCTCTCATTATCATCATTCAAGTTATCTTCCAAACTAGGTATTATCACTTGGTCTACAACATTTTTCGAGGCTTTACCAAGCGTATCATTAAAGAAGTAATCAACAAATGGTTTAATCTTTTCCTGCTCAAAGTTTTGATTTATTATTGCAGTTGTTAATTCATCTGTTGTTTTAACTAAAGGACCAGGAATAAAGTCGAAATAATTATAATAAAAATCACGTTCCTCTATATACCGTTCTACATCAAATGCAAAAAATAACATTGGTTTATCTAATAAAGCAAACTCAAAACAAACAGATGAATAATCTGTTACAAGAATATCAGTAATGAGTAATAAATCATTTACTTCACGATAACTGCTAAAGTCATAAAAGAAATCATTATATTCATAAGGAATTGTAAGCGTGTTTTTTACAAATGGATGTATTTTAAAGAGAAATACATATTCCTCATGTAGCTCCTCATATAACTTCTTAAGGTTCAATATTTCAAATGGATAGAAGGCAGAAGTTTGCCCATTCCCACGAAATGTAGGTGCAAAAAGAATAACCTTCTTATTTTTTAAAAACGGATATTTGCTATGTAAAGTATTCGTAACGTATGATTTGTATTCCTCGTCAAAGAAAATATCAGATCGAGGGACACCTGTAGAATATACTTTATCAATTGTTATACCAAAACCCTCGGCATAGTTTTTTCGAACTCCTTCACTACTTACCACTGCCTTTGTGTAATTTCTGTGGTTTCTCGAACGAGGTGAAGGACCACCTGGGCGGCCAATACGACTATATCCAAATGTTTTAAAAGCACCAGCTGCATGCCATACTTGAATCAAATCTGCATTCTTTCTAATATTTAAGGGATATATTAGAGGATAAAAGTCATCTAACAAGATAATTTTTGAAGTAGCAAACTGATAAGCTAATTTTACTAAATCAAATATAGTTTTTTTATCGTTTATTCTTTCCTTAAACATAAACTTAATATCTAATCCTAGACCTCTTTTATATAATTCCTCATAAACAAAGTATAAATTCCCATTAAGTTGTGACCGACTATCAGAAGCAAAAACAACTTTCTTTTTATTGATAGGAAATATACAAAAAATCATATATAGTAGCTTAAAAAATCTTCTTTTAAATGCTTTAGTATTTTTCCCTTCTTTCGCAGAAGGCGCAACCATATCTTCAGGATTATATGATTGTAATAGTGTATTCTTTAACTTCAATGTCTTACTATGCTCATTAAAGGAAATAACTAAGTTATATTTCAATACCTTCTTTGCAGAAAAATTCTCTAGTTTGGTATTAAGAATATTGTTCTTCATAAACTGTTTTACGTTCGATATCGGAAAAATCTTCTCATATTTGATATTATCTCTATCATTGGGAAGCTGTTCTAATTTAATATAGACATTATACTCCCCGGATAATAAGGGTCTGCCATTATGTATGGTTGATAAATCAACGATTCCACGGAACCCACTTAATAAGTCTAAATCTTCCTTAATAAACTCCTCTTGGTTGTATGTCATGTTTAATAGCTTACAGTTCTCTAACGGAACCTCAATTGTATTTAGTTTAATAATTTCCTCATCGGATAGCTCACTGCTCTCCTCATTTTTTTTTCGATATTCATTAATATCTATTCCAGATACAATTAATAATGTTTTTCTAATTCTATCTTCAGCAAAAGTTCTTATACCATGAAATGAAGCGTATCCTTCTACTTCAAGGTAAGGGCCATTTAGAGTTAGATTCGTTATATCACTTTTGACAATATCATGCGATATGACTTCAATGTCTCTTTGATCAATTGGTGATATAAACATAGATACCGCCCCTTTCTATTTACTAATAAAATGAGTTACTATTCGTTTAGATACATCTTCTGTGTAATCAAAATTGTATTTAATCATTCGAGTTGAATCAAAGAAATCATATTTCTCTATTGAATTTATCCATTGAATTAATTCATTACTACTCAATAAAACTTCACCATCTGATATTTTATGTATATCCTGATAAAACCCACGATTATGGAGGTATTCTTTAATATCAGGTATATAATGAGCCATCGGTCTTTTTAACAGTGCAAATTCAAATATTGAAGAGGAGTAATCAGTAATAAAAGCATCTGAAACAAGCATCCATTCATTGATAGAATACTCAGAGGCAATGATGATATTCGGGCATTCTTTAAGTTTTCCAAGCTCCTTTTTATCCATATAGGGATGTGCCTTAAAGATAATATATATATTATTATTTATTAATTTCGATATTTTTATTATGGTATTTGTCAATTCATCCTTCGACTCACTTTGTGTCCCTTTCGCCCTATACGTAGGAGCTATTAATATATTTACATTTTCCTCCTTTAGAAACGAGAAATCCCTATACATATACTCTACCACTTCTTCTGACTTATCCTTATTATTAAATAAATCAACTCTTGGAATTCCTAAAGGGAAAATTCTATTTTGAGACATATTAAATGCCTCTGCATAGAATGGGACAATATGTTTTGAGGTAACATAAACGTGTGTATAGTTGGAATGAATTGGTACCATTTTTATGTAATCCTTAGTGGGTCCAAATTTAGTTCCTACTGTGCTATGACCAAACTTTTTAAAAGCACCAGCAGCATGCCATAATTGGATGACCTTTAAGTCAATTCTTGGATGAACAAGATAAATAGGAAGATAGTAATCATCAACAATTAAATAACGTGCATTAGATAATCGTACTATCTCTTTGAACAGTCGAAGATTCATCTTGTTTTCACCAACAACAAGATGAATCTTAGCATTAGGCATCTGTTTAATCAGTTCCTCATATATATATTCTAAATTTCCCTCTAATTCTTTTGTACGATATAAAGCAATTATCACTTTATTACTATCATGTTTTCTAAAAAACGAAAGAAAATTATAAATGCATCTGACTATAAATTTATATACATTAATATACAATTTCTTAAGAAGATGCATTCTAAATCATCCACCTCATAATGGTCTTTCCCCAAGAATTAGACAAGTCACTTTCAAAAGCATTCGTCACATCAGATAATTTCTTCACATCATATACTTCACCGATCAACGTACTTAAATAATTAACAACTTCTGGTTGTTCTTTGTATATATTGACAGTTCTTTGGAAGTCATCAGCCCCGCTACGACTACTACCTAACAATGTTAGTCCTTTCTCAAGTACCATTCTTGTATTCACTTCTATCGGGTATTCGCTAACTCCTAACAAACAAACCATGCCCTCTGGATTAATATGATCAATAATTTGTTCCACTGCATATTGACTACCTTTTCCACCAGCACATTCAATTGCATGGTCAATTGTTAAATCCTCAGGTATATTATCAATTTTTATTGCCTCATCAACAAATGAAAACTGATTTAGTTTATAGCCCGTTTTCCCAAAAATATATACTTTGCTATCTGGATACAATTTTTTCAATAACAGACATACAATATAACCTAAATTACCGTCACCCCATACACCAAATGTTTCTCTTCTTAAATGAGCTTTTTTCTCAAATCTCGTCAGACAATGAACTGCAATGGTCACCAATTCCGTAAACGCTGCCACTTCCATTGTCATATCTTTAGGAAGCTTTATTATTCGATCGTGTGGTAAAAACACATAATCCTGCATAAATCCATCATAACCGCTAGATCTAAATTTAGATGACCTCAAATAATTTTCACCAATGAATGGATCTGTTTCTGTCGGCGCATTTGGAACCATTACTACTTTTGTACCTATATCTAATTTCCCTGTTGGGTCAAATACAACCTCTCCAACACCTTCATGAATCAGGGACATAGGTAGCTTAGCCTTCATCGCTTCTTCGCCTCGTGTCCCAGTATAGTAACGTTGGTCAGCAGCACAAATTGAAAGATGTGTCGGGCGAATGACAACCTCTTCAGATATAATAGATTTATCTTTATAACTAATTTCGAATTGTCTTGCAGAAACTAGTCGATAAACTTGATTTATCATTTATCTAAACTCCCTTTAATAATTGCATTTGCAACCTTTAAATCGTACGGGGTAGTAACTTTGATATTAAAGATTTCACCCTGTACCAATTTGACTGCTTCACCTTTTATTGAAAAGATTTTGCATGCATCGGTTAAAATTTCCTTTTCTTCTTCTGACAATTGAGAGTACAATTCTTTTAATTTATTCATGTTAAATGTTTGTGGCGTTTGACCTTGATACATGAAGTCACGTCTAGGTATATGAGAAATAAATTCATTATCTTCTGACTCAACAATCGTATCGATGGCAGGGATTACAGTATCCACTGCACTATGAACTTGTCCTTGTTCAATATTATCTTGGATGATACGGTGGGTTAGAAACGGACGTACAGCATCATGTGTAACAAGAACATCATCCTCTGTTAAATCATGACTATCCTCAATAAATTCAATAATATTCATAATCGTTTCATTACGATTGCTTCCACCTTCAACAACTACAACTTTTGGTAGATCTACATTATATTTTTGCAAAATATCATTCGTATAATTTATCCATTCTTTAGGAGTACCAATAATAATTTTTTCAAATCGATTATTTAGGATAAACTTTTCTACTGTATGAATGAGAATTGGTTTTTCGTTTAACAAAAGGAATTGCTTTGGCATCGGGACGTTTCCCATACGTGTACCTTTCCCACCAGCCAGAATACCTGCATATATCATATTTCGACACCTCTCTATTTTAAATCCTAATAGATATTATACCATCAGTATAATTATTTGTTAAACCTTTGTAAAAGCAATTGTAGAAAAATGTTAAATTATGTCTCAATTTGTATATATTGTGAAATAGGGCCTAAGTTTGCTTTTAGTATCCACTTTTTTGCCGTTCATATACTTAACTATATTTATTCCCATCAAAATAAGAGGCTGTCGACCTAAATGATTAGGGACACCCTCAATTTTAATATATAATATTATTTCTTAAACGAATATTGTTTCTCAAAGTATTCTTGGTATTCCCCACTAAGAATATGTTTCCACCAGTCTTTATTTTCTAAATACCACTCAATTGTTTGAGCAATTCCAGTTTCAAAATTATATGCCGGTTTCCAACCTAACTCTTCCAGTTTAGTCGGGTCAATTGCATATCTTTTATCATGACCTAAGCGATCTTCAACAAATTCTATCAAGTCTTCAGATTTACCTAATGTACTAATAATAGTTTTCACCACTTCTAGATTTGTTCTTTCATTGTGACCACCTACATTGTATACTTCACCGTCAACACCATTATGTAAAACTAAGTCTATAGCTGAACAATGGTCATATACGTGTAGCCAATCTCTGATATTTTTACCATCACCATATACAGGTACACTTTCATTATTTAATACTCTGGATATTGTAAGTGGGATTAGTTTCTCAGGAAAATGATATGGCCCATAATTATTCGAACAACGAGTAATATTAATAGGTAAACCATATGTTTCATGATATGCACGAACTAAAAGATCAGAAGATGCCTTACTTGCACTGTATGGACTATTTGGTTGAAGAGGTGTTTCCTCTGTAAAGAACTGTGAAGGATCAAAATCCAATTCACCATAAACTTCATCAGTAGACACATGTAAGAATTTAGTTACACCAATTTGCTTAGCTGCATCTAATAATACTTGTGTTCCTAATACGTTTGTTTTAATGAAAATTTCAGGGTCAGTTATAGAACGGTCCACATGACTTTCTGCTGCAAAATGAATAACGTAATCAAATTTTTCCTTTTCAAAATGATTCATGATTGCTTCTCTATCTGCAATATCCGCTTTAATGAAATGGTAATTATCATTAGTTTCTATTTCTTTATGTTTAGTTAAATCACCAGCATAGGTTAATAAGTCTAAATTGTAAATATCATAATCCGGATATTTGTTCACCATATACTGAACAAAATTCCCTCCGATAAAACCAGCTCCACCTGTAACTACTACTTTCTTTTTCGCCATCTTTTATTTCACCTCGAAGTTTAATTCATTTAAATAATGTGCTAAAGAATCTTGCCATTTTGGTAACAGAGTGAACCCCTTGTTTTGTAGTTTTGATTTAGATAGTCGAGAATTATTCGGTCTTTTAGCCCGAGTTGGATACTCTTCTGTAGAAATCGCATTGACTGTAACATTTTTGCCACTTTGCTTAAATATTTCCTCAGCAAAATCTGCCCAACTACAATATCCTTCATTTGAAGCGTGATATACACCATATTTTTCACTCTGTATCATTTCAATTAATAGTTTTGCTAAATCATACGTATAAGTTGGAGATCCAAATTGGTCGCCTACGACATTTAATTCATCATGTGACTCCGACAGTCTTAGCATTGTTTTCACAAAATTATTGCCGTTCTTACCAAATACCCAAGAAATTCTAACAATAAATGAATCATTCAGCGTATCTCGAACAATTTTTTCCCCTTCAAATTTTGTTAAACCATAATAATTAATAGGATTTGCTTCGTCTGTTTCCTCAAACGGGGTATTACCTTTCCCATCAAACACATAGTCTGTACTAGTATATAAAAACTTTGCACCAAGTTCCTTTGCAACTTCAGCTAAGTTTTTTGTTCCGTCTACATTCACATTCCAGCAAGCTTCTCTTTCGTCCTCCGCTTTATCTACAGCTGTGTATGCTGCACAATGAATAATTGCATCCGGTTTTAACTTCTCAACATAATTATTGACTGCATCTCTATCCGTAATATCGAGTTCTTTACTTCCAACTCCGAACATTTCTAAGTTATGCTTCATGCCTTCTTGTACTACATCAAATCCAAGCTGACCTGTATAACCTGTTACTAATATTTTCATACATTTACTCCCCATCCCCATACACGAAATTATTCTTTGCCTTATCTAATGTTAGGGCATTTTTATCTTTTTCGGATAAAATGGGTTCAATATCTATCGGCCATTTAACACCGATTGTTGAATCATTCCAAAGGATTCCACTATCGCATTCTGGTGCATAGTCATTGTCGACTTTATATTGGACTTCGACGTCTTCTGTTATTGTCATAAAACCATGTGCAAATCCTCTTGGTATTAACAATTGCTTTTTATTTTCTGCAGAAAGCTCAATTCCATACCACTCGCCATAAGTAGGGCTACCCTTTCTAATATCAACTGCTACATCAAAGATTGTACCTCTTGTACATCTTACAAGTTTTGTTTGTGCTTTAGGATTAAGTTGATAGTGCAATCCCCTTAATGTTCCTTTCGCTGCTGAGTATGATTGGTTATCTTGAACAAAGTTTATATCAATTCCTGCTTCTCTTAAGTTCGTATCACTATGTGTTTCCATAAACCAACCACGATGGTCCCCAAATACACTCGGTTCAATTACTTTAACTCCTGGTAAACTTGTTTCTACAATTTTCATTAGATTCACCCCTAGTATTTAATGTCTCCTCTTGCAACTTTTAATAAGTATTGACCATATCCTGTTTTAGAGAATATCTCTCCTGAATGAAGTAACTTTTCTTGTGTAATCCATCCATTCACATATGCTATTTCCTCTGGAGCAGAAATCTTAATTCCTTGATGTTCTTCAATCGTCCTCACAAAGTTTGTAGCATCGACTAAGCTTTCATGTGTGCCTGTGTCTAACCATGTATAACCACGTCCCAATAATTCAACATGAAGTTCGCCTAATTCTAAATATGCTTCATTGATAGAGGTTATTTCCAGCTCTCCACGTTTTGAAGGCTTAACGTTTTTAGCAATGTCTACAACACGATTATCATAAAAGTATAACCCTGTAATCGCATAATTTGATTTAGGCATAGATGGCTTTTCTTCGACACTCATAACTTTGCCATCCTCGTCAAACTCAACAACTCCAAACCGTTCTGGATCTGGTACATGGTATCCGAAAACTGTCGCACCAGTTTCCTTTTGGCTAGCACTAATAAGTTTGCTTCGCAAGCCGCTTCCATAATAAATATTGTCACCTAAAACCATTGCAACATTATCATCACCAATAAATTCTTCACCTAGTATAAATGCTTGCGCTAATCCCTCTGGTTTTTCCTGAACTTTAAATTGCAAATTCACACCAAATTGGGAGCCATCTCCTAATAATGCATTAAAACGTGGAATATCTTCTGGTGTAGAAATAATTAGTATATCCTTAATCCCAGCTAACATTAATGTAGATAAAGGATAGTAGATCATTGGCTTATCGTATACAGGGAGTAATTGTTTACTCGTTACCATAGTTAATGGATAGAGCCTTGTACCACTTCCGCCTGCTAAAATTATACCTTTCACAAAAATCATCTCCTACTTTATTTGCTTTAAGAATGGGCTTTTGTGTTATCAGTCCATTCACTTTTGTCTATCGGCATATAGACTTTTCACTAAATCTACGGTATCTATGCGTGTCTAATTTAGTTTCTTTTATGGAAAACTATACCAGCATTATAATTCTTAGGTTATTATATCAAAAATGTATATAGCATGCATAACTTATCCTTCTTTGAATTTACTTATGTACAAAAGGTGCATTTCGAGTGAACTCAAAATGCACCTTTTTTCTTTACAATAACAATTTAGTTTTTACTTTTAATCCATAAATCGATAAAATTCATTTCTAAACAAATTTCCCTCTTTTATTACTGTTTCTCCATTAGTTACCTTTTCCTCTTCACTAGTAGAAGGTTGTGGTTCTGTTAGAATCGAAAATACACTCATTTTCATGTTCTTTTTAAGCTGAATGTAATCCCCAGAAACCCAACCAGTATCTCCATCAACATGAACCTTATACCATCCACCATTCTTACCAATAATAGTTACTTGCGAACTTATAGGAAGTGTCTTGACAACACTATAAGATGTCTTCGGCCCGGATCTAAAGTTAAGTCTTGCCGTCGTAATGCCGATTTCACCTTCCAGTGTACGATCAAGGTCATATTGAGCATCACCTGTTGGCTTAGAAGATGCAGCTGGTTGATTTTTAAATTTAGGTACATCAAAGTTTAATACATAGGCGTCAAGTAGATTGTATATTTCCGCCATTCGATTAGTTTGTGATTCAGCCCAAGCTACATGGGTTGCATATTGATGTGTTGCTGGACTTGTTGGATTCCAGCGCATTTTATAAAGGGTGTTTTGCCCTTGATTAATATAACCATTAGCAATAAACTGGGAGCCACCAATAATAGCGTCACTCACATTAAACCAGTTTTCTCGATAAGCTCTTACAGAACCTAGAATATTAGGGTCCTTATCAACCGCGCCTATACCAAAAACATTATAAGTCTTTTTAATGTTCTTAGCTTCATCTCTATTAAACGTTTTATCTTCGGTTACTTTCCATGTACATCCACCACTACTAGTTGGTTTACATTCTACAATAAACGTACCATTTGGTTGGAATGATACCCATTTATTGGAGCTCACCTCACCCACCTCTATCGTTCCATTCGATAAAATCGACGAACCGTTACCTGTTTCATGAAGGGCGTGGGAAATTAGGTACACTTCATTTATATTATATTTTTTACTAGCATCAATAAATGCCTGTGCTTTTCCAGAAAAAACACCTTTATCATTAAGAACCTTATTATTTAGATTTGTAGCACTTGATCCAGCAGGCTTGGATAGATTAAGAAATTGCAGATAACTACTGGAATCTTGTGAAAAATTATTGGGATTGGCATAATACGCAACGAATTCCCTACTTGCAAACAAGAGGCCAGCACCATCAGCCTTAGGTCTATCTGAGATTGGCGTTATGGACATTTGCTTATTAATCATATTAGAGAAATCAGTAGCATAATTCGTATAGTTTACAACTGTAGCTATTTTTTTGAATGCATCGTCTTTATTTACTGTTGCACCTTTATCCTTGTTAACTAACTTAATTTCAATAGATTCTAAGCGTTTCGATAGGCCTTGAGAACCTGCTTCCATTCCGTTCTTTGCCCAACCTAACCAACCAAAGCTTTGAACATGCACACGATAATAAACATCATAGTGTTTGGCAATTTCACCAGTTAGATTGATTTTAATTGCCTCCATTCGTTTACTTTCTCCACTTGTTCCAGATGGTGCACCATTGGATACATTGTTCAACCAGCCCTTACTTTGCACGTGTGTGGAATATGAAATACCACCACTATAAGGAGCATCTTCTAAATCAATCTTAATCGCTTCTAATCGTTTTGCTTTACCAGTTGTTCCACTCATTTCCCCATCTGCAACAAAATCCATCCAACCATAAGTTTGAACATGTGTTGAATAATTTACAGATAGACCTGTAACAAACGGTTCAGCTGTTGACCCAGGAGCTTTTCCACCTTTTTTGACTAAAACAATTTCTATGGCTTCCAAACGCTTGGATAATCCCGCTGTTCCAGCTTCTTCACCATTTCTAGCCCAGTCTAACCAACCAAATGTTTGTGCGTGGGCGCGATAATAGATATCGTAATGTTTTGCAATATCACCAGTTAAGCTTATTTTAATGGCTTCCATTCTTTTACCTTGTCCAGTAGTACCAGATGGATCATTATTGGACACACTTGGCAACCACCCTTTGCCTTGAACGTGAGTTGAATATGTGATATCCCCACTATAAGGGCTATCTTGTATATCAATTTTAATGGATTCTAAACGTTTGGCTTCTCCTTTAGTACCACTCATTGCCCCATTTTTAACTAGATCCATCCAGCCATGTGATTGTACATGGGTTGAGTAGGATACAGATGGTGCTGTAAGAAATGGCTCATCTGTAGAACCTGGAGCTTTTTCGCCTTTTTTAACTAACTTAATTTCAATGGCTTCCAAACGCTTAGCTAGTCCCTCTGTCCCAGCTTCTTGTCCATTTTTCGCCCAGTCTAACCAACCGAATGTTTGAGAGTGAACACGATAATACACATCATAATGTTTTGCAATATCACCAGTTAAGTCTATTTTAATGGCTTCCATTCGCTTGCCTTTTCCAGTTGTACCAGATTGGATACCATTGGATACACTATTAAGCCATCCTTTACTTTGGATATGTGTTGAATATGTGATACCTCCACTAAAAGGAGAATTTTCTAAATCAATTTTGATTGATTCTAAACGTTTTCCTTTTCCTGTCGAACCAGAAGGTTCCCCATTAGAAACAGGGTCAATCCAACCACTTCCTTGCACATGGGTAGTGTAAGTAATAGAAGGATTAGCTACATTCATCGCCATAGAACTTCTTGCCATTACTTTCGTAGAGTCTTTATCCGCTTTATCCTCAGAATCCTTTTCCACTTCAGTGGACTCTTCTATTTCTTGCATATCTTCAGAAGAAGGTTTATCAATATCTTGTTTGTCTTCAACGGAATTTAAGTTATCATACTCTTCTTTTGTACTCTCTTTCTTTTTGCCATTTTCATCCGTTGAGTAGTAAGTTAATTCTTTATTGATTACGGTAGCATATTCATCCGTTGTTTTAACCTCTTCAATAGAAGTCCCGTTTTCATTTTCAGCCACAACTGTGACCTGATTATTTAGCTCAACAGGCTCTACTTCTTCAACTTCGAACGAATCAGATATGGCTAATCGATAATGAATACTTTCATTATCTGTTAAACCAATTTGATTCAATTCGTCGGTAATATCCAATATGATATCTTTTTGGGGTTCAGACATATCATTTTGAAATTCAATTTTACCATTAGCAGACGACTTCGATTCATCTGTCCAACCTGCTAAAATTAATTTAGCATTTTCATTAATGACTATTTCCTGTTCTGTACCATCATAATGAATGAAATAGTAACTAATACTTTCCTCATTATTTTCTGTACTTGAGCTATCTAATGCATAGGCAAAATTCCCTTGAGAAAAAAAAGCAGAAAACATTAATAATATACAACTTAATAAACTTATCTTTCTTTGCATCCTCATTCTCCCTATTAATAAAATTTAATGCACAAAAAGGAATAATATCTTAGTTATAAAACCAACAATATCCTTACTATTATACTAATATTCTAGCACCAAAAGACCGAAGCATCTGAGAGTCATCCGTGCTTTGTCAAGGTGCCCCTTTTTACCTATAAAATATAATCACCTCCAATTGACAAACGCTTGACGTTATAAGCAAGAGACCGTTTATCCTCTAGTTTTTCCTCTTAGAAAATCGGATAAAATCACTAGCACGATCCGATTAATCCTTGCTCCACAATTCTATCAATCTAAGTTACGTATGTCTGTTTGAAGTGTTATTTACTAGTTGTAACTTATGATTATAGTCTAATTATGTCTTATATTAACATATTTTGTAACTTTACTCTATCCGATATTAATAGAAGAATAGACCTATAAATCTATCCATAATTAACAATATTCCATTCAACTAGTAACTTTTTCCTAATTTTATGCTAGAATGGTAGGGGAAATACGAATTTTGTCGAATTCTAAGGCGTTTTGGTATTTTTAGTAATAATTTATTTGTAGGGAGAATGACAATGCATAAGAAGATTTTTTTAATAACTAGTATGTTAATGATTCTTGTTTATCCTTTTACAGGAAACATTGCCTATGCAACAGAGTATTACAGTCAAGGAAATTTAGACGAAGGATCTAATTACTATTTCATTCATTACGATGGTGAAGAACAAAAAGTAACCATCGAAAAGAACATTATATTGTTTTTAACAGGATGGACAGATGAAACGAATTCAGCCGTTAATGGTAAAATAGAAATCCAAGATGATTCGTCTAATCTTACGAAAGATATTATCCTTAAAGTTACCAATGAACGAAGTGAAATGGTGGTTATCTCGGAAGACGAAACTATTCATTATAGATTAGCAGAGTCTGATTCATTCAAATTTGAGGAAATTCAACCACTCGAGTTGAATAATCAAATTACGGTTGTGGCTGAAAATGAAAACGGCACATCTATAGAAGAAGTTAAAACAGTAGATGAATATGACACCGTGATTAATCAAGGATTGGCTTACTACTCAATAGATGAAAATAATGAAAAAATAAAGATTACCGAAGAAGAATATGATTCTTTAAATGCTGTTGTAGAGGAAGAATCAAAAGATAACTTTTCAGAACAAAAATCTTCAGAAAATGAAGAGAAGTCCTCAGAAGAAAAACCTACAAAGGAAACTCTAACCGCTTCCGAAGACCATCCTGAGGAATTATTAATGAAAAAAAGCTTAAAGGTATCATTAGAAGAAAATCCTTCTATTAATTATGCCACGCATGTACAAGGAGACAGTTGGCAAGACCCTGTTTCTAACGGAGAAACATCAGGTACAAAAGGACAAGCCAAACGATTAGAGGCAATAAAGATTTCAATTGGCAATATACAAGATTTAGGTGTGAAATATGCTACACATGTACAAAGTGATGGATGGTTAGACTACGTTCCTGGTGGAGAGATTAGCGGAACTACTGGGAAACACAAACGTCTAGAAGCGATTAAAATTGAATTAACTGGTAAAAAGGCTAAGGATTACGATATTTATTATCGGGTTCATGCTCAAACATTTGGATGGTTAGACTGGGCTAAAAATGGTGAACCCGCAGGAACGGAGGGTCTATCGAAACGACTTGAAGCTATAGAAATTAAGTTAGTAAAAAAGGGTGGGAATGCTCCCGGTCCAACAGCTGAACCATTTCTTACAGAACCATCTATAGTTTATTCAACGCATGTTCAAACTTCTGGTTGGATAGATTTTGTAGCAGATGGAGCTATAAGCGGAACAAAGGGACAAGCAAAACGTTTAGAATCCATAAAAATTGATTTAAAAGATACCCCTTATAGTGGAGGTGTCACTTATTCAACTCACGTTCAAAGTAAAGGATGGCTAAATAATGCATCCAATGGTAACCAATCTGGTACAACTGGAGAAAGTAAACGGATGGAAGCAATTAAAATAAGCTTAACGGGTGATATTGCAAAACATTATGATATATATTATCGCGTTCACTCTCAAACATTTGGTTGGTTAGATTGGGCTAAAAATGGAGAGAAGGCTGGAACTGAAGGACTCTCAAAACGGTTAGAAGCAATTGAAATTGAGTTAGTTGAGAAAGACGGGAAAGCCCCTGGTTCTACTTCGAAGCCATTCCTTACCAATCCATCTGTTGTTTATTCAACACATGTACAATCACATGGTTGGATGGATTTTGTAGCAGATGGGGCTATGAGTGGAACCAAAGGACAAGCGAAACGTCTAGAAGCTATTAATATCAATCTAGAACATGCGCCATATAGCGGTGACATTGTATATTCCACCCATGTTCAGAGCCGTGGGTGGTTAAGTAACGTTTCCGACGGTGATATTTCTGGTACCTCAGGACAGTCGAAACGAATGGAAGCAATTAAAATCAACCTAACAGGTGAAATCTCGAAATATTATGATGTATATTATCGCGTGCATATTCAAGGATATGGTTGGTTAGGTTGGGCTAAAAATGGGATGAGAGCGGGATCAGAAGGTCAATCAAAACGTTTAGAAGCAATTGAAATCAAGTTAGTAACTAAAGGGAAAGGTGCAACAGTAAATGAAGGTGAGGCATTTAAACAACCGAAAACTGTATTTTTAGATCCTGGTCATGGCGGATCTGATTCTGGTGCAACTGCTGGAGGATTTCATGAAGCTGACCTGAATTTATCTGTTGCGAAAAAAGTCCAGAAATTATTGCAAGATAGAGGATTTAATGTATATATGTCCCGTACTAACGATTCTTACCTATCATTGTTAGAACGTTCGAAAAAGGCTAATGCTCTTAATGCGGATATTTTTGTAAGTATCCATCATAACTCAGGTGTATCAACAGCAAATGGAATCGAATCTTATTACTATAAATACGACAAAAATTACCCTTCTAAAATTAATAAGGATATGCATAATAATCCGAAAAGAGTCTTAAATAGTATGAGTCTTACAAACTTAATAAATCGCAATATGGTAAGTTATACTGGTGCTTACAATCGCGGAACATATGGGAAAACTTTTGCAGTTTTACGTGAATCCGCTATGCCAGCAACTTTATTAGAACTTGGTTTCATTAGTAATCCTAGTGAACGTCGGAAATTAGTAGTAGATGCCTATCAAAATAAGCTAGCCAAAGCAATTGCTGACGGAATCGATGAATACTTTAAAATTAACTAATTTTAACGGGTTAACAAATGAATAGAAATATAAAAAGGACTAGAAATGAGTTAATATTTCTGGTCCTTTTTTATTAGATTGGTGGTTTTAGGAAATTTTCCGATTATATCCTTTATAAGCTTAATAAGTCAGTAAAGAAGAGTCATCTATTTTATAATTTTAAGTTAGCAATTGCCTTTAATAAATCTTAATTAAACTTAATTTCACTTTCCTCAATAAACTCAGTATTCATAATACCATCTACATCTACCGGGCGAAGTTCATACCATCCTTTAATTATCGGATATACCGTTAACTGAACTCCTTTATCATAATGTTTTACTATAATCGCCTTTTTTGAAGGTCTTGCATAAGTACAGACTTCTTTATTTCTAACTGTTGCCTTCCTACTTGAATTCGCCAAAATTATCACCCTCTATTTATTCAATTTAATATCAAATGAAAGATTATCATGACCTTTAGTGAAATATGCTTTAACTATATATTTTTTTCCAAATGAAAGAACATGATCAAAACTTATTTCCTTTTCAGTATTAACTTCCTCTTTAGTGGAGTTAGTAAGCCTTGGTAAAATTCCTTTATGGTCCATATTTACCCTTTTAACTAAATCCGTTCGCCTAGCTTGTCCTAGTCTCCGCCTTTTCCTATAGCCTCCAATAGTTCCTTCAATAAAGACATCCCATGGTCCGACAGAATTCTCATCTATCACGAACTCCTGATAATTAAATTTAAATTTAAATTGACCAGAATTACTTACTAAATTATCCACTACTCTTTTTTCAATTCCTGATTTTCTGTGGACTAAAACTAACTCGTTGTTTACATTCATATTTATTAACAAACTTTGATAAAACTGTCCAGATATTTCACAATGTGTTTCGTCCAAGACAATATTGTCTACAAATACATCTGATTTATTAACATGATTGACCGTATGTTCCTCATCATAGGCTAAGTACTTTTTTGTATTCTTAAACCTTGCATATATCCAACCGTTTTCAACCCTTGTAATCTGATTTGGACTAACAGATTCCATTCGTTTATGAACCATCAATAATTTCTGCAAATCGTTTTCACGTGCAATTAATACAAAATAGTGGAATCTTGATGGAAGTAAATTAATTAATTCATCACTTACATGATTGTCAATAAACTTTTTCGTTTCATTCAACCAATCAATTTTTTGTTCCGTTGTTAGAAGATTGGAAAAAATATGCCCTCTCAATCGACTTGCATGAAGAAATCTGTTTAAAAATGCTGCGCTTAATTTCGTTTTATATAACGAGCTTAAATCTGACTCCTCTATAGTCTTCATTATATTATTAAAAGAGTAAAAGAAGTTTTTAGCAGGGAAATACTTCAAACTTAGATTTTCATCCCCTCTTTTAACAACATAGTAGTATTCATAATCGGATAAAACAGTAATGACCTTAGCCTTAACAAAACATTGCATGACAAATAATTGATCTTCTCCAACAACTGCTTCTTTATGAAAACGAATATTATGTTCTCTTATAAGGTCTACTTTGAACATTTTATGTGGTGCTAAAGAGAAGACTAAATTATGGTCTAAAATTTCTGCATTTGGCAAGTTCCCATATTTAAACATGGATTGCGGAACAACTCTCCCATTTACACCTATATATTTCCCAAAAATAACATCAGAGTTATATTCCTTAGCAGATTTATAAAATCTCTCTAGCGTCTCTTCACCAATAAAATCATCATTATCTAAAAAAAGAATGTATTCCCCTTTAGCTTCATTAATTGCATCATTCCGTGGTAGCATTGGGCCACCAGAGTTTTCAGTTCTATTAATTAATTTTATATTATTTTGTTTTTCCATGTATGTTTCTACAACCTTAACGCTATTATCTGTAGAGACATCATTTACACAGATAACCTCGTAATCATTACTATCCATTGTTTGATTTATTAAAGAATCTAATGTAACATTTAAATGCCTTTCTGCATTATAGATTGGAATAGCTACAGTAATTTTCATTCCACTCAACTCCTATAACCTTTAGTTTACAATTCACATAGATATTGAATATGATGTATATTGTACCACTAAGGAAGTATAAAAAATAATTTTTAGTCAAACATTACGTTATTGAAAAAGTGACTCCTGAATATTTGTGTTTTATATAATAGTATATCATATATTTTTCTCTCAATGGTCTCGTGCTATTCCTATATTGGGTTTAAAAAATGTATCATTGGCCTGTCCTCTTATTTCTTCCATATACACATTTAATAATAATATATAGTTTACTAGTATAACTAATTTCTACACCTCCGTATTTATAATTAATTCCTACTAAATTGTTACGAAGGGTCATTGCAAAAGTTGACACAAATTTGCAATAAATACTTATTTATACACCCAGATTCATTGTATAATAGCATGTAGTCACCTAATTGTTAATCTAATGTAAAAACAAACTAAAAATAACGTAAACCACTATGTTATAATACAATAAAAGTGGTTGCCAGATTGGAGGTCATTACTTATGAAAAAAGTAATCACATATGGGACATTCGATTTACTTCATATAGGCCATATTAATTTACTTAAACGCGCAAAGGAATATGGCGACTATCTAGTTGTTGCTATTTCTACAGATGAATTTAATATGGATAAAGGTAAAGATGCCTATTATTCATTTGAGCAAAGGAAAGCGATTTTAGAATCTATCCGTTATGTCGACGAAGTCATTCCTGAACATTCATGGGAACAAAAAGCTAATGATATTAAAAACTACGACATAGATGTATTTATCATGGGTGATGACTGGAAAGGTAAATTTGACTTTTTAGTAGAGTACTGCGAGGTTATTTATCTACCGCGCACCATTGGAATCTCTACAACAAAAACAAAGACAGATTTAAACAGGGTGGACCATGATTAGAGAATTAAATATTACATTATACCTTTTCATCTTCCGCATCATCTTCAATACTCTTAAACTATTTCCCCAAAAGAAGAAAACAGTTGGTGTGGCTTCGTTTGGGGATAATATAATGTATACAGCACAAGCGCTCAAACAAGTATCTGAAGAGGAAATTATTATTTTGAAAGATAAGAAGTGTAAATATGACTTTGGGGATAAAGTTGATAAAACCTTAAGTATTGAAATCAAAAGTCCAATCGAGTTTATCAAATCTATTTATCACTTAGCAACCGCTTCAACTATATTAGTAGATAACTATCAGGGGTTTCTTGCTGTGACAAACTTCCGTCCGAATGTAATATGCATCCAGCTATGGCATGCTGCTGGTGCGATTAAACGTTTCGGGTTAGAAGACCCAAGCAATGAAGTTAGAACGGAAAAGGCTATCGGTCGCTTCCAAAGTGTGTACGATCATTTTGACTACACAGTGGTTGGGTCTGAACAAATGGCGAATACATTTCGGAAAAGCTTCGGCATAGATGATGATGATCGGTTTATCTATACAGGAATACCACGAACAGATATGTTATTTGACGAACATAAGAAACAAAGTATGGTTCGTGAAATCAATCATCGTTTCCCTACAATTAATGGAAGGAAAATTATCCTTTATGCCCCAACCTTTCGAAACGAGCAGTTAAGTAATTACCAATTAGAATTAGATATCCATCAGCTATATCAGGAGCTTTCCGATGAATATGTACTTTTTATTAAACTCCATCCTGCCGTTTCAAATGCTATCAACATGGATGCATACGATGATTTTGTATACGATGTTTCTGAATTCAGGGAAATTAATGCCTTACTACTAATTACAGATATTCTCATTTCTGATTATTCTTCTATCCCCTTTGAATATGCATTACTGGAAAAACCAATGATTTTCTTCGCATATGATATGGATGAATATCAGATTACGAGCGGTTTAATAGAAGATTATGAGCAACAGATGCCTGGACCAGTTGTATTTTCGACGTATGCAATCGTACAAAAGATTCACGATAATAACTTTGATCTACATCAGGTTAAACAATTTGCAGAACAATGGAATGAGTATTCCAATGGTAATGCAAGTCTAAATTTAGCACGATTTATTACTGGTTTAGAAGCAGAGCAAAGAGAAGTTCTCGTTTAATCCCTTTTCCGTAATGGAAAGGGATTTTTTGTTATATATTACTTTTAAGTAAACGCATTGTTAACTTTGTAAATCCTCCATAAACTTTTCATTTCTTCACGCACAAAACCAAAATTTTATATTACGATGTATCTTGTAATGTATGAAACCTTTGTCAAGAAAGTGAAAGGGAGTTGCGAATACATATAAAGAATCAGGAATCCATTGATTACCTGGCATTGGAAAAAAATCTCACTGTTAGCACTAGTTCTTTCAGAGGAAACTAGAAAATACAGTTCTTACGGAAAGTAATGGAAACCAAATCTAATGGGGATTTCTGAATCAAAATCCTTTATAATTATGAATAAAAACAGTCTTATCACAGAGAAGGAGTTACATTACATATGAAACATGTCACTATTATGGGGATCCCTTTTATACATACAAATCAAAAACAGTTTGTTTCGTTACTAGTCGAACGTATTGCACAAAGAAAGAAGACCTTCGTCATTACTGCAAATCCCGAAATTGTAATGAAGGCAAACGAAGAGCCAGAATTTATGGATTATGTGCAGCAGGCAGATTATGTTACTGCCGATGGTATAGGTATTGTCAAGGCTGCACAAATTTTAAATAATCCATTACCAGAACGAGTAACTGGTTTTGACACAATGATGCAACTCCTTTCCATTGCCAATGAAAGAAGGTACCGGATATTCTTGCTTGGTGCACAAACAGAGACCTTAGAACAAACGATTAAAACAATTAATGAGCAGTTTCCAGACGTTGAAATCGTTGGCTCTAATCATGGCTTCTTTGATTGGGATAACAATGATATTACCAATCAAATTCAACAGTTACAACCCGATATTACTTTTGTTGCATTAGGTGTACCACGTCAGGAAAAGTGGATTTCAGAAAACATCTCTACATTTGGGCATGGAATATTTATCGGTATTGGTGGATCATTCGATGTATTAGCTGGAACAGTGAAGCGTGCACCAGACACTTGGGTAAGGCTTAATCTCGAGTGGTTATACCGTTTAATTAATCAACCGAGCAGATGGAGAAGAATGCTTGCACTTCCTCGTTTTGCTTTTCGAGTTTATAAACAGAAATGGAGAGGTTCGTCCATATGAGTCGGTCCACCTTTATAAAAGGAACGATCATTTTAACGGTTGCAACTTTGCTTTCTAAACTTTTCGGAAGCATATTTCGTGTTCCTTTACAGAATATTGCAGGAGATGAGGTTCTTGGAATCTTTAGTTTAGTCTATCCCGTTTATATGGTTGCACTAATCTTATCGGTTGCAGGAATCCCAACTGCAATCTCCAAATTAATTGCAGAACAAAAGACAAATGGAGAAGAAGCAAATATACAGCCAATCTTTGTGACTGCTAGTATATTAGCACTTTCCTTTGGTGTTTTAAGCTTTGCTTTTATCTATTTGTTTTCTTCTCCCATTGCATATGCGTTAGGTGGTTCTAGTACGCAGTTAGCACTGATTGTAGTCGCTGCTACATTACTTATTGCACCATATATGGCAGTTTATCGAGGATTTTTTCAAGGGTTTGGAGATATGGGGCCAACTGCTGTATCACAAGTAATCGAACAGATTATTCGTGTTATATTTATTCTCGGTATTGCTTATTTTCTTGTTAGACAAAATTATTCTGATGACATTGTCGCTGGATGGATTATGATTGGCTCGGTTATAGGTGCAATTGCTTCTTTCCTTTATTTACGAATGAAATATCAGCATTCATCAATGAAACCCACTTCTAAGACTACATATACCTTTCAAACCTTTAAACGTTTTAGTAAAAGAATACTAATCCTATCTATTCCTATTGCAATCGGTTCAATTACTATGGCACTCATTAATTTTATTGATTCATTAACCATTCCCTTTGGACTTAGAACGTTTGGAATAGATACAAGTGAAATCACTTATTTCTATGGCATTTATGGACGTGGGCTTGCTTTGGTACAAATAGCAACGGTCTTCGCTACTTCCATTGTTCTACCATTAATCCCTTTACTAACAGAGAAATTAGCGAACAAAGATATGCTTGGCACGAAAGCGACCATTGAAAAGACTTTCCTCATGTCTCGCATGATATCTTGGCCAGCAGCTCTAGGGTTATTGGCATTAAGCCTACCGATTAATTTAGGGTTATTTTCAGACTTAGAAGGCAGTAGCTTAATTGCTATTCTTGGCTTAAGTTCTATATTCACTTCGCTTACCGTATTAAGTACAGGCATTTTACAAGGTCTTAATTTTGCCAAACAAGCAGCAATTATCATTTTGGCTGGCGTATTGCTGAAGGCTTTTTCTAACGTCTTTTTGGTTCAAGCTTTTGGTTTGATAGGGGCAGCAATCTCTACCTTACTGGTTTATCTCATCTTATATAGTATCAATAGTTTGGCCATATACAGGAAGGTATCCTTTACAATCATAAACTTAAATTCTATGAAAATCCTATTCTCTTCTATTATTATGGCTAGCATCATAGGATTGCCAACCCTTTTCATAGATTTCACGGAATGGTCGAGAGTGCAAGCATTACTGTATATCTTTATAGCTGTTTTATTCGGAATGACAGTCTACTTTATACTTTTGCTCTTGTGGAAAGTCATTGAAAAAGAGGATTTAAAGCGTATTCCAATAGTCAGCCATTTAATGGGTATTATTTTCAAGGAGAGGAAGAAAAAGATGAGTAAACAAAAGGGCATTTGGATCACGATCATATTATTAATCCTTGCTTCTTCCCCTGGACTATACGAGCGGTGGAATGCTGAAGCACAAAATAATACTTATGAAATGGTAGTACCCTATGAGGAAATTTATAATTCAACAGCAGATGGTGAGCAATCTGTTGATGAAGTACTATCACAATTGAAAGCTGCTGGACTCACGACAGTAAGTCTGAATCCTACCACTTTAAGTAGCTTGGAAAAACAAGGGATTATTCGTCTTTATACAGGATCAGAAATTGCCGAGATGTTATTTTTTTCAAATGAGGGAAATGCGTTTGAAATGGATGAGGATAACTATTATATCACCGTTCCAGAAAATGCTTATTACCGTAATTTCCTATTAGAAAGTCTTGATCTGGAGGAGATCAACATTGCAGGTGTCCCTTTTTATCATATTCCCGAGAATGCCGATATCACGCAGAACACTATGCTTGGTTACGATGAATTAATTCTCCAACAAATTAAGTCTAATAATCTCAACTATATTTTACGGGTTCCGAATGATAAAAGTATCACCCATTCTCATATGGAGCAATTAGTTGATCTAAATAACAGTGAAACGAATATTCTTTTTTCTGGTGAGGAAGTCGTCGGCTATCCAGATATCGAGCGAATGAATAGCTGGACTGCGCAGTTAACCGAGGCTGGTTTCCACTATTATATGATTGAATTTTCACACCAAAGGGGATTCCAAACGCTTGCTAGAAATACTGATTACAACATACTAAGACTGCATAGCATGAATTTAAATCAGAAATCACTGGACGAAAGTATTCATCAAGCCGTTCGGGCTGTGAAAGAACGGCATATTCGCTCCATCTTCTTTCACTTACAAACTGGTGATCCTGAAGAAAGCTTAGAAAATGCTACTGCTTTTGTCTCAGGAGTGAATGCACAGATGCCAGGTCACTTTGCACTAGGTTCTCCTGAGCCCTTTAAACAAATATCAGAGTCTAAATGGATACAAATTTGTGTTCTTCTAGCTGGAATCTTGTTTACCTATTTATCCTCAAGGATGATGAAAAGTAGAATGATTCAAGGTTTAGCTATACTGTTTATGGCTAGTTTAGCTGGATTGTACTTAACTTTAGACAAGCTCGTATTTCTACAAGCGTTCGCATTAATAATAGCAATCATCACACCAATTTTTGCAGTACTAGCAACTTCTCAATCACAGACGAATACGATAAGTAAGATTACAAGGCAATACATGAAAGCAATCGGAATAAGCTTTATAGGTATCGTAATTGTCGTTGGTCTGCTAAATGGAAATGCTTTTATTACAGGTGTGGAAGTATTTAGAGGCGTGAAATTAATTTATGTGGTTCCTATCCTTTTCGTTGGTTTGTATTTATTTGGAAGAAAGGCATTACATCTCGTGATGCAAACCAAGATACTACAGGCTGAAGTGAAATATTGGCATGTACTTGTAGGTATCCTTATCGCTGCCGCCTTCTTGTATTACGTCAGTCGAACTGGAAATGCTGGAATCGTTAGTGATCTCGAATTAGTGATTCGAAATAAACTGGAAGAATGGTTATATGTACGCCCTAGAACAAAGGAGTTTCTTATCGGTTTTCCACTCTATCTTTTAGCTTTATATATGATGAACAAGCAACAAATCATAGGAAAAGTATTATTGATTCCAGGTGTCATCGGGTTTTTATCCATGATGAATACTTTTACACATTTTCATATCCCTTTACATCTATCTTTATTAAGGAGCTTTTACAGTTTACTTTTTGGATACCTGATTGGCATTCTACTTATTTATCTAGTGAAAAGGTTCTCTCCCTATCTTTTAAAACTCTTTAAAACGAGGTGGTCATAATGCATGTGGTCCTTTCTGGATACTACGGCTTTGATAATGTTGGTGATGAGGCAATCTTGTATTCTATGATTCTAGCAATTAGAAAGGTTCAACCTGAAACAAAGATTACCGTATTATCCCAGGACCCTCTCTTAACAGAAAGATTATATGACGTTCACGCCGTCAAACGAAGTAATTTCCGAGAGGTTAGTCGAGTAATCAAGGCATCCGATGGTCTCATTAGCGGTGGCGGAAGTCTAATGCAGGATCAAACAAGTATGAAATCTATCCCCTATTATTGCGGAATTATCCAACTTGCCAAATGGCATAAAAAACCTGTCTTCATTTATGCACAGGGAGTCGGTCCGGTTAACCAAAAACTAGGAAAGTGGATTATACGACATACCTTTAATAAGACAAATTCCATTACTGTAAGGGATCCAGCATCACAGAACTTATTGGAGGAAATTGGTGTCGTGAAGCAAATTGAACTTATGCCTGACCCTGTATTAAGTATTCGACTCGAGCAGCTCCAGCGTAACGAAAGGGAAAGAACGATTGCTGTATCGGTACGAGAGTGGCCAACAGAGGTGAAATATAAGGAAATGATGGCTAATAGCTTGGACTCCCTCGTTCAATATGGATATGAAGTTATTTTTGTTCCAATGCACGGAAAGCAGGATAAGGAGACTTCTTTGGAAATTGCAAGACACATGACAGAAGAAAGCTCCATCTTCTCTCCCGATAGCTCATTAGAAGAAAAAATAGCCATTATCTCAGAAGCGAATTTATTAATCGGAATGCGCCTGCACTCTTTAATTTTTGCTGCAATCGGCAATACACCTTTTTTAGCTATTTCTTATGACCCAAAAATAGATGCCTTTATGGAGATGTTTCAACAACCTGTCACAGGTCATGTGGAAAAAGAAGATTGGGACGAAATGACTCTTTTAGATCATGCTAAGCATTTATTGCTAGATGAAACCAATGAGCGGAGGCGTTTGGAAACAATGGTCGGCAATTATCGAAGACTCGCTTTACAAACAGCCGAAATGGCATTACAAACATTTTCAGAAAAAAGGAAGGTAAAATCATGGCAAATAAAAAGGTACTCTTAATTGCAGTCATAGCTGTTTTCCTACTTATTGGTACTGGTGTTTTGTGGGGATTTGCCAATCATAATCAATCAAATCCTCCACCAGAAGGGAATTCATCATTCTCACGTGATATCGTGTTTGACGGTGACCATTATAAAACCAAACAAGAAATTTTTTCAGAAAACGGGTCAATTTATTTATCCTTACCTGATCTTACTGATGTTCTGAAATTGGATGTGGAGCAAACTAGTGAAAGTATCAATATTACCTATCAGAATAACCAGCTGAAATATGAAGATAACATCGTGCAGAACAATCAAGCGAAAGAAAATGAAGTGCGTGATTACGTGATAAAAAATGATATTGTTTATTTACCAGAATTGCACATTGAGAAGTATTTAGGAGTTAAGATTGATTATTATCTAGACAAGAAAACAAATACGGTGCAGTTATCGAGTCCGGAAGAACAACAAAAAGAAGATTACAATAAAGAAATTGGTACAACTATTTTTCTACATAAAAGTGATGTCCCACTTGCAAAATACGAACCTCAAGATGGTGTTTATCTTGGTGGATACGTTATCCAAGATGAGTTCATTGATACGAGCATGAACAAATTTAATGAAGTTACAGGTAAAAATCATGCCTCCTATTTTCGTTATGTCGGATATGGACAACCCTTCCCTACCGAATGGGTTAATCAAGTGAAGTCTGTCGGAGGATTCCCTCAAATCGCTTGGGAGCCAAATAATGGTTTGGAAGAGGTAAAGGATGATGCGTACTTACGAGCGTTTGCCAAAGAAGCCAAAGCATCCGATGTTCCCATTTTAATGCGGTATGCAAGCGAGATGAACGGAAACTGGACCGCCTATTCTGGAAATGCAGAGCTATACATAGAAAAATGGAAGGTCGTTCACGATGTGATGCAAGAAGAAGCCCCGAATGTTATGATGCTTTGGAATGTATTCACCATGCCAGAACATACCATTAGTGAATTTTACCCTGGAGATGAATATGTCGATTATGTTGGCGTAAATATTTATAACGTTTTTTATCACAATGACCGCTTAGAAGATAAGTCTGATTTCGAAGACCCCTTAAGACTGTTAGATTACGTCTACAACATGTACAGCGATACCAAGCCAATTGTAATTGGCGAGTTTGGTGCAACGAATTATACCGTTACAGACGGGCTATATCACGTTAATTTTGCTGAGGAAAAAATAAGCCGATTGTATAAACATTTGCCAAAGCTGTATCCAAGAGTGAAGGCTATTTATTATTTTGATGTAAACAACTTAGTCAATGCACCAGAAGGCAGGAAGATTAATAACTATGCTATTACAGAGAACAGTCGGATTACCGAAGCCTATTCTGCCCAAGTCCAAGGTGAAAGTTATTTGTCATCTGTAGAGATTCAAAACGAAGCATCAGCTAGTGAGATATTTTCCTACCGTGACTTTTTGTTCTACTATGAAGATGGTCTGTATGTTGATGTCCAATTTGCAGAAGAGTATTTAGGGATGGTAGTAGAAGATAATGATGAACATACCTTTGACGTAACGTTCAAGGAGAAGACAGCTCCCATTCAGAAGGAAATGCATACGATTGATAAGGCTGCATTCTTTGAAAAACGAGAGATAGAGGGAATTTTACTGGATGAATTATTGGATGTATTCGATATTGACTACGCCTATAAAGATGGGGATTTGCATATTTATCAATAGGATTAGCGCTTGCTGGTATTGTTGCCAGCGAGCGCTATTTTTATATTTAAACGGACGTTTGTATTAAAATCAGGCTGCTTTCGTAATGTTTGTTTTATTTTATTCTTCGCAGCAGTTGATATAAAATGCGCAGTAACCTGAGATAGTACTCTACCACCGTTCCGGCAATACACTTCGCTTTCCGTGGGCGGCTGGTGAGCCTCCTCCGTGCTAACGCACTACGTAGTCTCACCGATGCCTTTCCTCCCACAGGAGTTATCATGAACGAAACTAGCCCCTTAATCGTAATATCGTAGATTAATTTGGTAATACTGCATTACAAAACCCAAATACCAAATCAGAGCTATAATACGAAAGGAGCTAGTAATATG
>NZ_RBZO01000013.1 GCF_003628445.1 Oceanobacillus bengalensis
TCTCACTCAATATAATCACTCCTGATGTTTCCCCCTAACATGTCATTAGGGTTATTTTCTATCAAAAGTGGCTCAGTTTTCAATTGCTATGGTGGCTCACTTTTAAGTTACCATATACATACCTCGCAGTTTATATCAATAGCAACAATAAATATGCAAAGAGCCTACATTATTTAAAATTCTTTTTTACTAAACGGTAAAAATAATTTAATTCCCCTTTTATTAACCGGAAAAAACTTCATGTCTGTAATTAAATGGCTGACATATCCTAATATACAAGCTATTGATACACCATCCAATGCCAGTGACTTATCTAAAGAAAAAGAAATAAATGCAAAAAAAACGGCTCCTAATATAGAATGTGTGTAACCACGATGCGATACAAATGACGCAATAATAAGATAGATACCTAATAACCATAACCAATCCTCTTGTAATGCCTGACCTCCAATAAGTACGCCGATACCCGTTAAGGTTAACATTCGCCGTTGCCTAATAAAAATAGCTAGAATGAAAAGCATAATACCAGCACCAATACCAATCCATTTCTCAAATCCTGTCCCGGTAAAAAAGCTATAGCCAATAATAAATATGGCAATCACCTGTGCAATTAAACGAAAAACATCTTTAGAAAGTGTAATCTTGTTACTAAGTTTCCCATCAATATCAAGGTCAGGTACTAGCCCCGCTATACTTCCTAATCCTACTAGTACCATCGTTGATGTTGGATCCGTATGATAGATATTAGCCGTAAATAAACCCGCAGCTGCCCCAATGGCTACATGTGTTGTTCCCTTCAAAATGTATCACCCGATTTCTATGTTGATTACTATCTAGGTTGTTTTGTCTTCTTACGCTATACCAATTATGCCTTAGTTCTTCACCCAGTATTTACTACCATCTTTACTCCGTTCCATAAAACCATATTCGATAAAGTAACGTCTAATTGTCACAAAATCACTATAAACCTTTTTCAGTATTTCATTTACTTCCATTTCAGAATAACTTGATTTTATCTCAAAAGATTTTAATAGATGTTGTAATACAATAATCTTTCTTTTTTCCTTACTTGGGAATGTTTTTAATGGGCCATCTAACCCTTTATCAAAGTAAGTTGATAATACCCTTTCTTTCTCTTCAGTAGTAATAGCATACCTTTCATCCACCATTTTTGCCCCCTTATGAATATCGATGAAACTATCTTTTGTATCTTCATCTTTCTTTAATAGATTCATAATCGCTAGAAAAACTTTTGCTTGTTTCTCTTTTTCTCTAAATTTAAATCGATGGTTCCTAATGGTAGAGTTGCTTCCTCCAGTTTCTGTTGCTATTTCTTTGTCACTTACTCCATTTTTAAAGAATTGTAGTAATTCCTTTTGATGTTCTGACAGCCCTGTATACTTCTTGTCCATCTGTATTAAATAATCAAACGTTGAGCCATGCACTTCTTTTATATGATGCCCAATTGCCTTTTTGGCTTCATATAAAACATTATCAATAGGATAAATAACTCCATTTTCAAAGCTTTTATTACACAAAAGACAAATATAATCGTCGGTTGATGATTCATATACATATCCTTTACAAAGCTCCTCGATTGTTGCATCCCAAAACCGATATTTTTGAGCCATTCTACAAACACTCCCCTCATAAGTTTATTATATAATAAACATTATATAATTTAGTTTAGTTATACGCAAACAATTCATTAATATATTTTTTAAAAATTAAACTATCCCTATCACCGTTAATTAGACTTTAAAAGATGCATAGCTGAAGATTAAAATCATTCATAAATGGAGGCTAGTACAAAAATATTTAAGTATAGAAAAATCCGAAGATACTCAAAATCGCCCATTACAATTAAGATTACTTTGGATTTGATATAGAGTATTGATCTCTTTAATTCAGTATTGTGTGAAGCACGTCGTTCTGGAAATACACTTCGCTGATATTGCATAATCCAAACACCAACAGGTATCATTGCTAATATGATTGTTGATTGTAGCGGAGGGCAGTCGACTCCTGCGGGAAAAGCACGTGTCCGAAGACCCCGCAGCGGTGGTCTTTCCGCGAGGAGGGCTGAGGCCGTGCCCGCGGAAAGCGTACTGCCTGCAGCGGAAATCAACATGCGCTTACTGCGGAGTTTACATCATCTATGAATTTATATTCAGCAATAGAAAAAGTTCTAGCCTCTTTTTTAGACGGCAATGTTCAGATATATTTCTGTTACTCTGCCCCAGTTACATACCCTCTTCTTTTCAAGACTTTATGTATTTCTTCAATATGCCCCTTATCTCTTGTCTCGATAGAAAGAGATAATTGTGCATAACTTGGATATATTTTATCTCCCATATGACTTAAGGAAATATCCAAGATGTTTCCTTGTTGTTCCGTAATTATTTGTAGGATTTTCTCAAGATTACCAGGTTTATCCTTAAGAATTGTTTGAAAACGCATGAAACGACCCGATTCTACCATTCCTCTTTCAATAATCCGTGAGATAAAACTCACATCAACATTTCCACCACTAATAACTTGAACGACCTTCTTATCTCTAATCGGAAGCTTATGATTAAGCATCGCAGCAAGCGAGACTGCTCCCGAACCTTCTACGAGTAATTTATTCCTTTCCAGTAACATGAGCATTGCCCCTGCAATTTCCATCTCATCCACTGTAATCATGTCATCAACGTATTGTTGTACAAGCTTAAAGGTGTGTTGTCCCGGTCTCTTTACAGCAATTCCGTCTGCCATTGTTGGGGATGATTCTACCGTAATTAATTTATTAAGATTCAATGATTCAGCCATACTTGGACAGCTCTTAGCCTCTACACCATATACTTGAATCGCAGGATTTTTTTCTTTTACTGCTGCAGCAAGTCCAGCGATTAGACCGCCTCCACCGACTGGACAAATAATTACTTCAACATCTGGAAGTTGTTCCATAATCTCTAGTCCAACAGTACCTTGTCCAGCAATAATCGCTTCATCATCAAAAGCATGAATAAATGCAGTATTTGTTTTATCTTTTACATCCAATGCATAATCCAAGGCATCATCAAACGTATTTCCCTGTAATATTACATTCGCACCATACCCCTTCGTTGCTTGAACTTTACTTAAAGGGGCACTGGCAGGCATAACGATCGTACAAGGAATACCGAGCATTGTGCTGGCATATGCAACACCTTGAGCATGGTTGCCTGCAGAAGCAGCTACAACTCCATTTTCAACTTCATTCTTCCGGAGTGAAATCATTTTATTATAGGAGCCTCTCACCTTGAAGGAACCCGTCTTTTGTAAATTTTCTAGTTTTAGATATACCTCATTTTCAGCCATATCACTGAACGTGCGGGAATAGTCCAAAGGTGTTTGATGAACAATGCCCTTCATTTTCTCTTGTGCTTTTAAAATTGCTTTTAAAGTAACCAACAAAAACCTCTCCTTATGTTCATACATAATGGTTAGTTTTTACAGAGGATAATAGGTTATTCTTAGAACTTATTTCAGCTCTATAGATAAATCGTATCTATCTTACTAAATTTTAGTATAATGTAATAAGATGATTACTGAAATTTCAAAACAACGATTATTAAGGAGGTTACATATGGTTGCTACACCAAAGCCAGCATCTACTGTTGTACTTTTGGATGATTTATCAAGAGTATATTTAACACAACGGCCTAAAACAATGAAATTCATGGGGGGATTTCACGTTTTTCCTGGTGGTTCAATTGAGAAACATGATTCTTTCATAAATAAGCAACATGTAAACATTCATGTTCCTTCCCCGGTAAGCCTAGAGCATTACATCGGTGCAGCTAGAGAATTATTTGAAGAAGTCGGGATACTTTTAGGAGATAAAATTGACGGTTCAATGATTCACTTATTAGATGAAAAAGCAATTCACTATCGGCAACAGCTAATCACAGACAAAATGACTTTCAATGACTTGTTAGAGCAAGAAAATATTCGGCTCGACCTTCAAACATTAACTTATATTGGCCAACTCATTACACCAGAACGGAGCCCCATTCGTTTTGATACACGCTTTTTTGTCGCACATCTTCCAAGTGGACAACTTCCAATACCTGACAAAAAGGAAATAGACGAAGCATTTTGGATTACCCCAGAAAAGGCGTTGACGGCATTTGAAAATAACGAAATTATGCTTGCCTTTCCAACGATTCTCACCTTAAAAACAATCATTAACTACCAAAATGGCAGTGCACCAAATTTATCTTTTACAAAAGCAGACATAATGAAGCTCCAATTGGAATTAAAGACACCATTTTAAGGGGAGAACACTTCCCTTAAAAACGCTAACCATTATCAAGAAAAAAATTCATCACTTCCTCCCTTTTTTCACTAGACAAGTATTTTCCATTATTAATAGGTTAATAATAAGAAGCGGGGGCTCCCTTCTCTTTTCGTTTGCCTCGAAATCATTGTGGATTCAATATAAACTTGGTAAAATACATAGACAGAAAGAAAGGTCAGGGGTGGAAAAATGCCGAAATTACGAAATATAATCTTTTTATTACTTATTGTTGGTGCACTTTGGCATTTTTACGGGGAAACGTTCAATGAATCTGGTTTTCTTGGTGTTTTTAAAGATATTCACTCTGATGTTAATGAACTAAAGGAAAACCCGAAAGTTACTGGCGCAATTGATGACTTTAAGCAAGAAACCCATTTACTAGTCACACAGCTGAGAGATTTCTTACATGGTGATGAGCAGCAAGGAGAGCCCGATCTTGACACGAATAAACCACGACTAGATACGCCAAGAGAACAATCCTTTTCGATTCATAATGTTGAGCTTGGTGATGATCGTCAACAGGTGGAAGAGATAGCGGGAAATCCTGAGCGCACAACAACGAATGAATATGGGGCTCAGTGGGTAACGTATCACGAAAACTATCAAAACTTTTTCATGGCTTCTTATGATGAAAATGATAAGGTTGTTGGCTTATATACGAATCAAGATTTGCTAACTTCTACAAATGGAATTACGTTTGATAGCACAAGAGACTCGGTTCTATCGACACTAGATGACCCACTAAAAGGCATCCGAAAAGGTTTTGTAACATATCAATTCGAGAACAATCAAGAATATAATACATTTCTTATCGAAAATAATTATGTGACCATCTTTTACGATAAACATGA
This sequence comes from Oceanobacillus bengalensis, assembly GCF_003628445.1. Lineage (GTDB taxonomy): Bacteria > Bacillota > Bacilli > Bacillales > Amphibacillaceae > Oceanobacillus > Oceanobacillus bengalensis. The sequence continues at coordinate 5,176 of NZ_RBZO01000013.1, forward strand.
AGACTTCACTGTTACAGCAATCCAAATCATAAGTAGTGATCTCGAACAGCAGAAAAAGCAGTACTTTGCAAAACCTAGCGAGGAACTAAGAGAAGGCTTCGAGTATCAATTGTTTGACCTAACCAATGCATCGAGAGTAAACCATGGTCTTTCCATTTTAACTTGGGAAGAATCTGTCAGGCAAACCGCTCGTGACCATAGCACAGACATGGCTGACAACAATTATTTCAGCCATACGAATCCAGAAGGACAATCGCCATTTGACCGAATGACAGAAGATGCAATTGCATATTCGATGGCTGGGGAAAATCTAGCAACAGGTCAACCAAGCAGTATTTTTGCACATGAGGGTTTAATGAATTCACTTGGTCATCGTGAAAACAAATTAAACAAGGACTTTAAAGCACTTGCTATAGGCGTTGACTTTAACAAGGATTCACAACCTTTTTATACAGAAAATTATATAACCAAATAGAAGTGTCAGCCGCTAATACATTGACTGACACTTCTCTTTTATTCCACTTCAATGGTATATTCTTCATGCTCATGTAAACCCTCATCATTTTCAACATGAATCGTGATATTATAGATACCTGCTTCTTCAAGTACATACGTACTATCGTATTCACCTGCAGTTAATTCTTCTGTTTCAATCCATTCATGTATATCTGAACTATCATTTACTACTTCATATCGAACATTAGCCTGTGCTAAAGGTTCACCATCCATTTGCAAATGTACAGTTAAGTTGACTTCTTCACCTTGCTTAGCAGCTCCAGGATCCACAAAGTGTAATGCAAATCCTCCTTCAGTTGCACCATGGTCATGTGCCCCGTGATTATGTTCACCTTCTACATGTTCTGCGTCTTCCTGTTCCAAAACAGTACCTTCACCAATCGTTATCGATTTCTTCGGCATGGTATGTAAGCCTTTTGCTGTTGTATGGGCAAATATTTCGTATACCCCATCAGTAGCTATTGATAAGTCAGTCGTGTATGTTCCATCTCCATTATTTGTTGCTTCAATCTTTGTGGTCTCATCCTCATTACCTTGTCTCCAGTATTCAAAAGTGACTTCATCAGCATCTGTTACATCTTCATCTCCATAGGTAACAATTGCCTCGAGTTCAAAATTTTCATCAACTTCTACTTTCTCTGGAACGAGGAATTCCACTTCAAGGGGTGTTAGTTCCTCAGTTTCTTCCCCATTTTCGCTTTCGTTTCCACATGCTGCTAGGACTGTTATTCCTAAAATAATTAGCACCATCCATAATTTTCTTTTTAACATGATATCTCACCAATCCTTTAATTCAATCGCGTTTTTCCCTCTTTAAAGCTAATCATAGAACATAGAACCTGGTACATGCAACATTTGAAGTTTAAAGACACTATATTGACACACTTTTACCATAAATGAATGGCTATATGCTAAAATACAGATACACGTTAAAATTTAGGGAGGAAGATGATTCACATGAAAAATTTTCAAGAAAACCTAGAGAAATATGCTTCATTAGCAATTGAAGTTGGAGTGAATATTCAAAAAGGACAAACACTTTACATCAATGCTCCGATTTCTGCGGTGGAATTTGTACGAATCTTACAGAAGAAAGCTTATGAGCGCGGTGCATTTGATGTTGAAGTTAACTGGTCCGATGACGATCTTACACGAACGAAATTTGAAATGGCACCAAACGAAGTATTTAATTATTTCCCAAAATACAAGGTAAAACACCTGGAGGAATTAGCAGAGAATAACGCTGCTTTCTTATCCGTCCTTTCTAGTGATCCAGATTTATTAAATGGTATTGATCCGGAACGCATTCAGACTGCATCCATTACACGTTCAACAGCACTTAAAACCTTTGCAAATTATCAAATGAGTGACAAGGTAAGCTGGTCCATTGTCTCTACTCCAAATAAAGTTTGGGCGAAGAAAATTTATCCTGAACTAGAAGAAGACGAGGCTGTAGAATCACTATGGAATGCAATTTTCAGTGCAACTCGCGCAAATCTCGCAGAGCCTGTCCAAGCATGGCAAGAGCACATTGAAACATTAGATACAAAAGCAAGTCATTTAAATCAACAAAAGTACAAGGCGCTTCATTATGTAGCGGAGGGTACAGATCTAACGATTGAACTACCAGAAAAGCATGTATGGATTAGTGCTGGAAGTGTTAATGCACAAGGAACTGTTTTTGTTGCAAATATCCCAACAGAAGAAGTGTTCACTGCGCCACTCAGGACTGGCGTAAATGGAACGGTTACAGCAACAAAACCACTTAGCTATTCTGGAAATCTAATTGAGAACTTCTCAATAACTTTTAAAGACGGTAAAATTGTGGATTACCAAGCGGAAAAAGGGTATGAAACATTGAAAAATCTAATTGAAACAGATGAAGGCTCCCATTATCTTGGAGAAGTTGCACTCGTTCCACATCGTTCACCTATTTCTGATACAGATTTAATTTTCTATGAAACATTGTTTGATGAGAATGCATCAAACCATATCGCAATTGGTAAAGGATATGCCTTCTGTATCGAAGGTGGAAAAACGATGTCAGAAGAGGTATTAAAGGAAAATGGATTAAATGACAGTTTAACACATGTTGATTTTATGATTGGTTCTGAAAAAATGGATATTGATGGCATTTTAGCTGATGGTACAAAAGAACCTGTATTTAGAAATGGGAATTGGGCTTTTTAAAGTAGGTACTTTCATTATTTCCTCCAAAATCATGCACAAATAAATTATTCCTTCATATATTAATTTCTGTGTGCTATATTCGTTAAGGAGGAAGAAAATAATGGAAAACAATAAAATGCTAACAAAAAAGACAACAGAAAACGGCTACAAAATTGTTGAAGTTAATATGTCTGATTCAGCTGAAAGTTTGTACGCAGTTTGTACGCCAATTAAAATGCAATAGGAGTAAAGAAAAAGCCTCTCTTTTGTATTGTTACATATAAGAGAGGCTTTTTTAGGTGCTTAATTAAGCCCGAAATAGGGAAAGATGATACTATTACATAATTTTAATAAGAGGAGGCCATGAATAATGGAAGAAATTAAAGTAGGCGATGTATTTAATATAAGTGATGAAACAGAGAAAGAAGAAGAGGTTGAGGTATTAGCTAAGGTTACATTACAAGATACAGATTATGTGGCTGTATGCTTTGTTGAAGATATTAAGGACGATAGCGAAGATGACATTGATGTCTTCTTCCTCAAAATTGATGACGAAGGTGACCTAGCAGCAATTGAAACCGATGAAGAGTTTGATAAAGTATCCGAAGCATTTGATGCGATTTTAGATGTGGATGATGAGGAAGAACAAGAATAATTTTAGTAAATCAAAATGAGGTTGCTCAATCATTATGGTGAGCAACCTCTTTCCTTTTTACAACTAATCAATAATCCCTATTAATAATATAATTTAACAAATGCTTAAGAAAAGCGCTACCCTGTGGTACCTGCTCTAAGGCATCCATAGCAGAACAGTAATGTTCCCACATCTCTTTCCTAGCACCCTCTTGACCAAGTATAGAAACAAAGGTTGAACGACTATTTTCTGCATCCTTACTTGTTGGTTTTCCAAGGGTGTTCTCATTGCCTTCTACGTCAAGTAGATCATCTTTAATTTGAAACGCAATGCCCGCATGATATGCAAATGTTCGTAGCGCCTTCTTCTCTGCCTCCCCTACTCCTCGAAGGATTGCGGGCATGACGAGAGAAGCCTCAAATCCCATCCCTGTCTTATAAAAACACATTACATTCAACTGTTCCAAGGTCAAGTTTTTCCCTTTCGAATCAAGGTCCATCGCCTGTCCCCTACACATATCTGCAATAATCCGTGCCGAATAGTTTACTAATTGTAATACCGTACCTGAATCAAATGTATGAAGTGATGATTGCTCTTCAACTGCTTTCTGTGTTAAAAACAACCCTGTTAGTTCTGCTACAGCCACATTATACGTCTCATGAACGGTTTGACGTCCCCTACGAACAGGTGCGTTATCTTGAGAAGGAAGGTCATCAAAGATTAAGGATGCCGTATGCATATATTCAAGTGATTTTAGAAGCGGCATAATTGCATCCTTTTCTAATCCATATGCACGTACACCCATGAACCAAGTAATAATAGGCCTAAGCCTCTTCCCATCACTTTTTAGGCTATAATTTGCTGCATCAATGATTTGCTCGTTTATTAAATCATCTTTTTCAGCTATTGAAATCGATAATTCACTATTGATCTCTTTACGAATCGTTTTAACCGAATCCATAAAATCTTCCTGTTCCTTCCGTTCATCTTTCAGCATGCTCAAGATATGGTCTCTGAGGAGTTTGTCAAAGAAATCCACATCATCTGCCTTCTCTGCCATCTGTTCGATCAGACGATTAAATTCTGGATGAAAAGTAGCGAACACACCCATGACCTTATCGTATGTATCTGTACCCATTCGCACTTCATATCTTTTTAGTCCATTAATTGCCCGATCTAAAATTACTTCGCGAGTCTTCTCATCGGAATGATACACTTCATGAATTAAATAGCCAATAACTGCCCAATACAGTTCAAACGGATTGATCAGGTCCTGTCGCTCGGCATGATATTTCAGATAATAAGTATAGGGAGTGACCCTCCCCTCCTCCAAATCTTCAAACATATCAGCAAAATCATCCGCTAGTTGATTGTATATCCCGTAATAAAAGGTTCGTTTATCAATTCCCTCATCCTCAGCAGCACGAATAATAGAACGAACAATCAATCGTGAAGATGCTGCCTTTACAATAACAGGGATATAAAGTCTTTCATTCGTGTAACTTCCATCTGATAGATCCTTTAAACGGTCCACTTCCTGGGATTTAAAGAACACATAGGATTGCTCAAGAAAGGAACGCCATGTGGATTCAAGCTGGTGTGCTTTCATATATTCAAAGGCATCTCGGAGTTCGGAATGAATGTATTTCATCAGCGCACCATTCTTCCCTCCCCAATCACCTAGTTCCGGTACCGTTCCTGTCAATAATGTCGTGCGTATCAAATCAGAATAGCGTTTTTGCTCCTCACGAGATAAAACATTGGAATCAAGCAAGTCATCAATGAATGGGTATGTTAGTCCATAAGCGTAACCTAATCGGATTGCTTCTTCTAACTTTCGCTTCCTTTCTTCTGGTGAACCTTTTCCTGCCATCTCTTCAATCACTTGCATGACTACCCCCGCAATTATCTTAATCAATTTCCGCTGGGCCTCGTCTGCATCCATTCCCTGGGGAATATTAGAAGAAACGTTTTTTAATTTTTCAAACATCCAAATTAGAGTAGATTCAACACCCTCCTTTTCAGCCATTCGATATAACTTCGCCATACTAAACGTCTGATCCCCATCTTTTAGCAAGTATTTTTTTAAACGTGTGACATTATGCTCAATCCGACTTTGCGTTTCTTTCTCATCTAGTGCTTTTCCCAAGTCCCGCATAAAAATATAGGAAATACTTCGGTCTAGATAATTATCAAGTTTACCTGTAACATCTAACCACTGTAAATATGGTTGATAATTTCTAGTGTCAGCTTTTACCCTTTTACGTGTAAATCGCGAAAAGATGGAAGGCGGTTGGATGTGACTCTGTTTCCATGTCTGAATATCCTTGGTTAGAGACTTGATAAATGCCTGTTTCTCGAGCCCTTCCGTAAGTGTTGTAAAATAAGCAGTCGCCTTCTGCTCAGCCTCGTGATAGCTCTTATCCGCTTGTATAGTTAACGCCTCTTTCATCATATATATAACCTCTATTTCATGTTTGCTTAAATTTGTGTACGCATCATGCTATAAAACTTACAGACTATAATAAATTATAATCTAAAATTACTGCTTTATTACAAAAAGGACATCATTTCCTTTCTCCCCTTCCCTATCTTACGACTATAACACGAAAAAAGTTTCAGATGCCTAAAATTACGGAAGGTTGACGAAGCAATGATTATTTTAAACCATACAATAATTAGAAAAGACTTGCATAGGGGGAATAATTAATCGATGCAAAAAAGACTATCACCATATAGTGGTACTATAACAGGAAGGATTTCCAAATAACTCTAACCAAACAAACCTGCTTATGAACTACGAAGCAGCAGGTTTTTCCATGTATTTGGCCCTGCATTTTAACAGGCCGTGTGCTATATATTTTCCATGTTAAACCTTCACATTAAAAACCTCCGTTGAAGTAAGCATAAGTTCTACAATTTGTTCTGACATATAAGCTGGATCTGCCTGAAAATCTTCTTCCATCCACCGAATAATAACTCCAGCTATTCCATGTGCACGGTAGACATACAACCATTTCGGATTAAGGATAGTCCCTTCTTCCAACTCATACTCATATTCCATTAAAAACAACGCTTCAATCGCTTTAGCAATTTGATAACGAAAATCCACACGAATGTGATCACTTAATAATAATTTATAAAGCTCCGCATTTTCTTTAAAATACGTAAATAGCATAATATCTTCTATACGCATTTCCTTCATGTTTACTCTTTCAATAGATTTATAGGGATTTCTAATTTGGTCAACCATTTCATCCAGTACATCTCGTATAATCTCATCTAACAATTTTTCCTTCGAATCAAAATTTGCATAAAATGTTCCACGATTATAATTTGCTTTACTTGCAATTTCTGAAATCGTAATTTTATCAAAATTCTTTTGCGCGAGTATTGATAGGAATGATTTTTTAAGTGCTGACTTTGAACGCTGAATCCTTTTGTCTACATAGTCTTGCATGAAACGCTCACCTCACCCTAAATTATGATACGAAACAATTATTCTTGCAAATTTTAATATACAAAATGCAACAAATTGTTTAGTAATGTACGATTTTTTGTCAGTTGTTGATTGAATACGCATCGCCCTTGTAGATATACTACTTATGTAAACATAAGATTATTAGGAGGTAATTTATATGACATTTCCCGTTTTAGAAGGAAAAGTTGCTATCATTACTGGCGCAGCAATGGGTATGGGTGAAGCAACAGCGAGATTGTTTGCTGATGCAAAAGCGAAAGTTATCATTGCAGATTATAATGAAGAAAAAGGTACCGAAGTTGCAGAATCAATAAAAGCGAATGGTGGAGAAGCAGCTTTTGTAAAAGTGGATGTTTCTAAATCAGCAGATGTACAAGCGATGGTGAAATTTACTGTTGATACATATGGTAAATTAGATGTAGCAGTAAATAATGCTGCTTTAACCCCAGATGATAAACCAGCAGCTGAATTTGATGAAGACTATTGGGATCGCCTAATGTCTGTCGATTTAAAAGGTGCTGCACTTTGCATGAAATATGAATTACAACAAATGAAGAAACAAGGAAATGGCGGTTCTATTATCAACATTTCTTCTGTTAGTGGTTTCCGTCCACAACCTAATAACATTGCATATGTTGCTGCAAAACACGGTGTTGTTGGAATGACGAAAGTAGCAGCATTAGAAAATGGTCCAGAAAATATTCGCGTAAACTCAGTAGCTCCTGGTGCAATCGATACACCTATGCTTCGTGGGGCATTAGAGCAATTTGGCTATACAGAAGAGGAATATGCACCACAACTAAGCTTACTTAACCGTTTTGGACAAGCAAACGAAATTGCGGAAGCGACTCTTTGGTTAGCATCTGACGCATCTTCTTATGTTACTGGAACAACCATTCATGCGGACGCAGGTTATACTTCTCGCTAACGTACCAAAGAACCGATGAGAAAATTCTCATCGGTTCTTTTTATAAAATTTAACTAGAAATTAGTCCGTAAAATAATTGTAATAAAAACATGATATAGACAGAACTTGTATCAACAAAATTCATATCTATTAGCTCTTCATCTAAATACGTTAAGTCATCTTCTTCATAATATCCATTTTGATACATATCGATAGAATAATCTAAATCCTCGATAAACGCATAGTATTCAATGGAATCTCCATACTCTTTTAGATATAATTCCAAGTCCTCTTTAGAACCAAAATCATAGTTTTCGAGAAGCTCTTGTAGATTATCATCATCTATTACAGTACCTGCCGGGTATAAATACATATCGACAGTCATCTCAAGGTCCTCAATATAATCGTAATATTCGATGGATTCATCGTATTCATTAAGAAATGACTCTAATGCTTCCTTAGAATCAAATTCGTAATAATCTAGAAGTTCCTGCAAACTATTGTCATCAACTGGTGTTAAGCCATTTACATAATAATCAACGGTATACGATAGATCTTCCTCAAAAACGAGATATTCTCCGTCTAATACGTCCTGACCCTCTGCTATATCCCCAAATTCTACAAGTAGTGCATTTAATTCTTCGCGTGTCAAATCAAAATCCTCAAGTACAGGCTTAATGGATTCTTCTGTTAATGGAATTCCCAATTCATCAACTGAGATAAAATGATCTTCTAAGCTCCATTCCTTACTCTCTAAATAGTCAATGTAATCTTGCTTTTCCCAGCCAATCTCTTCAATATACGATTCAAACGCTGGGTCGTTTTCTTCAATTGCCAATACAATCGTTGGCAAAACCCCTATACTTATAATTAATGCCAACAACAATGAAACAATTCGCTTCATCTCGCTCCCCCTAAGTAAATAATAATCACTAAATAATTATAATTTCAAAATTAAATAAAAGCTACTAAATTTTTCATGGTGCCTGTCACTCCTCGGTTTTTGTTGAAATTTGTCGAATTAGTGAGTTATCTATAAGGAGCAGAAGTTTTTACTAATCTAATTAATACTGTTAAGATGATAAATGGCTATTACAACAGTACATAAGGGGGATATCAGGTGAAGTATTTACGAATATTTATACCAGTTTTATTAGTGCTTATATTTTTAGCTGCTTGTGGAGATAAAGAAAATCAAAGCACAAATAAAAGTGATGAAACAGTAGATAATGGGGAAAGTGAAGAAAAAATAGTAAGACTAAGTGCTGCAGGTGAAATACCTGGTCTTAATCCAACATTAGCTGATAATGATTTCAGTTTTAATGTGATTAATCAAGTTTTTGAAGGCTTGTACCGCTTAGATAAAGAAGGTAAACCACAACTTGCAATGGCCGCTGAAGAGCCTGAAGTAAGTGATGACAATAAGGTACTTACATTTAAAATTCGTGAAGATGCGAAATGGTCAGATGGTTCACCCGTAACAGCAAATGATTTTGAATATGCATGGAAAAAGGTCGTTGCCCCTGAAACAGGTGCTGCTTATGGACCACAGTTAGAGGCAATCGTCTTAAATGCATCAGAGATATTAGTGGGAGAATTACCTCCAGATGAATTAGGAGTAGAAGCACTTGATGATCATACATTACAAGTAACACTGGAGAATCCGGTTCCATTCTTCAAAGAATTATTAACGACAGCAACCTTCTTCCCGCAGAAGCAGGAATTTGTTGAAGAACATGGAGACGAGTACGCACTAGATAGTGAACACACATTATTTAATGGCCCTTTCGTATTATCTAATTGGAAGAGCACAGATTCTTCTTGGACATACGAAAAGAATGAAAACTATTGGGATAAAGATGCAGTAAATGTAGACAAAATTGAAGTAAATGTTGTAAAAGATACAGAGACTGCAGTAAAACTATATCTTAATGGTGAGCTTGACCGAGTTAATCTATCAAGTGATTATGTACAGCAATTTCAAGGTGAAGATGAATTTCATACCTATTTGACTGGTTCCGCTTCTTATTTGAAAATGAATCAAGGAAAAGATGGAGAAACAACAGATCTTGCTAATTTAAATATCCGAAAAGCATTAAATATGGTAATCGATAAACAAATTATTGTTGATGAACTCTTAAACAATGGATCGATTGTTGCTAATGCAAACGTACCAAGAGGAGTAGCTACAAATCCAGAAACAGGGGAAGATTTCCGTGATGAAAATGGGGATCTTACTAACTATGATCCAGAAAAAGCTAGGGAATTATTTGAGAAGGGATTGGACGAACTAGGTAAAACAGAACTTGAATTTGAACTGATTAGCTCAGATTCTAGCTCTTCCAAACAATTGGCAGAAAACCTTAAATTCCAAATGGAATCCAATCTACCAGGACTTACAATTAATATAAGAAACTTAACACCAAAAGCAAGTATTGCAGCGAATGTTGGACAGGAATATGAATTGATTATTACGGGGTGGGACGGTGATTATCAAGACCCACTAACATACTTGAATCTTTTTATTACTGATAGCCCAGGAAATCATACCGGATATTCGAATGAGGAATACGACAGACTTGTACTTGGTTCGAAGTCAGACCTTGCAGATAAGCCAATGGAGCGCTGGGAAGCACTTTTAAAAGCAGAAAAAATGCTCATTGAAGATAGTGCTGTACTGATTCCACTCTATCAAAACGGGACAGCATACATGCAAAAAGAATATCTAAAGGATTATATAACTTATACAGTGAGTTCAGATAATTATAAATGGATAAATATTGAGACTGACGAGCAATAACCACAAGACATTAAGCTAACAAAGATGGGAATCAAATCCCACACTTTGTTAGCTTTTTTATTAGGTGCCTGTCACTCCTCGAAATTTGTTGGAATTTGTCGAAAACTATTTGAGTGTTACCCGTTTTTTGCAACTGCACATCTATATATTTTTAAAATTGAAGTTTTCGCCTAGTCCATTTTAAACTGATGTACCATAGGCTGTAGTGTAGCATGATTAAACGAGGTATAAAACGGTAATTTTTTAGAAAAGGAGAATTCAAATGCATGGATATAATAATAATGCACCAATAAACCACGTAGGTCCCCAAGGTTTTGATCATAGGAGTTGGGGTATTACTCCACTAACCGCGGGATTAATTGGTGCTGGTTTAGGATTTATCGGTGGGGAATTATTTGATGGACCTGGATTCGGCCCTGGACCTGGGCCTGGATACGGTTATGGGCCTGGGCCATGGTACGGATATGGTCCTGGTTATGGGTTTGGGCCTGGGTTTGGACCGTATCCTGCTTATGGATATGGTTACGGCGGATATAATCCAGGGTTCTATTAATCTCACCACTAAATACGAAAGATATGTTCAACGAAAATGGAAAGTGGAAGATCTTTAATGTCTCCCACTTTCTTATTTACATATATTGTGCGACTCATATAAAGTGCCACCTTTCGTACGAATAGACTTCCAATTTATAGGAAATAATACATGGTAGATGAACAATTTATTTCGGAGGAGATAGGATGAAAAAGCGAATACTTACTGCTGTATTTATTATGGTCGCTTTCTTTATGACAGCATGCGGAAATGATGATAATGAGGATGCTTCAAAAAAATTAAACGAAAACAAAACAGTAGAAAGCAAAGAAGTGTTAAGTCCAATGGATGATATGAAGAATAAACTAGAGCAGTTGAATTATTCAACAGTTGACTTTGAAGTGTTGTATTTTGATTCTGAATTCGAGGGTGAAATACGAGAAGAAGATGGTTTAGTGGAAGCAGAGTTTTACGACCCATTTAATAGTATTGATGCCCGTGGACCAGATGCATTTGATGCGATGTTCCCTATTGTTCATGACTTAGAAATTAATCCAGATATGAAAGATGACGAAGCGATATCTTCCTCAATTAACAGTTTCAACATACCTAAGGAATTTCTAAAAGCAGAATTACAGATTACTTTTAGCGATGGGACAGAGAAAACATTTAAAATAACAAATAACGAGCTCTAACAATAAGCAGCCATACTTGTTAATAGTTAATTTTTAGTCCTAGTCTCCCCATCGTCAATTATTCCAACCTTGAAGACGGGCTGTCACTTTAGTGGCAGCCTCAAGCACACACCTTTGCGAATAATCTTCTCTCCAGCTTTTAGGCGAGGTAAAACTTCTTCAAACGTCACAATTAATCATCCTCTTTCTATTGATACGGAAAAGTATAAGTGAAGGATTACCAAAATTCAATTATAAGGTGCAATTTACGTTAAAAATTGACTAAAAGCGAACGATGACAGGCCCCCCCTGCATATGATGGGTGAAAAAGGATGAGAAAATTGCCTATTTCATTACCTGTTTCGATTCAAACCTTGGAGCATAACGGTGGGGTTAATAAAAATATCTACTATCCGCAAGCATTTCATATGGATAACCATACATTACAAAGAAATATTAATCACGCCATTATACATGAGGTTCAAACATTAATTAATCAGCAAATTGAAGATATGCCCTCAACAGTGGTAGAAATGCTAGGTACGTATGAACTGAAGAATAATCAGCGTAATGTATTAAGTCTAACACTCACTAACTATACGTATCACTACCATGCTGCTCACGGGATGACGTATATCAATGCATTGACATTTGATTTGGAAAAAGGAAAGAAAAGTGAACTAGAAGACCTGTTCAAACCGAACAGTAATTACAGAGAAAGATTATCAGCGATCATAAAAAGACAAATCAAACAACGTGAAATTGCTCTTCTTGATGATTTTACGATAATAAAACCAGACCAAGACTTCTATGTTGCAGACAAAACACTCGTAATTTATTTCCAACTATATGAATTAACCGCCTATGCGTTTGGGTTCCCAATGTTCCCGATTTCCGTATATGATATTCAAGATATAATTAATGAAGATGGACCGTTGGGAAGATTGGCTGAAAATAATTAATGCGTGAGATAAAACTTTTACTTGAGGTCATCACAAGTAACTACAATAAAACAAAAAAAGAGTCCGGGAAAAAATATCCTTACTAAAGCAACATACGAACGATGCTTCAAAACTTCCCATTACATTTCAAATTACTTTGGATTTTGTATAAACTCCAAACTAACTTAATTCAGATTATCTTAAATCGGAGCACATCTCGCCGTCTGGGATCGCTCCGGGCGGATGCTTTCCGCGGGCACGGCCTCAACCTCCTCAGAAGCACAGAACGCTTCTTCCGGGGTCTTCCGACACGTGCTATTCCCGCAGGAGTCACCGCCCTACACTCACCCAGACTAGTGAAGTAATACTATGCTTTTTGACTTTCCGTATCAAAGGAGATAATGGTTAGTAAGTTCAACCTAGTGGAGGAAACACACGTAGACTCCTGCAGGAGGAAAGGCCTAGATGAGACACCGTAGTGCGTCAGCACGAAGGGGGCTCATCAGCCGCCTGCGGAAAGCGAAGTGTGTTTCCGGAACGACGTACTTCACACTATACTGAATTAAATACGTCCACACTTTATATCAACTATAAATTAATATTTAATAATAGCAAGAAAACAATCTTAGCTTTCTATCCTATAGTCGTTCTTCTTTAGTGCGCATGGTTTTACTTATCGCCCAGCCTCTGTTTTTATTGATGATTAATGCCTTCAATTAGACATACATCCTCTGTTCTTTAAGGAAATTTAGCTAATTAAGCTGGTATACCTATATATTAGTTTATTTCTTTCCCCAATATTACTTGCAAATTATTTTCTGAAATAACTGGAGCGTTGTTTTTAATCAATTTCCATCCTTTTTTTCTATATAAATTAATCGCCGGATTATTATCTATTCTAGTCGTTAATACAGTCGTTCTATGATCAATATTCTCTATTAACATATCGTGTAATTTACTTGCAATTCCAAGACGTCTAAAATATGGACTTACAGCTAATTCTACAAATTCAAAACTGTTATATAACCAAGTCTTACATTCCGTTTCCGACAACTGTTCTGCAATTTTTTGTCTATAAAACTGTTCTGGTACACTTGTATAGCCATATGAAAACCCCACAATATTCCCTTTGCCATCTTTCGCTTTAAGACCTTTAAAACCTTTATAATTTGCGTGTTTGGTTATGTTCTGTATGGCGAGTTGCTTTTCTTTTCGTGAATAATCTTTAGCTAAAAATGTCTTACAATATAATTCTGCAATTTCATCCATATCAGAGTCATTACAGTAAAACTCTATGAATTCTATATTCTCCCCCACCTATGTATCCCTCCAGAATGTGTTGTCTGTCATTTATCTTTATATGCTTGGTACCAATGATATGGCTGAACTTCTTCCAATGTTTTAAATAGTAATTGTTTCTCTTCATTAGTCACTGCGACTCTTACATCATTACCCCAGTAAAAGAATCTTTCTTGGCAAACCCCACAAGGTGTCAATACTTTAAAATCTTCATTTTCATCATCTCTTACAACACAAATGGAATGAGTAATTTTCGTATTTAACTTATGCGCTTCCAAAATCGCTCCTGTTTCTATACATAGCTCTGTAGAAGCATTTATTACCTCTGGTGCAACACTTGTTAAAATTGCTCCATTAGCTGTGTACATTGCTGCCGCTCCACCCCAACCAGTAGGATACCTTTTTTCTATAAGATTTTTTGCTGTTTGATACAGTTTTTGTTCTATATCCATTTTCAGTCCCCCCTATTTTGTCCCGTAAAATTGTACAACAGGAATGAAATGTTCATTCATATAATCCTCAACTAATTCATAGCATCTTTCTTCTGTAAGATTTGCCAATACGGTCACATATTCTAAGTGTTCCTGCGTACCACCTTCATACTTAAGAGAGGCCGCTTTGGCAGTATCATCTCTATCCTTTATCCAATTCCGTTGTTCTTTTCTCAATTGGTCCATCTCTTCAGTTGAAAGTTGCTCCATTAAAACTCCATAAACATCATTCAACAATTCATCCCAAACATCATATCTATCCCCTGCTACTTTTTTCATAGCGTATGTTGATGAATCTTCTGCTTGCACTTCTTCCAATTCTTTTTTAGTATTATTTAATTTCTCGAGATACTCTTCCTTCAAAACCACTGTAGCATTATTAATAGCCAAGTCTTCATCTTTCGCTTGAGCATTGATTGATGTATCCATTTCTTCGCTCGTAACATTATTATCTGCATCTAGGCTGCTAGCATTGGCGTTGTCCGTATTTGTAGCATTTACTGACGAAGCCACATTTGAAGATTCGGAATCGTCGTTAGCATCTTGAGATAAATTGTTATTCTGTGACTGGTTTCCGAACGTTGTACTCCACTCTTCAGACGCGTTTTCACAAGCTGCTAATAAAAGTACAAATACGATAGCAAACATTACCATTAACATTTTTCGATTGCTTTTCATCATATAATCCTCCTTTTTAAAAAAATTCTTATGTAGTCTACAGAATTAACCTTTAATCACCTACGCTCATTATAACAAAAACTCGCCTAACATTAGACGAATTTTGTCATTATCTTCCTATGCATGGGCCTTTCACCAGCTATCTACCCACTTACGCTTCATTACGTTCTGTCAGCTGAATAGTTGTAATGCATGTATTATCATTTTCAAATGTGGAAAACGTTGAGTCTGCAGTCTTCCCACCATGTGAAATTTTTACGTTATATGTTTGGTCACGTGGAACCCATAAATCGATAAAACCATTTGCCTGAGATTCCACTGTATCATCCACAATTACATTTCCTTTCATATCCTCAATGTAAATATCAAACGTTTCATTCACCATCTCACCCTGACATCCAGTCAAGCTATGGATTGCACAGGGATGTGTTGTTTCCTCGAAAGGTGCAATCGAAACAAAGAATTCTTCTTCAGGTAATTCATAGGTGGTCTCGTTTTCATCAGAATCTGTTACGATAAGTTGTTCTGAGGTAATTGACGCGGACTCTGAGGTGCTGTTTCCTTCACTGTAATCCTGCACCCTTTCTTTAATGTCTGTTGCTTCAACTACTTCAGGTGCATTACTAGTGTTTACCACAAACAGATATGCCACAATTATAATTGCAACAAAACCAATCATTAGGGAATATTTTTTGTTCATAAATTATCCATCCTTCCTCAGTTTTAGCCAATTAAATTTACACATATTCAAAACCAAGTTTATCATGAAACGCTATATTGTTACCCGGTAAGATTTGAACATTTTTAGAACCTAAAGGAAAACTTCTATTTTACTAAAAAAGGACTACAACATAATAAAAATATTAAAATTATAGTATAATAGACTTTCAACCTAGAATAGTAGAACAAAGAGAGGATAAGGAAATTGAAAAATTTATTTGCAGCATTACTTACAGCAACACTTATATTTGCACCAATGGGGGGTTTTATTTTCCAAGATCACTCAACAACAGTTGAAGCAAAGTCCTATAAGTCAGGGAAGAAAGGTTTTAACTACAATAACAACAATAACAGTACCAATAACAGTTCTTTCTTCCAAAACAACAAAAAAGACTCTGTTACGAATAATAAATCTACAACAGGCACCGATAAAAAAGGTGGATTTATGTCGAGTGGCCTTATGAAAGGTCTTATGTTAGGTGGACTAGCTGGATTACTATTTGGTGGTCTATTAGGAAACTTGGGTATTCTAGGTTCTATGTTAGGTATGGCAGTGAACATCTTTGCCATTGTGTTACTGATTGTGATCATTCGTAAAATCTATACCCACTTCAAGAATAAGAAACAAGAGGATACAAACCCATGGAGCAGTTAATTATTCCAGAACAAGATATTATTAACGCACTTTGTATTTATACATCCCGAAAAAAACAAATGAATCCAGAAGAAGTTGAAGTAGAATTAATGTATGATGACGATACTGGATTTTCTGCGGAAGTATTTTGGGCAGGTCGTAAGCAAGTGCTTATAACAGCTAATCTGATTGAGGCCCTGCGTATGTGGCTTGATGAATTTCTAAATATAGACCCTTTTGCAGGAATCAAGTTAGACTTAGATGATGAAAGAGGTATTATTGCTATCATACAATAGTAGTTAAAGGCCATGGGAGCAATCCTTTGGCTTTTTTGTCTCTTAAAGCTAGAAAAACAATGTTCTTCCCCATCCTTATATTCCACCTCATAAGAAAATTTATTTCATACCAATGTCCTATGAAAATTTATTGAAACCATACATTGTTTTAAAACGAACTTTACATTATGCTGGTACACTTAGAGTATCAAACATAGGGAGGCACAAAAAAGTGAATGTTCGAGCGGCATTTATCGATATGGATGGCACATTGCTAACGACCTCTAACGAGATTTCTAGGCGCAATGCAGAGGCAATATATGAGCTAATTAATCAAGGTGTCCACGTTTTTCTCGCTACAGGGCGCCAGTATGAAATTACAGTTCCATATCATCGTGCATTAGGACTTACAACTCCAATGATTTGTTTAAACGGAGCTTCCATACACGATGGTTTAACTGGAAAAGCAATTCAAATAAAACCTATCTCCTTGGATAAAGATCGACTTCACGTTGTTACGAGTCAAGTACCTTGTGATATTGTCGTACACACTGCTACTGGACTATATTGCAATCAAATAAATGTAGAAATTGACGGATGGATTAAAGAAGGCCAGGTACCTCCTCGATATGTTGGTGATTTAAGCCAAGCAAACTATCAGGACGTATTAAAATATTCTATCAAGACAGGTTCTCGTGAGTCAGAACTTTCAGAATTATTTATAGAAGAGGCTGATATAATTAATTGGAATGATGGGTTTGAAATCGTCGCACGCGGGGTTTCAAAATGGGCTGCCATTCAATCAATACTCAAGCTTTATCAGATAAACCCTGCTAATGTAGTAACATTTGGAGATGGACCAAACGATATACAAATGCTTCGTCATGCCGGAACTGGTGTTGCCATGGCGAATGCAGAACCAGAAGTGAAAGCTGTTGCTGACTTTGTTACAGGTCACCATGAACGTGACGGTCTTGCTGTATTTATCGAACGTTATCTCATACAAACCTTTGCTATCTAGCTGCATAGATAAAATGGCCACAGCAATATGCTGAAGCCATTTCTTTTTCTATTCAGAAGGTAATTTTCTACTACTAACCCATTTGCTTATGTTCTTCTACTATATTACTAATTCTTCCTTTTATCTCTTCTGAAGTAATAATACTGCTCAAGGTTCGAAAGCTTGTTTTTACCTTCAATTCATATTGATCATTCACTTCACTCGTAAACCCATAATAGTTATGCTTCACATCAATTCGAACAAATTCAAATGATTTTATTTTCCTCCATGGCACAAATCTCGCACCAAAAATTATCCCGCCCTCTACTACCGCAAATATATTTAGGAGGTTAGACAGGTGAAACATTGGGATCGTAATTAATAAAAATAACATCAAGGGAAAATCCACGTAAAGATATCCTTAAACAAGCATCGAGACCATATAAAGAAGCACCAAAATATAGACAATGATCCCTACCTTATTTTCCGAATAGGTAGGCAAGTTTACAATCTTTTGTGGGTACTTACGAATAACAGCTATTTCTTCAACCGTTGTTGGTAATAAGATGCCCTGTTTCAAATTCACCATCACAATTAAAAACCTACACAAGAAGAATAAAACAATACCCACAAACAATATAAGTAATAGAAAATCCATGAAGTCACCGCACTTTCATCTCTACTACATACAATACGGGACAAACATACAAAAGGTTTCAAATTATTTAAGGTCCAGGCACTTAGACATAATCATTTTGTCCACTCTATATACTGTACTTTAACCAATCATTTCCGTTCCTAATTCCCTCCAGTCACCATTTTAGATTTTACAAATAGAATAAGATGATGTTGTGAATTTAAATGCGAGAAGTCTAAATATAATTTTTAAGGAGGATGACTTTATTGTTTTGTCATCATTGCGGAGAAACACTTCATGAGGGAACAAGTTTTTGTACGAATTGCGGGGAAAAAGTAGAACAGCAGAATTCAACGGAGCAAGAGAATAGCAATTCCGCACAACATAAACAAGCAGTCAACGAATCACCACTTCAGAATAATACCCCACCAGTAAGCAAAACAAGCCCTATCATATCCAAATTGCCAATCATCATCCCGATTGTAAGCTTCCTTGTTGTTTGTATTGTCTTAACTTTTTATTATTTCAATGAACAAAGTAAGAATGATAAGGTTCTAGAATTACAACAAATTGCAGAGGATGCTGCCTTAGAAGGAAATTTCGGGGAAGCAATTGAAACACTAAGTGAAGCATTAGATATAAGGGCTGACTATGAGGTTTTATCGGATAACCTAGAAGAAATCGAGCGCGCCCAGGCTTTTTCCAATCAACTCAATCATGTACAAAAGTTAGTTTCAGACCAAGAATTTGATAAAGCTGATGATGAACTTTCTGTACTTAAAGAACAATCCGAAACGGAAACAGGAGCTCTCTTTGAATCTTTCCGTGATCAAATTGTTGTAGAGGAAGAAACAATTACGATAGGGAAGATAAAACTGGAAATAGATAGTCTTTCAACCGTTGATGCGCTAGCAAACAGGCTAAGTACTCTTGAATCATTATCTTCAAGCGAAGTTGACGAAATCAAAACACAAATTTTGGATAAAATTGTACAAATTACAAATGATTTGGTAACAGAACAGCTTGCAAATAGTGAATTTGCTGAGGCATTGGATACAATTAATAAAGGCTTAAGTTATAAAACAAATGACGAACAACTACTTGAACGAAAAGCGCAAGTTGAGGAAGATAAGCTTGCTTTTGAAGAAGCTCAAGAAAAGTCAGATCAGGAAGATTTGCATAATCGAACTGCAGCAGTAGAGCTTACATCCTTCACTGCCGAACTAAATGAAAATGGTGATGTTTCATTTGAAGGTAGCCTTATCAGTACTGCAACAATCCCCATCTATTCACTAACTGCCTTCTATGCTGTATACGATGCAAATGGTCAATTCCTTTTTGAGGGATTCGTTTATATTGACCCTTATACATTAGAACCTGGTGACGAAGGGTATTTCACTGGATTAATTGAAGACGTCAATCAAGAGGTAACAGTAGAAATCTACAATATTACATGGTATTTCGATGAATAATAATAGAAAGAAGGTGAAAACGATGAATAAACGTTGGGTGTTAAGCATTATTACTACCATAGTTATTTGCTGTGCAGGTGCACTTGTGTTCTTTTTTATACAGGAACATATAACTGAAAAACTTGATGAGCCTTCCAGAATCTTAGCTAGTGAAGTGATTCCTACTGAAACAGACGAAGCAGAGACGGAAGTAGATTCCTCCATGCAACTCAAAGATGTGATTGAAGAAGCACAGAAAAAAGTAGTAAAAATTGAATTAGCAGATGGCTCATTTGGATCTGGTTTTTTATATAATGACAAGGGAGATGTTATTACAAACGCACATGTTGTTGCTGGTGCAAAAGATGTCAATATCATTACCTCTGATGAACGCACCTTTGATGGGGTTGTTATCGGAATAAGTACCGATATTGATGTTGCAGTCGTAAGGGTTGACGGGCTTCACGGACAGGATCCTTTACCAATACGAACGGAGAAGGCAGAAATTGGTGATGAAGTACTTGCTCTTGGGAATCCTTTAGGTCTTGATAATACCGTAACAACTGGAATAATAAGTGGGATTGATCGAGATTTAGAGCTTCCCCCATACCATTATGAAGATGTGTATCAAATTTCAGCACCAATTGCTCCAGGAAATAGTGGAGGTCCACTGGTTCACAGTGAATCAGGAGAGGTACTTGGAATTAATTCAGCTGCATCTGATGTAGGAGCCATTGGATTTAGTATTCCAATTCAGAATGTATTGCCTATGATTAAAGGTTGGTCGGATTCACCGATGACTACTTTGCCAGGTGCCTGAATGGACCTATAGAGAAACTAGATTATGATTCTAGTTTCTCTAAAATTATTGAAAATAATTATTGAAGATCTAGTATTTAAAAGAACGTCACCAAAAACTACTATATAATTTAGATGATGTTTCAACTAGTTTTTATTTCACACTAATTCCATTTGACATATCCAATAATTCTTTGTAAGTTTTTTCATGAATAAAAATTGTTTCTTCTTGGTTACTTAATTTGTTATTCTCAATTTCACCAGGAATATATATTTCTTCAAATCCTGGGCGTGTTTCAGAACTTTTAATAGTATTAATCCATTCTTGCATTCTATTGTCGAATTGCTCCCGTTGCACGATGTCATCAATCTTTATTAATAAAAAGAAATGCCCAATATTTGCTATATTATTTGAGTTAAACATTGAATCAGTTTCATAACTTAATGAAGCTGCACTCAACCCAGCACAAAGCACATCAACAAACATGGATAATCCATACCCTTTATGTTGCCCTAACGGAAGTATTGTTCCTCCATCCAATGCTGCTTTTGGATCAGTCGTATCGTATCCGTCCTTATCCAATGCATAACCGGTTGGCATATCTATTCCTTTTCTTTCAAAAGTACGGATTTTCCCTTTTGCTGTAGCACTTGTTGCCATATCTAATGTGAAATTACTATTTTCAACAATAGGAAAAGACATTGCAATTGGATTTGTACCAAGTAATGGATCTAACCCTCCCCATGGTGCCATTGTTGGACTTGCATTCGACGCAATCATGGCAAGGTACCCTTTTTCAGCTGCTTTTCTAGAAAAATAACCAGATGTTCCAAAATGATTACTATTTCTCACACTTGCAACCATAATGCTTGACTTCTCTAGTCGATCGTAACAAATTTCTAATGTCTTTTCTGCAACGACCTGCCCAAGACCATTATCACCATCCACTACAATGATAGAATCCCTATCAACTGCTATTTTTATATCTGGATTCGCATTCACTAAGCCATCTTTTATACGCTGTACATATGGTTTCAGCCTTAATACACCATGTGATTCCACACCGCTTCTTTCTGCTTCCAATATTGAATCTACAACAACCGGAGCTTCTTCTTCACTAACCCCATTTGATAATAAAATATCTGTCATTAATTTATTTAATTTCTCTATTTCTATTTCGACCATAACTACACCCCTATAATTAAATTAATACTTTTTCGTAACTAGTAAGCTTTGTAACCCCAAAATTAAAATTCCTGTCACCCAAAAAACTCCAGTCATTCCTATAACAGTGGCAATTCCCCCTAAAGTAATTGGTGCAATTACTTGGGTTAACCTATTAAATGTAATTCTTAGTCCAAGTCCTTCTCCAGTATGGCTTGGATCTAATGAGTGAACAGTCATCGTTATGGAGAGTGGTTGACCTAGGCCAAGTCCAAGCCCTAATAAAAACGAGAGTAATGTAACCATAATGATTTGATCAAAAAACGGGAATATAATTAATATAATTCCAGAGTAAATAATAGAAACCATAACTAACCTGCCTACTTTATAACGTTCCATTAAGTATCCAAGGAACACTCGAATAAGAATCGCAGCTACCGTATGAATGGCCACGATGAAACCTATCATGGTCGAAGAATAACCAAGTTCATTAGCATGAAGCGGAAAATAGGCAATAAAGATTTCTTTTGCAAACAAAACAATTGTACTTATCAAAATCGCAGCCCGTAATTGCTTGTTCCTTAATAGGTTTCGAACGGAAGGATTATTATTATCAATCTTATTAGCTCTGCTTGAATCATTAGAAGTACTATTTAACTTGATTACAAGAAAAATAGATAAAAGGCTAATAACACCTAAAATAGCAAAGCCCGCATAATAACTAAATATATCAGATAAAACTCCAGCTAATAAAGGTCCGATGAAACTCCCTAAAGCCATACCTAAACTAAATTGAGCAATAGCTATGTCTCTCTTTTCTAATCCAAATGCTATACCTGCAAACCGTTGTGCTGAAAGAGCAAAGATGGTATGGGAAACCCCGCAAATTAATTGTGATATTACAATACTTACTATGTGAGGAAAAACAAATGGTAAGATTAGTCCAATCCCAGTCAAAACAATACTAATGTAAATTGGGATCTTAAAATTCATTTTATCAATGATTTTCCCTATCATTATGGAAAAAAATAACGGTAGAATGGAGAATAAAGATACAATCAGTCCTACACCTATTGTACTGGCTCCCAATTCGTTTGATACAAGGGGAATAACCACTCTAGTACCCATCATTCCAGTTGAGAATAAGGTTACAAGGATAACGAAAGAATATAGTTTCATTTTATACACCTACATATACAAACATTCATGAATAGTATTAGAGTCTTACACCTCCGAGATATGTAAGACTCTATTTATTCATGTAATACAAAATGTATTTATCTACTTCATTTTCTTTTTACGGAATAATAACGGAACGATAAAAGAAAGAAGAGAAATCGCAAACAACGCCATCGCTGTTGGACTATTCCAGAATATATCGAAGCTACCATTTGAAATAGTCAATGCTTGTCTTAAATTCTGTTCCAACATTCCACCTAAAATAAACGCAAGAATAAATGGGGCTGCTGGTATATTTACCAATTTCATAAAATACCCTAGGATTCCAAATACCAATAAAATCAACATATCAAAGGTGCTAAAACTAACAGTGTAAACTCCCAATAAACAAAACATGACAACAAGAGATATCAGTAACTGTCTAGGAATCTGCAATATTTTTGATATATACGGGATTAAAGGTAGGTTTAGTAGTAATAAGAAAATATTTCCTAAATACATACTAGCTATAACCCCCCAGAAGATTTCCGGGCTTTCTTCAATTAATAACGGACCAGGCTTCACACCTAGTACCAATAGTGCAGCTAGCATAACAGCTGTAGTCCCTGAGCCAGGAATCCCCAAGCTTAGTAATGGTACAAACGATCCAGTAGCAGCTGCATTATTCGAAGTTTCAGGGGCAGCAAGCCCTTTAATCGAACCTTTCCCAAACTCCTCTGGATTTTTAGATATTTTCTTCTCCATAATATAACTCATAAAAGAAGCCATTGTTGCTCCAGCACCTGGAAGTACTCCAATAATAAATCCCAGAACAGAATGACGGCTCATAGGACCGCTCATTTCTTTCAATTCCTTCTTATTTAAACGTAAACTACCAAGGTTAGCTGTATTTTGCATCTTATTGTTACGATTAATAATGAGGAAACAAACTTCTGCAAGTGCAAATAGCCCTAATGCAACAACAAGAAAATCAATTCCATCTAATAAATTCATCGAGCCAAAAGTAAAGCGACTTGTTCCCGTTTGAGCGTCCGTACCAATTGTCACTGCCATAAATCCTAGCACAGCTGAAATTAATGCTTTTGTAGTAGAACCCTCTGACAATGTTGTAATCAACAGTAATCCCATGAACATCAATGCAAAATATTCAGCAGGTCCAAATGATACTGCAACGTTTGCCATTAGAGGAGCAAAAAGCATAGTTAATATTACTGCTACTGTTCCACCAACAAAGGATGCGATTGCCGCAATTGCTAAGGCTTTCCCTGCCTGACCTTTTTGAGCCATTGGATAGCCATCAAATGCTGTGACGACCGTACTAGATGTACCCGGTGCGTTTAATAGGATTGATGCTGATGACCCACCAAAAACTGCTCCATAATACACACCAGCCATAAGCACGATTGCGATAACTGGATCCATCCCATATGTCATCGGTATCATTACGGCGATTGCAGTAATTGGACCAAGCCCTGGCATCATTCCTATCAATGTACCTATAAATACGCCTAGAAATACGAAAAAGATACCTTGAAAACTTAACACGAATTCAAATCCTAATAATAAACCTCCGAAATCCATACTTCACCCTCCCCTATAATGGTAGCCACCCTGATGGCAGGCGAACCAATAGAAGTTCATTAAATAATAAATACATTGCCACAGAAAATCCAATAGAAACAATACCATTTGTTATATATTTTTTGTAGCCATAAAAGCGAGAGCTTACAAAAATAAATAGTGTTGTCATAATAATGAATCCAACAATCTCAAGCAAAAAGATGTAGAAGAGGATGAGCACGGCAGTTCCGAGCAACATCCCAATCTCTTTTCTAGGTAAAGATGCTTCCTTCTTCTCCTCATCCTTCAAGAAAAATAGAATGATAGATAAGAATAATAAAATATAACCTAGTATTTTAGGTATGACATCCGAGTCAACGGGTACGAGTGTATATTCTGGAAGCTGATACGCCATGATTAAATATGCAATAGATATGACGGACAAAGCTGTACTCAACTTTTTATTAAGTGTGAATTTCACAGGTTAATCTCCTCTCTTTTTAACCTATTGTTTTAACATTCCTAAATCTTCCAGTAGTTCTCTGTATGCGTCATGTTCACTTTGAATATGTGCTTTAAACTCTTCGCTATCCATGTATACTTCTGACCATCCAAATTGTTCTCTAATTTCAGCAAACGCTTCTGAGTCACTTACTTGCTTAAATTTATCTTCATAATAGGCTACGGCTGCGGGGTCCATGTCCCCTGGTCCCATAAATCCACGCCAGTTAATAAATGTTTCATCAATACCTTGTTCAACAGCAGTAGGGAATTCAGATACAATATCCCCCTCAATTCTTTCCTCTGAAGTAATGGCTAAAACTTTTATATTTCCAGCTCTAACTTGCTCTATTACCTCAGCCAATCCAGTTGAATATACATCAACATTTCCATTTAGTAATGAAGTCATTGCACTACCATCCTGTGTTGCAACATATTTAACAGTAGTAGGATCTACACCAGCTGCTTTAGCAATTTTTAAGAATTGCAGATGGTCCAATCCACCTGCTACAGAATTACCAACAACTGAAACATCCTGAGGATTAGCTTTGATGTCATCCATAAGTTCGTTTAAATCGTTCCACTCCGCATCAGCATGAACTACAAATGCAGCATAGTCAGCTATAACGTTTGCAATAGGGGTGAAATCTTCCCAACCAAGTTCAGCAATCCCTGATAATGGGGAAGTAACAATTTGTGGGTTTGTAATAAAAATATTATGTGGATCATTTCTCTCAGCAATATACGCCCAACCTACTGATCCACTTCCACCTTCTTTGTTAATTACTCCAACATTTCTTTCCGTAATTCCCTCTTCATTTAATACTTGCGCAACCATTCTAGATGTAGTATCCCAGCCACCACCAGCTGCCGATGGTGCTACCAACTCAATGTTTCCTTCTGGTACCCAATCTCCATCTGATCCTTCTGCTCCACCATTGGATGATGCTGATTCATCTCCACAAGCTGCTAAGAATAATACAAGTGCAATACCCAAAATCATCATTAACTTTTTCATTTAAAAGCCTCCCATTTTTTGTAATCGTATACATTTGATTCGTTATTCCTTCTTAAGTCTTAGCTACCTTGCTTTTGTTTCATCGTATCAATAACAGTTACCCAATCTTTGGGTCTTTCCCCATTAAATTGTTCCTTCAGATTTTGCTCTGTAACAAACATTAATTTCTCTCTAATTGCATTTGATAAGGTTGAATTAATATTTAAAGAATCAAGCATTTCTATCGATCCCTCTAATTCCTTTGTCCTTCTTTCAGCATGAATTGAGGTGCCAGTAATTAATTGATTAATTGTATCTTCTAATGAGCTATTTTCTATCGTTTCACTTAAAGACGCTAATACATAATCCTCAACATTTAATTCCCTAGCAATTTCAAATGTTTCAAAAGAAATTGTTGCTAATCCTTTCATAAAGATGCTTCTAATTAGTTTGATACTTGATGCATCGCCAGGTTTGTCGCTAACCTTTGTGATATTCATACCATAATTACTCATATAACTGATAAAAGAATCTGCTCCATTTCCACTTACTAGCATAGGTACTCTATGTTGATACTTTGTTAGCGGGCCTAACATTGAAGCATCTACGAATAAAACAGTTTCGCTTAAATTGGTTGCAATAGTTTTTTGCGTACTAGGTGTTGAGGCAGATACATCAACATAAAGAACTCCATCTGGTAGATAATCTTTGACCACTAAACTAACTTCTGCAGCCTTATCTGCTGGGACTGCAACAAACAATACGTCTGCACTTTTCACAGTATCTTTAATTGATTCTGATAAGTCAACGCTTGCTTTTCTCGCTCTTTCATAAAGTATTGTTTGAAAGTTAGGATCATTAATCATATGATCATAAGCAACGATTGCTTTTACTCCAACTTGTTTTAAACCTTTAGACATTTCAAATGCCGCTTCTCCATAACCTATAAAACTTATATTCAACTAATTCCCCCTCTTTCTACACTGTTTCGATTTTTTCTTTTAACCATGAAGGTTCAATGCTATCAGGGAACTCCCCTCTTTCCTTCTTTTCAAGGTATTCATTGATTACTTCGATTCTTTTTACCTCATATGCTAGTTTTTTCTCTGCTCTCTCAAAAACTTCTTCTATTAGATTACAAGGGACAACAGTAATGCCATCTTCGTCACCGAATACTAAGTCTCCTGGGTTAACCGTCACTCCTGCACAATTGATCGTTTCATTCAATATGCCTCTTTGCTCTTTATATGGACCACTTGGTACAAATCCTCTAGCAAAAATGGGTATTTCTAATGCTTCTAACACTTTCTTATCCCTTACTAGACCATCAATTACAAGCCCCTCTACACCAATTGTTTCTGCTGCTAAAGCCATTAGTTCCCCCAAATACGCATTGTCCTTATGGTCTTGCCCATCAGCAACAATAACGTATCCTTCTTGCCCAGAATAAATTGCTTGATGAAGATAAAGATTGTCACCCGGCTGTAGTTCTAAAGTAATAGCTGTGCCGACCATGAAGCTACCTTTTGTTAACGGTTTAATTTGGTAATCCATTGCTCCTGAACCATTCATGGCATCACTTAATAGTGTGCTACTTAATTTTTTTGCTCTGGAAATGATTTCATCGGGTAACAATGGAGAATGATTTTTTAATTGTAATGCTGACATCATTATCTCTCCTTCAATGATTTTCAGATTAAAATATTTTATATATTATTTGTTTCCCCAACTTTCTGTTGTTTTGCTGGAGGTAAGCTAAGCTCCGAAGTTTTACCTGCTTTCAGTACATAGCTATCTGAGAAATTTGGGTACTGAGAATTAATTTTCTTACCAATTGCTATTACTTTGTCTAAGTCAACCCCTGTTTGGATTCCCATCTCTTCAAATCCATGTATAAGATCCTCAGATGCAATGTTTCCACTACCATTCGGCACATATGGACATCCTCCAATACCAGCAACTGAGCTATCAAAATCAGTAACTCCAGCCTCTAAACCCGCAACTGCGTTCGCAAATGCCATTCCTCTTGTGTTATGCAGGTGAAGTGTAAATTTCATTTGTGTAAATTCTTTTTTCAAAGATTCGATGACGTTCTTAATTAATACGGGATTTGCCATACCAGCAGTATCTGCTAGTGATATTTCATTCACACCCATTTCCGCATAACACTCAGTAATGGATAATAATCGTTCAATAGGAACCATCCCTTCAAACGGGCATCCGAAAGCAACAGAAATGGAACCAGTAGCTTTCATAGATTCTTCATTTGCTCTGTAAATAACTGGTTCAAATCCTCTTAATGCCTCAGCGGTCTTACAATTTGCGTTACTAATGCTATGAGAATCTGTTGCAGATAACATTAATTTAACTTTGTCTACACCAGAATCAATTGCTCTTTCTAACCCTTTTAAATTCGGAATTAGTGCTCTTAATTTAACATTTGAATTTCTCTTTATCTTAGATAATAATTCAGAGGAATCTCTAAGTTGTGGTATTGCCTTAGGGTGGACGAACGATGTGATTTCAATTTGCTTGAACCCACATGTCATTAACTCATTTACAATCTCTACTTTTTCTTCAGTCGGAATAAATTCTGGCAAACTCTGAAATCCATCCCTAGGACAAACCTCAGTAACAACGACTTCTTGTGGATAAATCATGCTTCTCCTCCTATATGACACCGCTTTCTTTTAATGCATTAATTTCTCCTTTGCTGTACTGTAATAACTCTTCTAAAATCTCATCATTATGCTCACCTAAATCTGGTCCAATGCTCCGAATGGATCCTGGCGTCTTGGAAAACTTAGGAACAACACCTGGCATTTTGAATTTCCCTAGACGAGGATGCTCCACCTCTACAATGTTCTCACGAGCTTTATAATGTTCGTCCTCAAAGATATCTTTAATGCTATATATTGGACTTATTGGTACACCATATTGATCTAAGACTCTCTGTATTTCAACTTTCGTAAATTGTTTTATCCAATCAGCAACAATCCCATTTGTTTCTTCAAACCGTTTCAGTCTTTCGACATTTGTATGATAGCGTTTGTCTACTAACATATCCTCACGGTCCATTGCTTCAGCTAACCTAGCGAATGTGGTATCCGAACTAGTTACCAGCGACATCCAGTGTCCATCTTTTGTTTGGAAAATTCCTGCTGGACTAGAATGTCCGCTTAATCCTGGAGTTCTTTCTTTAATAATCTTATTTTGATCATAATCTGCTACTAAGAACTCGAGCATTCTAAATACTGACTCATATAGACTAATATCAATCGATTGCCCTGTGCCTTCTTCATTAACATCTCTATAATAGAGCGCTGTCATTGTTGAGAAAGCAACATAAATACCCGTAATATAATCAGTTAGAGAGAAAGATGGACTAATTGGTGGTCTGTCTTGGTAACCGTGTAAGTATGTAAAACCACTAAATGCAGTTGCAGGTGTTCCGAAACCAGCTTTTGGAGAATTTGGACCAGTTTGACCATATCCTGTTACCCTAGTCATGATTAAATTTGGATTTTCCTTTTTTAAATCTTCATAACCTAAACCCCACTTTTCTAGGGTGCCTGGTCTAAAATTTTCAATCAGTACGTCTGATTTTCGTATCAATTCTTTCAGTACTTTCTTACCTTCTTCTTTATGAAGGTCTAGTGTTAGTGACTTTTTATTACGTGCTAGCGCAGGCCATCTTAATGGTTCTTCTTCTTTAAAGGGTCCTATGTTTCTTAGTGAGTCCCCCCTATTTGGCATCTCTATTTTAATAACTTCTGCCCCAAAGTCACCTAATAAAGTCGCCCCAAACGGTGCTGCTATAACTGTAGACACATCTAAGATGCGAATGCCATTTAAAGGTCCCTCTATACTCAGGCTCATTTAAACATTCCCTCCGTTGTTGCTTAATAATTTTGCATTATATTCTTCCGTAAGTTTTGCAAGTGATGTAAAGTTCTTTCAACAGCTACTACTGTATCTCCTCTTTTTATCGCTTCAAAAATTTGCTTATGCTCCTCCATGGCGTAATGGTGGCGATCTGGAGAAGTTAAAACTTTCTTCCGCATTTTTTTAATCATGTTCAGGTTTGTTTCCATCATCGATACAAAAACAAAGTTCCCAGTTAATTCCGCAAGCCCAAGATGAAATATACTATCATTGTCTATATTTTCAACTGGATTTCTTAGATCCTTATCCATATTCTCTAATACTCTAGCTAACTTCTCCAGTTGTTCATCTGAAGCACGTTGAATGGCTAACTCCACTATTTTTGGCTCAAGTACTTCTCTTGCTTCTAAAAAATGAAGTAAAGCTGATTTTTCTAAAACGTTTACAGAATTAAAGTCAAAATCCAATTTCATATTTCCATTTACTGTTTGAACAAACCTCCCGCCCCCAGCCTTGGAAATAATCAATCCATCAGATTCTAATACACGAAACGCTTCTCTTAATGACGAACGACTACACTCCAAGCTTTCAGCTAGTTTTCTCTCACTTGGTAGCCTATCACCAGGTTTTAACTTACCAGCTTTTATTAATTCGTGAATTTGAGAGACAATTACCTCGTACATTCTTTCCGTTTTTATACTTGTAAATAATGATTCTTCTTCCATTTGATTTCACCAACTTATAATGCGGGCTAATGGGTAACTGGTTAGCCCAATTTTGTAACTAGTTCAAATATTAATATATTTTTTAGATAATTTCAAGTATTTTTTATAAAGTAATTAGTAAATGTTTTATAAAATCATTTTTGTAATCCTTACAAACTAAATATGCAGGTAAGAAAAACTGTATAAAAATCAATACAGTTATTTCTTACCTGCAATATACAATTTCTTGTTAGCTACACATACCTCATTTGCCTTTCACCTATCCCCCTACTTTATCTCTATATATCCATTATCCGCTTTTAACTCGATTACATGCTCCCCATCACCGATTATCGTGTCATAAAGGGAATCGCCAAAAACAGAAACCCTTCCATTATCAACTTTAATATCAATCGTGGCGTTAGTCGGTTCTTTTTCTGTTTGGATATTTATTTCCCCGTTATCTGTTTTTAAGGCAATGTCCCTATCCAAGGATTCTGTTATGAGCGTAATCTTTCCATTATCTGATTTACCATTAATTTCACCTTCAACATTTTCTAATAGAACCTGCCCATTATCAACATTAATATCGAGCCATTCGCTTTTTATATTTTTTAGTTCAATTTTCCCATTATTCGACTCGGCGGACACTTCTTTTGCCTCTAATTGGTCTGCCTGAATCGTTCCATTATCTGTCTCCACTTGTACGATTTCATATTCCTTCTCAGGGAGATATACCGTTAGTAGTGGCGTGGAAAAAGTAAAATCAAATGAAATAAACTGAAACCACCGATCATCTAATACTATTTGGAGTGTATCTCCCTTTACATTCGCATCGAGTTTATACTTATTACTCTTATCTCCTGATAGTACCGCCTTTGCAAAGTCTGCATCTGTTGGCAATATCTCAATCTTCGTATTTTCGGTCTCAATTTCTACACCTGTAAATGCCTCATCATCAATCTCAATTTCTTTTGTTTTTTCATTTCCAAATGGGAAAAAATTAACAATAAACGCAGCTACAACAATAAGCGCAACCATAACGATAATCACATTCTTTTTCATTAATAATCATCCACCTCTCAACTTACTCTTGTTATCTACAAGAATACACGAAAATTGCGTTTCAGTGAACGTCCTTAGAAAGTATTTTAAACTAAGGCTTAAGGCGTATCGTTTATAAGACAGATATTAATCTGTGAGACCCAGCTAGCACCTATGAAGATGAAACTAAAATTACCGGGTTAAAAGAAAAATTCCCACACCTTCGAAAAGTTGTGAGAGGACGGAAAAATACGATTTGCTAATATTCCCGCTAAGTCAATATCAACCACAAAATAAACGTCACTACAAACGCGGTAATTCCTTGTAATAAAGTTGCAGCAGTTTGTGCTTTGTATGCTTGTGTTACAGACATCCCACTAAATTCCTTTACGACCCAAAAATAACTATCATTTACATGAGAAACAATCATTGCACCTGCTCCAATTGCCATTACGACCAAAGCAAGAGGGATTGCACCAGTAATTCCAAGTTCTACTAAAAGTGGTGCCACTAAAGTTGAAGTAATAACGAGTGCAGCAGTTGAAGACCCTTGTGCTGACTTTAATGCAGCAGCGATAAGGAATGGGATCATCAAGAACATTGCTCCCGAAAAAAGTACATTCTCACCAAATCCTTGAATAAATTCAGCTACTGGAGTAGTACTAATTACGCGGCCAAAAGCACCACCAGCACCAGTTATTAGTAATATTGGTGCTGCTTCTTTTAATGCAATGCCTATCCAACCAGATAGTGTTTCTTCATCATACTTCGGTAATAAAGAAAATGCTAAAAGGACACCAACCAATAACGCAACAACAGGCGATCCTAAGAAAGTAAAAACTTCAAAAACCGCTCCAGACCAACCAGCAAAAGCTATAACGGAACTAAATGCGATTAATACAATAGGGACGACTATTGGAGCGAAGGATTTAAAGGTGGATGGCATTTCACCAAATGCCTTTACAATTTCATCATAATCATAATTTAGTACCTCTTCATCTTCTCCTTCCACTTTAATCTTCGTTCCCACTTTCATTGCCCAGATGTATCCAACGATGATTGCTGGAATAGCTACAATGAGACCGATAAAAATGATGGTTCCTAAATGATTTTCTGCCCCGATATTACCTGCTGCCGCAATTGGACCAGGTGTAGGCGGAACCAGTGTATGCGTTGCAAATAGTCCAGTTGATAACGCAATCGCCATTGATGCTACTGCAACCTTAGCTTTTTTTGCTAACGCTTTTTTCAAAGAGGATAAAATAACATAACCAGAATCACAAAAAACAGGAATACTAACGATTGCCCCAATAAGACTCATTGACATTTGTGGCCTCTTTTCACCGACGAGCCGTAATACAACTTCAGCCATTCGAAGTGCAGCACCTGATTTTTCTAGAATTACTCCAATAATCGTACCAAAGACAATTACGAGACCAATGCTCCCCATCAATCCGCCAAATCCACCATTTACTGCTTCTACCACATCAGCTAAAGGTAATCCAGCAATAATTCCTATACCAAATGCAGCTATCAAGAGGGACATAAATGGATGCAATTTCAACTTTGCTGTTGCAAAAATGACAAATAAAACACCAATTAAAATTAATATAATAAGTCCAAAACCTTCCAACACACTCACCCCTTTAGTAATTGAATTTATTACAAAATTCTAGTTCAATCCCCTTTCATAATGATCCCTACTACTAGATATTTTATTGTTATCGTTTTCATTTAGAATCTGAAAAGGTATTTTTTTAAAGTAGATGCAATTAAGCTTCAACCAGTTAAAAATTAAAAAAGTTATTCTATTTGTTCCAACAAAAATAAAGGGAATATTGCTATAATTAGCACTAGAATGTTTTCAGTATTAAAAGAATAGGAAAAAAAACAGTTAGGAGAATTGTGATGGAGAAATTACTACTAGATGTACCACTCATAAGCCAGTTGCCTGAATTGCCGACAGGTTGTGAGATTACTGCAGTAACGATGATGCTAAGGTATAAAGGCTGTAACGCAGATAAAGTTACACTTGCAAATGAAATGCCAAGAGCTACAAAAGACCCTAACAATGGCTATGTAGGTGACCCTTTCACACCTGATGGGTGGACAATTTATCCCTCGGCACTAATAAAATTAGTTGAGCACTACGCAGGTAATGCTGTCGATTTAACAGCTGCAGATATAGAAAAACAATTAACTGACGAAAAGCCTGTTGTCGTTTGGGTATCATCCATGCATGGGTTCACCGTACACGCACTAACATTAACTGGATTTGACAAAGGGCATTTTTATTACAATGATCCTTGGACAACAGAAAAAGATGTGAAAATTACTAAACTAGCATTCCATAATATTTGGAATGGACAAAGCAGGCGAGCAATTTCCTACTCATAAACTTTTTCTCACAAAAAAAGCCTTGAAATAAATACAATGAAAAGCGCAATAATAATACTAACATCCCCTACTATGCGCTTTTTTTCTTTCTGTTTTTCGATAATAGTAATGAGGTTTCCAAGTATAATGAATAGGATTGCAGAGCTAATCATTATTTTGCGATATAAATCATGTATTGGAGTATTCGTGATAAATACATAGCTTGTAGGAAGTAGAATGAAAAATATTGCAAAGCTATAAAACACGACCCTTAATTTCGCCATTCCCAATCCACCTTTTCAAATTAGAACTATTTCAGGTATGGTAGCCTGTATCAATCACGTAAAATAAGCTGATAATAGTGGACATCTTGCCACTCATCAAATTTATTGCCTACTTCCCTTAATGTTCCTGCAAGTACAAAGCCAAATTTCTCATGTAAATGAATACTTGCCCCATTTCCTCCTGTTATTCCGCTAATTACCGTATGATAGTTTAGTTGACGGGCTTGCTTTAAAATCTGCTGCATTAATAGACTACCAACACCTTTACCTTGTTGGTTCGGAGCAATATATATTGACACTTCTGACGTCGCAGAATATGCCAGCTTCTCATTGAATGGACTTAAACTACTGTATCCAATAACGTTTTCATCTTCTTCTGCAACAATTAATGGATATTCTGCTCCATGATGTTCAAACCACTTTTTGCGATCCTCTAATGTTTGTTCCTGTAAATCAAATGTAGCAGTAAGATTACAAATCGCATAATTATAAATTTCCAGCAGTGCTGGAAGATCATCTATCGCCGCTTCCCTGATGCGAATCATCAGCCTTCCTCCTTGCCGTGTTGGTGCCTGTCACTTGTCGAAAAATGTCGAAGAAGTGCATCCCTCCAATTATTACCCTAACAGGTCTTGTATGTCTTCTTCAGTTAGTTTGGCCACTGATCTTTCTTTTGGATCAATTATTTCTTCTATTAGATGACGTTTCTTATCTTGTAAGTCGTTCATTTTTTCCTCAATCGTACCCTTTGCAACGAGCTTGATTACTTCAACGGAATGCCTCTGACCAATGCGGTGTGCACGGTCTGCTGCTTGCTCCTCAACAGCAGGATTCCACCAGCTATCATAGAAAATAACCGTATCTGCACCAGTTAAGTTCAATCCTGTTCCACCAGCTTTCAATGAAATCAAGAAAATATCGCGTTCTCCTTTATTAAATCGATTGCACAATTCAATTCTTTCTTCTGAAGGCGTCTTTCCATCAAGATAAAAGAAGGATCTTCCTTGATATGCAAATTCCTTCCCAATAAGTTGCAACATTTTCGTGAATTGAGAGAATATCAATACCCTTCTACCCGCAAACTTCGATTCTTGGGCAATTTGCATAAGCTGCCTGAATTTCGCCGATTCACCCTCGTAGCCATCAATAAACAATGCTGGGTGACAACAGATTTGTCTCAATCTTGTTAGCCCCGCAAGAATTTTAATACGATTTTTCCGTATTGTTTCCTTGTCGAGATGCTTCAATGTTTCATGTCGAAGTTTTGCCAAATAACTAGCATATAACGTTTTCTGTTCTGGAAGTAACTCACTAAACACAATCGTTTCGTTTTTCCCAGGTAGCTCATGAAGAACATCCTCTTTTACCCTACGAAGCATAAACGGACGAATTCTCCGAGAAATCTGCTTTTTAGTCAAATTACTATATTCCTTCAAACCAAGGAACAACTCAGGGAATACAACGTGAAAAATCGACCAAAGTTCTTCCAGTGAATTCTCAATTGGTGTCCCAGTCAATGCAAATCGATGACTAGCATTTAACTTTTTAACTGCACGGGCTGTTTGCGTCATAGGGTTTTTAAACACTTGCGCCTCATCAAAAAACACGGTATGAAATTCCTGTTTCTCATACCAGATAATATCACTGCGCAGCAAGGGATAGCTCGTAATAAGCACATCCATGTCCTTTATTTCCTTTTGCAATTTTGTACGTTCTACTTTCTTCCCGTCCATGATAATCGCTTGAATTTCTGGGGAAAACTTCATTATTTCCGCTTGCCAATTATAAGTCAGTGATGATGGACAAACGATTAGTACAGGTTTATTTCCTTCACGGATTTGTTTAAGCTCTGACACAATGAAGGTGATACTCTGTATTGTTTTTCCTAGTCCCATATCATCTGCAAGAATTCCTCCAAATCCATAGCTCGCTACCTGTTTCATCCATCTATATCCTTGTTTCTGATAGTTTCGTAAAATATTATCTAATCGTTCTGGAACTTTAGATTTCAACTGTTCAGGGTGATAGATACTTTCCAGAAAATCACGAAACGAGGCTTCAATTGAGATTGTGTCACTATCTCCTACAGAATCTAGAAGTCTAAGTCCTTTTATAACAGGTACTTCTATGCCCTTTTCGAATTCCTCATCCTGCATCGGCACAGCATTAAGAAAACGACTGATTTCTTCCATTTCCCTTGTTTCAAGTGACAGCAATGCACCATCTTTTAATCGATAGTATTTTCTTTTTTCTTCCAATGCGACTAGTACTTCCTTAATTTCCTTCTGCGGAATACCGTCCATATCAAACGTAAACTCGAGCCAATTGGTACGTTCCTTTTTATGCTTCACCCTAATTCTTGGCCGTGGGTTTTTGGGGATTATCCGCGTTCTTACAGCGGTAGTCGCATATACTTGAGCAAGTTTCTGAATCTTTGGGAGCTCATGGTATAAAAAGTTGTACTCTAATGCTTCATTATGAAAGTAGTAGCCGCTCTCTGTTTCATTAAACTGGCTATCTTCTATAATTTGTAAGATTTCTTTTTCTTTCTCGGTATCCCTTATAATCATCGAACCAACTTGTGACTCCCTTTTATCAAGTGGATTAATGATGACATTTTCATATTGAAACTCAAGTCCTGCAAGTAATCGGTCTTTCACTCGATCTAAGTAAAGCTTTGCGGATAATGGCGTTTTTCTTAATCTTTTTGTAATGGCACCAGATAAGTGTATTTCCCCCATTTTCCTGAGTGCAGGCACTAATTTTTCCATAAAATATTTCATTTGTGCCTCTCGTATTGGGATTTCATTTGTACCTGAATTTTCAAGCATCCTTTTTAGTTCAGACAATCGTTCGGTATCATCTCTTTTCATTGGAATAAGTTTTCCATTAAATAGTACCGTGTGATAGTCTCTCATCACGAACATACGATTAAATCCATTAATTCTAAGCTGATACCCCTCTGCTTTCGCTTCTTCAAATTCAAATTTTAACGGAAGTGTTTCATCGGATAATTGAAAATGCCTATACCTTTTCCCATCGTATTCCAGCACGACTGACGGGACTTTAACGAGTAAAGGCTCGATACGTTCCCATGAAGATGCTGGAATAAGTATAAGTTGCTCCATACTGTCATCAATAAATTTACTAGGAATGGCGCGCTGATACATTTTTTGGTCATCCATTACTTGAATCAGTTCTTGAATGACCCTATCCGCTTCCGTCTGAAAACAGTGTTTGACTGGATCATACTTTTTAGATGTTGAAACGTGATACGACTTACCTGCCCTCACCTTTTCAAGAAAATCGCGGATTTTTAATAATGGGGCTTGATCAACAGTCAATTCAATCCCAAACATTGTCTTTTGCATTTCAACTGTAACTGGCTTACAAAGAAATGTTATATCGATTATTTCTCTATTTTCAAAGTGGCGCTGATGACTACTTTGCTGAACGCTGGGCTCCTGAAAAAGTGATAATAGCTTGTCCGAAAGCTCCTCTGTTGTTTGGTGTGGATGTTCCCCGTCCGAGAGACTACCATCTGTTCTTTGATTCTTTTGATCATGCAATGCTATTAATACTGCTGCAATATGCTGACAATCTTTATTATAAGAGGAAAGCCGTGGGCAGCTACATGCTGTTTGTAATTTCCCGTGCTTATCCTTCTCAAGAGTGACATGAAAATTCTCGATCCCTTCAACTGTTGCTTCAATGCTTTTTGGTGATCGTTTCTCCATGCTTACTTTTCCATTACGATAAAAAGCATCCCCTCTTTTAAAGGAAACCGTACCACATCGTTCTTTAATAATCTTTGGATTTAATTTTGTTTGCATGATTACAATCCCTCTTTACCTGAACCCCAGAATATAATACAAACATTATAACACGTCTAGAGTCCCACTGGGGTGCCTGTCACTCGTCGAAAAATGTAGGAAGTTGTCGAAATACGAACCGTACCAGGTACCTACAAGAAAAGACTAACCCATGTCCAGCAGTCGGATACGGATTAGTCTTATACTACTTATAATTTCGCAAACAAAACGTTGTTTTCAAGATGTATATGTTGGAACGTATTTTCTTCCATTTCAGCTAGGCGGGCGTAAGTAATTTGGTAGGAACCACATGTATTTGCTGGTGGCTGGAAGTCATTTGTAATATCCCGC
The DNA here is from genome assembly GCF_003628445.1 of Oceanobacillus bengalensis. Taxonomy (GTDB): domain Bacteria; phylum Bacillota; class Bacilli; order Bacillales; family Amphibacillaceae; genus Oceanobacillus; species Oceanobacillus bengalensis. The sequence continues at coordinate 43,671 of NZ_RBZO01000013.1, forward strand.
ATCAACTTCAATAGCTCACCAACTTCGTTATGTTCATCCTCTAGTTCCCCATTCGCTTCTCTTATTTTCTCTAATAAGTCCTTACTAGGATTTGCTTCATATTCTTTAATAAGTGGAAATACATCATTTTCTTCTTTCATCGTATGTTCTTCCATCTCCATTGAAAACTTGCTATAAATACGGTATAAATCCATTAAATGTGGATGGTTCGGACCATGTTTACGAAAGATTTTCGTAACAAATTGACCGAGTGCTGGTAGTTCTTCCATTAAATAAGCATGATGGTGATGTCTAATGTGATCGACTAGTTCTGATAGTGGCTTGGAATCCCAGTCTACAACCTCATGATCTTCTTTGTTCCACGTTTCAAAACTAGTATTTAACTTCGATAATATCAATTTTTCATCCAAGTCCTTCTCTACAAAGGTTTCCTTCAACGGGCGATTTCCCCCACAGCAGAAATCAATTCGATGTTCTTTGAATAAATCACTCGCCTTTGGAAAAATCTTCACAATATTTGCTGGTGTATGTTCAACTGTAAATTGCATCATATAACCTCCTATTTTTTCTTAACATCATCATAATCCAATTAAATAAAAAGTTCTGTGACGCAAATCACACAGTTCCTAACATAGTGCCTCCCCTTGTGAAATTTGTCTGAAACCAAACGGTGGCACCCAACTCATCCTGTATCTTTTTGTTTAAATCCAGACATGTTTTTTCGCCTTTCGCCCCATTCCGGGTGTGCCTTATGTAAAACAAAAGGCCTAGCGAGATAAAGGACAGAGACAATAAGTAATATTGCTGATATTCCCATGATCCAAGGTGCTGGTAGCGTATCATAAAGAAAACCAAATAGGATTGTACCGAGTGGAATCAATGCCTGTGCACTTGTTTCCATAATGGAAAATACACGCCCCTTGTAAGCATCATCAATTTGTTTTTGCATCATGACATTAATAGGTGTATTGATAAACATAATGATGGCTCCCAACAAGAACATTAGAATCATATAAAAAGAAAACATACCCATATATGGTATTTTGACAAGCAAAGGTAAGGAATAAATTGCAAGAATGATTCCTAATAATAGAATTCCTCTCTTGGCATACACAAGTGGATAAACCAATTCCTTGCGAATAGATAAATAAACTGACATGATGAGCATACCTACAGCAAAAGAGCTTTCGACGATCCCAAAATGCTCAGATGACATATGCAAATTGTCAATAAGGATAAAGGAATAGCCTACTTGAAAGGCACCTACAAAGAAATTAATAACAAGTGCAATCGAAATGATTGCCATAATGACAGATTTTCCCTTCACATAAGCAAAACCTTCTTTCATGCTTTGCCACATAGACCCCTGTTCTTTGCCCGCAACATTTTCCTTCAAATTTATAAATAGGTTGAACTGCATCGTTGATTCAAGACTGAGCGCAATAATCATAGCAACAAGATAAATCGCAAGTAAGACAGTTATGGATACGAATCCATACAATATACCACCTACTGCAGGACTCGCAATGGAAGCAATTGAGACGACCATTTGGTTTAATGACATCGCCTTTTGGATTCTATCGGAATCAATTAGACCACTAATAGAAGATGTAAATGCCAATCCAGAAAATGTTGACGTAAGTGAAAAAATCGCTGTTGCTATATAAATTGTCGTAATTGAAAAACCAATCGTCAAGCTAATCGTGATTAAACTAATGATGGTCAAGACAGTTGCAATGTGGGAAATAATAACAACCTTTTTTCTCGAGAAACGATCAGCCACATATCCAGCAAATGGTGCTGCAATCGTCCTCGGCAATACATTGCAAAGTAAATTTAATGCAAAGTTGGTAGCAGACCCTGTTACTTGCAAAATATAAAAACTAGCAGCGAACGCGTATACTTGTGCTCCAAAACTGGAAATAAATTTACTAACGATGAACGTCCACAAATGGTATGTTGCCTTTTTAAATTTTAACTGTTCATTCATTCTTTAGCACACTCCTTAAGTTTAATTTGATTAAACTTATTATAGGAAATTTGGAGAATATTTACAACACAAAAGTTAAATATAATTAAACTTTTTGTAAAAACAGAACGCTTTTCATATTGAATAATATTTAATATAATTAAAATATATAACTGTAAACTTCAATCAGTGTGGGGCTTCCTTTTCCCCATAGTTTGTTAGTTGAACCAATCGGGGTGTTAGTGTCTAATCTCTCCACCTAAAATTCTTAGTACTACTGTGGTGGGAGTCTTATGGATGGTTGACAGGATAAATTGCGAGGTGGCTTCTATGGAAACATTAGGTGAACGTATCCGTAAAATGAGAAAAGAAAAAAAAATGACGCTGGAAGAACTAGCTGGGGAAAGAATATCCAAAAGCATGTTAAGCCTGATCGAAAATAATAAGGCACAACCTTCGATGGAAAGTTTAACCTTTATTAGTGAACAGCTTGGAGTTGGCGTAGGAGAACTAATGCAACAGGGGGATAAGAAAGAAATAAGAAAGCTATTAAAACAAGCGGAAGTACTTTATCACTCCGAATCAGAAATATATGTGCAGGATCAGTTGGTCAGGAAATTCACTAAAGTGGTCGAACATATTAGGCCTTACTTGAATCAACTTGAAGATGGATATGAATCTGCTCGTTTATTGCAACTGTATAGCTATAGCCTGTTTTATTCCAACCAAGACGGCTGGCAAGATACGTTAAAGCATGCTGCTAACATTTATGAAAAGATAAATGCAACTTCAAAGAGAGCGAGTATTGGAATCTTTCAAGCAACTGTTTTGTTTTCCAAAAATAAGTATTCGTCTGCCCTACAGGTACTTTTACAAGAAAAAGAAAAAATTGAACAGAAAGAGCCATACATCGATCCACTAATAAAACTTGATTTTGACTATAGTGAGGCAGTTTATCGATTGGCTATAGGGGATACAGATGTAGCAATGCAAGTGATTGAGAATGCCATTCAATACTCAAAAACACATAAAATTTTTTATCATATCGATGATTTATTCCGTATCGCCGCTGGGTATGGGCTATTATTTCATGATGAAGAAAAGATATCCTATTATACGAATAAATTAAAGCACTATGGTGAATTTGTTGATGATCCATTTTATCATGCTTTCGCAGATTTTATAGCAGCTGAGAGAATGATTTTTAAGGAGCAAAATTTTTCTGGTGCATTAGATCGCATTGAAAAACACTTAAATGAAGTAAGTATTGAAACGTTGGACCCACATTTCATCATTGTGAAGGGAAAATGCCTTTATGAACTTGGCCATTATGAAGAGGCAATCCATTGGCTAAACAAAGTAAACGTACCATACTACTTGCATCATCCATATGATTTATCACTCTTATATATAGGAGATTCCTATAAAGCTTTATGTCATTTGAAGCTTGATAACTTAGAACAAGCTCTTACGTTTGCTACATTGGCAAAGGAAAACTTTGAGCCAATTCTTGATTCTTTCTACAAAGAATTTGCTTATAGGACCTACCGCCAAGTTGTAGAGGCGATTAAAAAAGAGAAAAAAATTCCTTGAATAATATCAACAACTTTTTCGTTTCCTGCCACCGCGAAATATGCCGAAAACCGGATGGTGACAGGTATCCATTAATTGTGGTATGAATAGATATAGTTAAAATCTTAGGAGATGGAGCTGAAGTTTTAATGAAACGCATATTACCAATTCTATTATGGATAATGGTAGCTTCTGTCTTGATTGCATGTCAGGATGAGAACGTAGCAGAACCGATTACTTTTTCTGATGAGCAATTAGAAATCGCATTAAGAGAGGAAGCAGGTAAAGCATCAGACGAGGAACTTTATGAAACAGATTTTGATGAAATTGTTGAAATTAATTTATCCGAATTAGGAATTGGTGACTTAAGTGGCCTAGAAGTATTGGATAGTTTGGAAACACTATCACTTGAGGACAATGAAATCACTGATTTTTCGATTTTAACAGAGTTAGAGAATCTAGAAAAAGTTAATGTTGTTGGCAATCCAATCGATGAAAATGAAGAGACACAAACATTATTAGAAGAACTAAATGAAAAGGGTATCGAGGTTATCAATACGAAACCAGAAATCGTCGGTAGTCCTGATGGTCCTGGTGGCTTCCTTTGGGAAGTAGAAAACGGAGACACAACAGTTTACTTGCAAGGAACCATTCATATTGGAATAGAAGACTTATACCCATTGCATGAGAAAATCGAGGAAGCATATGCATCATCCGATGTCATCGTACCTGAAATTGACCTAACTACACTTAACCCATTTGAATTACAAGATGTTATGGTAGAGCTCGGTACATATCAAGATGGGACCACAATCAAAGATCACATACCAGAAGAATTGTACAATAATGTAGGAGCTACATTGGAAGAAATTGGTATACCTCTACAGCTATTAGAGATGTACAAACCGTGGATTTTATCTTCAACCATTCAACAACTAATGACAGAACAACTTGGTTACATACATGGAGTGGATGAATACTTTTTAAACCGTGCAGCTGACGACGGGAAGGAAATCATTGCGTTAGAAACAGCAGAAGAGCAATTTAATATTTTTGCAGAGACTTCACTAGAATATCAGGTACAAATGCTAGAAGAATCGTTAATCGATCTAGAAATCTACAAGCAGGACCTTGATACGTTAATCGGGTTATACAAAGAAGGGGATATTGATAAATTATTAGCTGCTTTAACAGCAGAGGAAGATGTGGACATGACCGAAGAAGATCAGGAATTTATGGAGGCATTGAATGATAATAGAAACGATGGAATGGCAGAGGACATCATGGGGTTCCTTGAAGAAGATAACGGGAAAACATATTTCGTTATCGTAGGTAGCTTACACTATATCATGGAACCACATATTATATCCATTCTAGAAGAAAACGGTTATGAAGTAGAACATATTCATTAATTTTGTGGTGACAGGCACTTGTCAGGATTTGTCGAATCCAGGATAGTGCCTGTCACTCTTAGGTTCTGGGACAAACATTAATATAACGAATCCGATAACAAATAATATCGCTAAGCTAAACACGCCAATAGCAGAGCTACCTGTCATTTGTGTTGTAACACCAACAAGGAATGGACCTGTAACTGCTGCAAATCTACCAAAAATATTATAGAATCCGAAAAACTCATTCGATTTCTCTTTCGGAACCATTTGTGCAAAGAAAGAACGGCTTAGTGCTTGAATACCACCCTGTGCTGTTGCTACTAGCATTGCCAAGACCCAAAAGTCTACAAGTGTTTCAAGAAACATTGCATATATACAAACAAATATATAAATAATAATTCCAGCATAGATCATTTTCTTTGCACCGAACCGTATTGCAAGTTTACCAAATAGAATAGCAAATGGCGCTGCAACAATTTGGACTGCCAGCAATGCAATAATTAATCCAGTGGAACTTAATCCTACATCAGAACCATAGGCAGTTGACATCGATATTATTGTTCCTACCCCATCAATGTAGAAAAAATAAGCAAGTAGAAAAAGAAAAATTGCTCTGTACTGCCGAATATCTTTAAAGGTTTTTCCAAGTCGTGTAAAACTACTTGCCACAATTCTCGGTTCACGTTCCACCCAATGAATTTGTTTTACATTTTTCAGTAATGGAAGGGTAAAACAAATCCACCATATCGCTGTAATTAAAAAAGCGATTTTACTTGCTGTACTGACAGCGAGTGGAATCATTTCCATTTGTGATAAGAGAATGATAGCAATACAAATAATAAATGGAATGACACTACCAATGTAGCCTAGAGCATAGCCTCTTGCAGATACCTCATCCATTCGCTCAGCTTCTGTCACATCAACGATAAATGCATCATAGAAAACATTTGCTCCACGCGCACCTATCGTAGTCAGCATATAAACAATTAATAACATGACCCAATTATTCGCTGGGACGAAAACCAAAGCTATGGTTGATGCGGTTCCTAAGATAAAGAAAAAAAGGAAGAATTTCTTTTTCATCCCTTTATAATCTGCGATGGTTCCTAAAATTGGCCCAAGCATCGCTAAAATAAATGTAGAGATTGAAATTGTGTACCCCAAATAGGCAGTGGAATCAGCCCCACTAACACCGGCATTTTCAGCAACTCCTTTAAAAAAAATCGGAAAAATTGCTGTCGTAATAATAATCGAATAGGCTGAATTTGCCCAGTCATACATCATCCAACTCTTCTCTTCTTTTTTATATCTCCCCACTACACTTACCCCCTTCTCCTCATATACATATAGTCTACAATAAGTATATGTTAGCGAATAGAGTGATTGTACAAACTTTACAAAAACTTAGCGCTCTTACGGTGCCTGTCACTTGTCGTAATTTGTCGAAAGCAAAGATAGTTACAAGCACAAAAAAAGGAGTAGTCGCCCCTTCTAGAGCGATCACTCCCTTTAAACACTACTACTATTAAAATGCTGCTGTCCAGCCACCATCAGCGGTTACAACTGTACCATTTAAAAAGCTAGATTCATCAGAAGCTAGGAATAATGCAACTTGTGCAATTTCTTCTGGTTTACCCGTTCTCGGTATCACAGCTTGTGCAACCTGTGTACGACTAGCACCAAATTCACTCACATTCTTCATGGAAGATGCGATATTAGTTTCTACGGCACCTGGTGCAATCGCATTACAACGAATACCTTTCTGCGCATACATAAAACCAGTATTTTTCGTAATTCCTACAACAGCATGCTTGGAAGCACCATATGCAACACCTGCATGTGCACCGTTTAGCCCGCCAGTAGAAGCAGTGTTAACAATAACACCTTTTCCTTTTTCTAAGAAAATAGGCACTGCTTTCCGAATTGCCTGCATAACACCTTTTGTATTCACATTAAAAATCAAATCCCATTTTTCATCAGAGATTTCTCCAATAGGTTCAAATCCATCCATAATACCTGCATTATTAACTAAAATATCCAATGTTCCGTATTCATTTACTGCTGTATCAATCATGTTTTCAATATCTTCTCGTTCTGCAACATTCACTTTTACAGACTTTGCGGTTCCACCGTTATTAGAAATTTCATTAACAACAGCTTCTGCTCCTTCAAGGTTAAGGTCGGCAACAATTACTTTTGCCCCTTCTTTTGCATATAATTCTGCGATCGCTTTCCCCATACCAGATGCTGCTCCTGTAACAACTGCTACTTTTCCATCGAGTTTCATATGTATCTTCTCCTTTAGTAAATTTATCGTAATCTAAATATGTAAATATAAGAGAGCGTTACCATTTGTACACCTTAATTTTATTGGTTTATAATTAAAATATCAAGATACAAACCAATATAGATTTGTCTATTTTTGTATGACCGTTCATCATTCTGTCTAAAATTGGTTATATAATGAACAAAAAGGTGGTAATTTGTTTATGAGCAATGATCGACGTATTTATAAATCGAAACATGCATTAAAAGAAGCTTTGATTCTACTCATGGAAAAGAAAAATTTTAATAAGATTACCATCACTGATATTGTTACCTGCGCAAACTTAAATCGTGGTACCTTTTATAAACATTATCAAGAAAAAGAAGAACTACTAAACGAGCTTATTGATGATGTGATGGAGGATTTGGTTCATTCATATAGAGAACCCTATGTTCGTTCGAATCAGTTCAATATTGGAGAATTAACAAGTTCTACTGTTAAAATCTTTAATCATGTCTATTCTTATTCCAAATTCTATTCAATTATCATAAAATCAAATGTCTTAACTGGATATCAAGCTAAAATATGTAGCGTGTTAAAGCAACTGGCACTATATGACTTAGATATGGTAAAGAATAAAAACAAAAAAATAGATCACAATTTAATTGCAAGCTATAAAGCCTACGCTCTCTTTGGTTTAATTGTTGAGTGGGTGAATAGCGAATATAAATATACACCTAATTATATGGCCGAACAATTAGTTGAAATTTTAGCTTATAACGGATTCAATTCTGTATTTAACGTTAAAATGAACGATACCATAAACTGGATAAATGAATAAAGGTGCCTGTCACTTGTCGGTTTTTGTCGTACATTGTCAAAAACCTTACAGTGACAGGCACGCTTCATTATATTAATTATCCTCTACTGTTTTTCTCCAAACACCTAACAAAACTGCCGAAACGATAGCTCCAATAACGAGCGCTAACAAGAAGAAGATTGCATTGTCAGCTAACGGTACAACGAAAATCCCACCATGTGGTGCTGGTATCGCACTATTCCAAAACTGTGTTAAGCCTCCTGCAATAGCTGCACCTATAACGGAAGAGCCAATTACACGTAACGGATCTGCTGCTGCAAACGGAATCGCTCCTTCCGTAATAAAGGAGAATCCCATGACATAGTTTGTCACACCTGACTTTCTCTCTTCTTCGGAGAATTTTTTCTTGAAAATCGTACTTGCTAATGCTATCGCAAGTGGCGGAACCATACCGCCTGCCATAACAGCTGCCATCAAGCTGCCATCACCAGTATCTGTGAAGATTCCAATGGAAAAGGCATAAGCCGCTTTATTAAATGGGCCACCCATATCGATGGCCATCATTCCACCAAGAATTGCTCCAAGAATAACCGCATTTCCTGTTCCAAGATTTTGCAGGAAGTCCACCATTGCTGTATTTATTGTAGAGAAAATCGGGCCAAAGATGAAATACATTAAAATCCCAGTAAAAAATAGTCCTAATACAGGATAAATTAAGATTGGTTTTAATCCTTCAAGTGACCTTGGTAATCCACGAAATGCTTTTTTCAACAAGATCACCACGTAACCAGCTAAGAAACCTGCTACTAATCCACCTAGGAAACCAGCATTACTCTCAACTGCAATCAAACCACCAACCATACCAGGCATTAAACCAGGCCTGTCTGCAATACTTAAAGCAATAAACCCAGCAAAAATAGGAATTAAGAAGTTAAACGCATTCCCGCCTAACCCGTTCAAGAAGGTAAATACTGTACTATCACTACCAAGTATACTTTCAAAAAGGAAAGAGAGTGCAAGTATAATCCCTCCACCAACAACAAATGGAAGCATATGACTAATCCCGTTCATTAAATCTTTATATACTTTTCCCCAAACGGAATTTGCTTTATCCTCCACATCATCAGCCTTTTGCTTAGTCCCTTCTCCATGAAGGACTGGCGCATCTTGTTTTATCGCCTTTGTAATTAGCTCTTCTGATTTATTAATTCCATCGGCTACAGGACGTTGAATAACATGTTTCCCGTTGAAACGGTCGAGGTCTACTTTTTTGCTCGCTGCAATAATAACTGCCTCAGCTCGATTAATCTCATCAGCCGTTAAAGTATTTTTTGCACCTTCTGACCCCTGTGTTTCCACACGGATCTCAATATCCATTTCTTTCGCTTTTTTCTTTAATGCATCCTCTGCCATAAACGTATGGGCAATTCCAGTTGGGCACGCTGTAATGGCAACAACAAACGGCTTACCATCCCTCTCATTTGGAACATCCTCAGACTTATCTTCCTGCTCTACCTCCTCTTGCTCCTCCTGAAACAAAGCATGAACTTCATCTGGTGTTTCAGCATCTTTCAATTTCTTAATAAAATCGCTATCTATTAACTGTCTCGACAATGCCGCTAATGTTTCCAGATGGGTATTATTTGCACCTTCTGGAACAGCAATCATAAAAAATAAATAGGCAGGTTGTCCGTCAAGTGATTCGTACTCCACTCCACTTTTACTTTTAGCAAAAAGTACTGTCGGTTCTTTTACTGCTTTGTTCTTTGCATGGGGCATAGCAATTCCATCCCCAAGCCCAGTTGACGTCTGCGCCTCGCGCTTTAATATCGCATCTTTAAATTCTTTTGCATCTGTTATAACGTCATGCTTATCAAGGCTTGCAATCATTTCATCAATGACAGCTTCTTTCTCTTTCGCCTGTAAGTCAAGGACCATAATGTCCTTCCGAAGTAAATCGGTAATCTTCATTTATCTATCACCTCTATTAGAATTCTTCAACTTGCACTGCAGCAAGTATGGAAAGGATGTCTTCCTTCTTCGCTAAATCATCTGAAAAAGCCGTCGCACTCCCAGCTGCTAATCCCATTTTAAATGCTTTCACAGCATTTTTTGACTTCATAAATTCCCCTATAAAACCAGCGATCATCGAATCTCCTGCACCAACAGAATTTTTAACTGTTCCACTTGGACTAATTCCACGAAAAACACCTTCACTTGTAAAAAGGAGTGCCCCATCTCCAGCCATCGAAACAATGACATGTTCTGCACCTAATTCGAGTAATTTTTTCCCGTATGGAATAATCTCTTCTTGCTTCTTGAGATCAACGTTAAATAAATCCGATAATTCCACGGTATTTGGTTTTATTAACAAAGGCTTATAGGAAAGAGCTGTCTCAAGGTCTTTCCCAGTTGTATCTATTACAAAAGTCGCATTCGAACCGCTAATTCTTTTAATCAGCTGCTGGTAAAAGTCTTCAGGCAAAGAAGGTGGCTTGCTACCAGATAAGATAACGACATCATCCTCTTTTAGCTCACTTAATTTCCTTAAAAGCCTGTCCGCTTCCTCGTTCGTAATTGTCGGTCCACGTCCATTAATTTCTGTTTCTTCAATGGATTTTAATTTGATATTGATGCGTGTGTCATCTTGAACCTGAATAAAATCGGTATCGATACACTCGTTTTTTAACCAATTCGCAATAAACTCTCCTGTAAAGCCTCCAAGAAATCCAAGCGCTGTTGACTCCGTTTCTAAAGCATGTAAAATCCGGGAAACATTTATGCCTTTCCCACCCGGTAATTTAAAATCGGTGTGGATTTTATTTAACTTTCCAAGTGTTACTTCTTCTACTTGGACAACATAATCAATGGATGGATTAAGTGTTACGGTATAAATCATTCCTTTGCCTCCAAAATCGTTGTTTTTTCTCGAAACAAATGGTTGCTATCTTTTATCTCATTCGAAATAATTGTTACATCTTCTATATTACAAACTTTTACGAAATTAACCTTGTTCCATTTCGTTTCATCAGCTAATGCAAAAGTTAAAGCTGACTGCTTAAGTATTAAGCTTTTAATGGCTGCTTCTTCGGGATCTGGAGTCGTGCAACCAAATTCCACATCAATCCCATTGATTCCAATAAAAGCTTTGCTAAACCGATAATCCTTTAATTGGCTTAAACTTGTTGCACCCACAATAGCTTTAGTGGAGGCCTTTATTTTTCCACCAATCAGTACGGATTGAATATTACGATCTGCAAGTAAAGAAGCATGTAATATACCATTTGTTACTATTGTAATATCTCCATTATCGATAAAATCAATCATGGCAAGTGTAGTTGTACCAGCATCTAGGAAAATACAATCGTTTTTCTCAATTAGTGATGCTGCATATTTTCCAATCAATGTTTTTTCTTGAATGTTTTTGAGCGATTTTTCTTGATTGGATAATTCTTCATGTAAATGATACATTCGTTTTGCACCACCGTGAATACGTTTAAGTTTTCCTATTTTATCAAGATACTCTAGGTCGCGCCTGATAGTAGATTCCGAGCAATTTAACGCATTCATTAAATCTTGTGTCTTTGCGATACCCTTTTCTTTCAATATAGTTAAAATGAGTGAATACCGTTCATCTGTTAACATGATAACCCTCCCAACCGCATTTTACCATCAAAAACATTCAAAAACAATCAAATTTGTCACTCCTTGAATTTTATGAATTTTTGTCGAATAAAGGCAAAAAATGATGTTGTTGTAATTTTTTTGATATATAATATCCTCTGTATAGAGAATTTTTTACATTATGAAACGAACGTATACAATATTTACTATGACGGAAGAAAGGGTACACATAACTCCCTTTAAAAATAAATGAAAAGAAATATGTTGTTGATTATGATCATTTCAAACAATAATATGGTCTAATAAATTTTAGGGAGTGCAACTATTATGCATATTAATACCAATGATCCAGAACGTCTGACACAAATTTCTTTGACAGGGATTACAGAAGAATCTTTAGCACGCATCCATGAATATGCAAACATCTTAATGCCATTCAGTCGTCCGATTGTTGATCAATTATATGATGAGATTTACAAAGTAGAGCATCTAAAGAAAATAATCGATGACAACTCTAATTTAGAAAGATTAAAAATAAGACAAGTAAATTACTTGAAATCTATTTTTTCACCTAATATTGATGAATCTTATATACATTATCGTTATTTAATTGGTAATGTTCACTCTAAAATCGGGTTAGAATTACCTTGGTTTATTTCTACAAACCGTCGTTACATTCAAATTATTACTGACCATTTAACTGGTCTCATCCCGAGCGATGAGGTCCTACCGCTAATTCAAGCCATTGATTCTTTATTAAACTTTGATATGCAAATCACTGCAGACGCTTATAATCAAATGGAAATTAATAAAGCAGCTTATCCTTTGCAGTATGAATTTAAGCAACTACAGAGAAAGTCAGGAATAATAGATACTGACTTTGAAAAACTCGATTCTTTTAGTGGGCTATTCACCTTTCATTTGGATGAAATTATCTATAATTATCGCTCCGCTTTAATGAAGCGAAGCCAAAATGCACAACTACTCCCTTTTGTTGAATCTTATTTAGCCTACTTACACAATTTTCTGAAACAATTTTTCCAAAATAAAATGTATCGAGACGAAGCATCATTCTACAGGACGATTCGTGATTGGACAAGAAAGCTCATCGACCAAAATATATCGGAAGAATTGATTATTTCTTTCGTGGATACATTAAACGAAACTACTAGAGAAACATTTTTTAAGAAAAAAGAAAACATGGATAAATCCATCACAGATTTATTAAATGCTTTTGAACGATTTACTCGATTTACGTTAGCCATCCTAAGGAAATTATTGCGGCCTTATTATAGCTTAAATGTGTCATCTTTTCTGGATATTTATAGCTATGAAATTAGTATGATTGATTTTGGAATAATTACTTGGATGGATGATAATACGAAAAGAGCGTTAGAAGCTAGGGGACAAACCGACAAAGATATGACAAATAAACGCTGCTATGAATTATTTTACGGCCGTGTACTTCCGTGTAATGGTTGTCCAGCACGTGATTTAAAGAGGGAAGCAATCCTCACTTCATCCGATCATGAAGAAAAGCCAACATACTATAAAACATGGAGATTACCTCAATCGAAATTATCTGAGTTCACTCATCGATTACTCGTAAGTCAGAATGTTAGTAAGGAAACAAAGGTTATGTTTGATACAGTTGAGAGTCTATTGCACCTTGCTGAATACCGTGATGATGATACAGGTGAACATGTGAATCGAATAGGTTTATTTGCTGGAAAGTTAGCAGAAATTGCTGGTTGTGATGAAAAGTTTGTCCGAGATATTCGAATTGCCGCTAAATTCCATGATATTGGAAAGGTAGGAATACCAGATTCCATTTTAAATAAACCCGGAAAACTGTCCAGTGAAGAATGGGAATCAATGAAAACACATGTAAATATTGGTCACAAAATATTATCAAACTTAGAACTCCCTGTCATTCAGATGGCAGCCCAAATTGCAAAGACACACCATGAACGCTGGAATGGATGCGGTTATCCCAACCATTTAAAAGGAGATGAAATTCCTTTAGAAGGACGGATTGTCTCCATCGTTGATGTATTCGATGCACTATTGTCGAAACGTTCTTATAAAGAAGCATTTCCACCAGAGAAAGTAAAAGCAATCATAATGGAAGATAATGGAAAACACTTTGATCCAAAGCTTACAGACTTATTACTATCCGTTTGGGATGAATTTGTATCCCTTTATAAATATTGCATTGAAACAAATAATATTCATTATGCTTAAAAGGTGCCTGTCACTCCTCGAATTTTGACGAATAATGTCGAAAAAGGAATAGTGACAGGCACCCGTTTACAATGCTTCTTTTATGACTTTCTTATAATACAATACGGATAAAACTCCGAAAATGGAATATAACACGGTATACAATACCATCACAATAATCATTGGTGCCCATAGCTCTGTTCCAAAAAGGAACCATCCCGATTTTACTGCAAAATAACTATGACATAATCCCGTTAACAGTGGAATACCAAAGTTAAACAATTGTTTCACCTTCACTCCAGCCACAAGGTCATCTCTTGTAAAGCCTAATTTCCGTAGAATTGTATAATTTGCTTTCTCCTCTTCGCCTTCATCCATTTGTTTGAAGTATAGAATACAACCTGAAGTAACTAAGAACGTTAAGCCTAAGAAGCCTACAATGAACATAATCATACCCATGTTTTGCTTTTGGTTATTAAAAGTTTCTAACTGTGATTCATATCCAGCCCATTTGCTTAAGTCTAACTCCTGAAAGATATTATTGGCCTCTTCTACGTCCCCACTCTTATCAATATTCACACCAACATATACCGAGAAATCCCCTTGAATGGATGGGTCTTTATCTTCTGCCAATTGTTGATAGATATCATCATCAACAACTGCAACATAAAATCCACCACCTGCTAAACGTGTCGGTAAGATTTTTTTCTCTTCTATTCCAATATAGTTTAACTCTATAGCATCTTCATCTTTTCCCGATAACATCATTTCCCCGGAATTTTTCAGAGACAAGAATTGCTCCATCACTTCATTAGAATTAACAAAGACACTCTCATTCTCAGATAAATCGACATCGTCTACCCACTCATCCGTAACTACCACCATCGTTGTCATACCTGGATCAAATGCTAAATTCATCTCATCATAACCAGTTATAAGATTCGATATGTTGGCATTCACAGTCAGAAGATCCATCTCGGTCTTAGAATATCCAATATCATTTTTTTCAAGTGCATCTGTAAACAATGCTGCATGCTCTAGATTAGGTATAGAAAAATCATCTAAAACTGTCTCTTCTGAAAGCTTTTGCGCCGAATAATAGGAAATGTATGTCAGTGATAATAAACCTATCGCTAATGCTGACAAAGTTGTAATCACAGTTAACAACAAGGAATTGGATTTCATTCGGAACATAATAGATGATAATGACAGCACTTTATTTATGGACAAATAGCCTGCATTCTTTTTGCGAATCAGATTAAAGATGAAACTAATCGATCCTCTATAAAAAAGATAGGTACCAAAGATGACAGATCCTAGAATAGCGAACATAGCCATAAATAATTCATTCATTCCAACCAAGTCTCCACTAAATAATTTGGTCGATAAAAAATAACCGAAACCAATTAGTGCAAGTCCTAGGATTCCAATGATAACTTCCAGTGCCGTAATTCGCTGACGTTTCCCTTCGGTTGTGGAACGCACTTGAAATAAGGACAAAATACGTTGCTTTTTAATAAAGAATGCATTCATAAGCATAATTACCACATAAATTGCTGCAAAAACAATTACCGTCTGAACGAAAGCAGCACCCGAGAACCTAAGTTCAGCCACTTCATTTATCCCAATTACCTTTAAGAGAATCATCATCATCAGCTTAGAAGAAGCAAATCCCATTAAAATACCAATTATCATTGATCCAAAATATAGCATTAAATTTTCCATACTAAGTATCTGAAAAATCTTTCCTTTTGTCATTCCAACTAATTGAAATAACCCAATTTCCTTGCTTCTTCGCTTGATAAATAAGTTATTCGCATAGACAAGAAATACTGTCACAATCGCGATTAACATAACGGAACCTGCCCGAATTGCAGCAGCACCTTTTATCGACCCCTCTACTTCATCCATTGCTGGATCATATTGCAACGTGACAAAGGCAAAATACAAAGCAACCGTAAAGATAAGTGCAAAAACATAGAGATAATAATTCTTTATGTTTTTCTTCAAATTACGAAGAATGAGTTGATTAAAGCTCATGTTGCACCCCACCTAGTACACCTTGCGTCTTAATAATATCGTTAAAGAATGCTTGCCTACGCTCTTCTCCTTTATTTAACTGGGTGAAAATTTGACCATCTTTTATAAATACCACACGATTACAGTAACTTGCTGCTAGTGGATCATGTGTAACCATGACAATCGTTGCATCTAACTTATCATTTAAATCACTTAATTTATTCAATAAGTCTGATGCTGCTTTCGAATCAAGCGCTCCTGTTGGCTCATCCGCAAAAATAATACTCGGGTTATGAACGAAGGCACGTGCAGCAGATGTCCGCTGTTTCTGTCCACCTGAAATCTCATTTGGATATTTATCTTTCAATTCATAAATTCCCAATTCCTTCGCCACCGTTTCAAAAATGCCTTGCGCTTCTTTCCTTGGTACTTTTTTCACCGTAAGTGGTAACATAATATTTTCCTTGACGGTTAACGTATCCAGCAAGTTGTACTCTTGAAAAATAAACCCCAAGTGATGTTTTCTAAATTCAGCAAGTTTTTTATTTTTCATCGTTGTAAATTCTTTTCCTTCAATTTTAATCGAACCATGACTAACATTATCAATGGAGGACAACACATTCAGGAGCGTTGTCTTACCAGAACCGGAGGCACCCATGATTCCGACAAATTCTCCTTTTTCAACTTCGATATCAATTCCTTTAAGAACTTCCTGTCTATTAAACTTGTTTCCATAACTTTTATGAATTTTATGCCCTTCTAAAATGTTCATTAGCTTTCATCTCCTTTAATCTACCTCTATCATAAAGGATGCACGATTCATTTTCCTTCGATTCATCGAACAAAATAGAGAAGCATGTGACAAAGTTGTCACATGCTTCTAATAGCTACGAAGTCATTCTTCGCCGCAAAAGTTAGTATGAAGGTTGTTCCTTCGCCAGGTGTTGAGGCAACATCAATATGTATTTTCAAAGCCTTTGCCACTTTCTTGGTTAAATATAGCCCCATTCCAGTTGCAGCATTATCTTTGTGATTGCTCGTAGACGTAAAACCTTTTTCAAAGATTCGCGGCAAATCCTTCCCATCAATTCCACGACCAGCATCTGTAATTTGTAACTGAGCTAGCCCTTTTTTTCGAAAACTAATAATTTGTATATCAGCTGCGTCACTATATTTCACCGCATTTGTTAGTACCTGTCTAATCATAAAACTTAACCATTTCGCATCCGAAAGAACTTCTTTCACATCTAGTTCTACATCAAAGCCAATCCCTTTTTGAAAACACCAAGACTTTAATTCTCGAATCTCATTAAAAAGAAGGGGTTCTAGTTCAACTTTCTCAATATACAAATCATTTTCCATAAACGGAATCCGCTTCTGATGTAATTGTTGGTCAAGTAGTAAGTGAATTCTAAGCCACTCATACTGAAGCTTGACCCTTAGTGATTCGTCCTCTATACGTTCGATCATTAGCTGCATCGTTGTTAGTGGTGTTTTTACTTCATGAATCCAGGAAAGCAATTCATCTTTTTCCTGTTCAATAGCTGTTAGACTTCGATTTGTTTCTTCTTTATAGAATTCGTTTTGCAATGTGACAAATTCCTCTAATATTTTTTCAAAAGGACTGCTGGCCAGCTTGACACTCTCTATATCCATACTAGGATGCCACTCTTCTATACTCTTATAGTATTTCACCTCTCGATGATATTGAACAAACAGAAACACGATGAAAATGATTGTAGATAAGAACACAAAGTATGAGATGGATGATATGTTAATTGTCGGGTCAATAAATCCGATAAATAGCAGTAATAAATGGAAAAAGCAAAATAACACTATCCAATGAAGCCTTTCTATCAGATACTTTTTAACCATGGAAGGCATCCACTTCTTTTGCTAAATAGCCTTGTCCGACTTTAGTTTCGATATGACTACCTAAACCGATTTCTCCTAGCCTTTTTCTAAGACGATTCACATTTACTGTCAACGTATTATCACTGACAAAGCGCGAGTCATCCCATAGGCTTTTTATGATTTCCTCTCGGCTTACAATACTATTTTTATGTTCCACTAGTATCTTTAATATGTACATTTCATTTTTCGTAAGTTCCAGTGTTGTTTCACTTTTCTCAACCGTATTTTTCTCGTAATCAATTGTTGCACCATTCCACGTCTTTAAACTTGTCTGCTCTGTCACGTTGTAATTGTATACACGCCTTAGGATAGCTTGAATCTTAGCAATCAGCACGTCAAAGTGAAATGGTTTTTGGATGAAATCATCTGCTCCAAGCTGCATCGACATGACCATATCTGTTGGGTGGTCACGGGAAGACAAGAAAATGATCGGCACATTCGAGTATGTGCGAATCATCCGGCACCAATGGAATCCATCGAATTTCGGCAATTGAATATCAATAACAACTAAGTCAGGATTTACGCTTGTAAATTCCTCCATCACATTACCAAAATCACCGATACCATACACCTTATAAGACCACTGTGTAAGTCTATCTTTTATTTCACCAAATAACGACACATCATCTTCAATTAACATAATCTTAAACATAGGTGCCTGTCACTTGTCGAATTTTGTCAATAAAATCGTGTGGTGACAGGTTCAACTCCCTTCCTGAGAAAATTGTTCTCTTTTAATTAAACCATAAAAACACCCCCTAAGTCAGGCATTCTTCTTCCTGCTGTTTGGAGGCGTATGGCAAGTTCTTTCACTTAGTTCTTATCTAGAAAGATTGTATCTACAATACTATTAACATGAATCTCTGTTGTATTAAACTGCGGGATATCTAGATCATCATCTTTTATAATCATCGGCAATTCTGTACAGCCTAAGATAATCCCTTGGATCTTATCCTCATGGGTCATTCGTTTGATAATCTCCAAATATTTTCCCTTCGTTTCCACATTAACAATTCCGTTCTCTAATTCCTCAACAATCTTCTGATGAATGTATTGCTGTTCTGAGTGAGTTGGTACGAATATTTCTTTGTTACCTGAGATAAATGGTGTCTTAAAAAAATCATTTTCCATCGTAAACTTCGTTCCAATTAAGCCAATTCTGTCTATACCGAAAGCTTCTGCCTTTTTATATGTTTCTTCTACAATACTAATCATCGGAATTTGAACCTGCTGCTGGACCTGGTCAAACACAATATGCGGCGTATTTGCAGAGATGATCGCAAAATCTGCCCCAACCAATTCTAGTTTCTTAACTGCATCAACTAAATAATCAGCCAAACCGTCTACTTGGTTCGTATCAATTAAATGAAAAACTTTATACATATTGATGCTGTTAATAAACAGCTCAGGTAACACTTCTTTACTTCCTAATCTATCCTGATATTTGGAGATAATTTGTTGATAATAATCGACCGTTGACTCAGGTCCCAATCCCCCAACAATTCCAACCTTATTCATCCAATCTCCCCCTCACAACAATTTAATACAATACCAACTTCTTGTCTAACACCTCAACTAAATTTTATACTATACATTTTATTCTAAACTAAACTACTAGGTTTAATCAAGAATCCCTTCCAACTATTGGAAGGGATTCAATCTACTAACTTACACTTTCCGCTGGCTCATTGTCTTCCTTTTTCTTCTTCCTAAAAATTCTTCCAAAGCCATTTCCGATTGCATTAAAAATACGATAAACGGAAGGTACTAAGACTAATGTGATGATTGTTGCAAACGATAGGCCTGAAATAATCGCTGTTGCCATTGGCGCCTGATAATTCCCTGTCGTCCCTGCGGCAAGTGCAAGTGGCAACATTCCACCTATTGTTGTTAACGTCGTCATAAAGATTGGGCGGATACGGTCCTTACCCGCTTGCAGTAATGCTTCATTAGCTGTGTATCCTGCTTTGCGTAATTGGTTTGTTCGATCAATCAAGAGAATGGCATTATTTAAAACAATTCCAATCAACATGATAATGCCCATTCCAGACATCACACTTAACTCACGTTGTGTGAGAAACAATCCAAGAATGACACCGACAATCGTCATTGGAATCACTGACATCACGATAAATGGATGTGCAAGATGATTAAATTGTACAGCCATCACAAGGTATACGAGGAACATAGATATGACGAAAATTAGAATCATATCGAAAATAAGTTCTTGTTGTGATTCAAGATCTCCACCAGCAGAAATCGTGTAGCCCTTAGGTGTTTCAAAATTGCTGATTAGACCTTGTACTTCACGATTAACCGTGCCTAAATCTGTATTTTCGATATCTGCAGAAACGGTTATAAATCGTTCACCATTACTGTGTGAAATTTCATTTGGCGTATCTACACTTTTCAGTTTAATAAATGTAGACAAGGCTTTATCACCATCAATTGTAGGGAGCTTCCACTCAAGTAAGGCGGATTCGTCTTCAACCTTTTCATCCCATTTCATTACGATAGGAACGCTTTCTTCTTCTATATCAAGCTCATCGATTGGCATGTTAATGAATGCTTCCCCAATACCTTCTCGAACCTGCATTTCCGACAATCCAGCATCCTTAATAGCTTCCTCCTGTAATTCTACAACCTTTTCAATGGAGGTTCGTTCAATAGAGTTGTTTATACCAACAATTCCTTCAATTTCATCGAGCTCTTTTGTAAACTCATGAACAATCGTTTGAAGTTCCTCGTAATTTTCTCCTTGAATCTGTATTTGAATCGGACTGCCAACGCTAACAGACATCGCACTTTGTACACTGTTTATCGGATAATCCTCATCAAGTTCCCGTAGCGAGCTTAAAATTTCTTCGTTTACTTCCTTTTGTTCTGTTGTAATCTCTTCGCCCTTCGTCATATTGATAAGCATGAAGAACATAGAGCCATCATCAATAATGTAACTTGATTTTACATCTTCTATTTCAGATAATGTGTCACTTATTTTCAGGGCAATGTCTTCCTTATCTTCTATCGAAACCCCTGTTTCCAAATCAATTATTAATTCTGCGTAACGGTTAAGGATATCTGGCATAATTGTCATTGGTATTTTAAACACAAGGAACAATGAACCGACAAACATGAAGAAGAAAAGCACAATCATCGCTAAACTATTTCTTTTTTTCTTTATCACCCATGAAATAAACCTGCCGTATCCCTGTATAAATCGTCCTTCTTTTCCAGTTTTCTTTCTGCGTAGTGTCAGGAACCTTTCTGATAAAGTTGGAATTAATGTAAACGACACAATGACAGAACTTACCAATGTTATCGCTACAACTACACTCAAGAGCACCATGAACTGTCCCACGTCACCACCCATTAATCCGATTGGCACGAACACCACGATGGTGGTTAAGATGGAGGCAATAACTGCAGATGCAACTTCCTTTGTCCCATCAATTACAGCAACTAAAGGCTTAATTCCTTGTTCTTTCTTCTTATAAATGGATTCCAATATAACAATAGAAGCATCCACCATCATTCCAATTCCTAACCCTAAAGCAATTAAGGTTAGCATATTAAGACTATAATCCAATATCCACATCGACAGGATGGTTAGCAAAATAGATGTAGGGATGGAAATGCCGATGATAATTGTTGCTCTTACATTACGTAAGAAAACGAGTAAAACAACAATTGCCAATATACCACCTATCAGAATATTACTCGTAACACCATCAATCGATTCCTTTACATAATCTGCTTGCGCAACGAGTTCATTTAGTTCGAAATCTCCTACTAATCCTTCATCTCGAATATTTTCGATTTCTTCACGTACTGCTTCTGCCATATCAATTTGTGTTACATCAGATGCACTTCCAATTTGAACAAAGATAAAATCCTTTGTTCCATTTTTCCAAACGTAAGATGAACTTTCCAAGGGTTGTAATGAAATATCAGCAACTTCATCTAAATCAATAAAACCTGACTGTGTAGGAATCTGTATGATCTCCACATCTTCTACCGATTCTAATCGAGACTCCCATCTTAGTGATGGCTGTTCCTCTTCAGCTTTTAGTTCCCCTAATGTTGCTTCCATGTTTGCTTGCTGAATAATCCCACGAACTTGCGATATATCAAGCGCATTCTCAGACATTGCGTCTCGGTCAAATTCTATCGTTACTTCGTATTTTTGGATGCCCATGAGAGAAACATCCCGAACTTCGGGCAGTTCCTCTAAGCGTGGTTCAAGAATATCCTCGGCAAATGCAGTCATTTCGTCCATATCACCATTCGACACATCCATGAAAAATTCATAGCTTGCACTCACGCTCATTTGATCTGCTAATACTTCCGTAATTCCAGAGACCGTTGAGGTAATGGAGTTTGCAACAGACTCCACTTCTTTTGACACTTCTTCTCCTCGTCCTTTTTCAATCATGATTTGCAAACTACTTTGGCCAATCGTTGTTGTTGAATAGATATCCTCAACCCCATCAATCCCAAAGATTTGTTGTTCTAGTGGTGTAGTAATTGACCGTTCCACCTCAATGGCAGCCATATCACCGGCACTAACAGTCACATACGCACCATCAAAATCCACTTCTGGCAATAACTCCTCATCAAGCTTTGTTAGTGCATAGCTACCTAGAATAAGTACCAACACAGTAACCAGACTTACCAAAATCTTCCGCCTCACAATAAAATTAAGCAAAACCCTTCCCCCAGTTCATATAGGTGCCTGTCACTTGTCGAATTACGTTGAAACTTGTCGAAAATATACGGTGACGGGCATCATTTACTATAACTAGTTTAATCTATCTAAATATTATAAACATTACGCCTAGGGCTGATTTTTATATAAGACTAGAGGCTTAGGTGTTGTTTACGATTCTTCCAACAAAAAAAGAGAACTCTAATAAGAATTCCCTTTCTATCCTTCACATCCAATTGAACAATTGAACAATATAAAAAATCTATTCCAGCATTTTTTCGTAACAAACACACTCATGGACTCGACTAAAGCATTCTCTAATCGTATCTGTATCTTCACCCACATAATGTGCAAATACGTGTACAGGAAATAAATCAGGGACTTCACTTTTTATTTTCCCCTGTATCTCATCTTCCAGATAAACATGTAAATACGAACGAACATTAACAAATCCATTCTTTCTATACCATCGATTTACCCAATCATCATCCCTGGTCCAAGCCTCAAACCGATTTAACTTCTTTTCTTTCGCAAGATATTCTGCTTCCTCTAGTAGCAACTTCCCTATTCCGTTTCTGCGATGATCTGGATGAATAGCAATATGCCATATCATGCCCCCTAATCCAGTTCCTCTTGAGCAAACGGTGCGCTCCTCCTCTTCGTATTCAATATCCAAGAGCCCAATGATTTCCCCATTTTCAACTGCAACCAACTCAATTGCTGGATTTTCATACTTCTCCTTTTGTGTCAACACATTATCATAATAAGACGTATCTAAAAATGCTAAAACCCTACAACGAAGCCAACCAGTTTCATCATTTACATGATAATTTCTAATTTCCATCGTAGTCTCCTCTTTTCATTTTATTATTTCACCAACCACTTCAGTGGAAATCTTTTCATAGAAAAAGGACCACCGCATAACACGAAGGTCCTTATACATTCACTATTTCAATTTATTGAGATTTATTTTCGAGAGAAAAGAGCCACCGTATTTCTTTTCTAAACATATCCAATTTGTATTTTTCATGTGAATCCCCTCCTCTTCCGTGCAATTATCAACAAATTTATTGTAACAAATTTTCAGAACAAATAAAATAGTTATTTTCATTCTAACTTCAAGAAAATTGCACTGCTTCCATTCTAGTCATCAAGTAATTCTCTGTTCTTTTTATAGGAACGTTTGAGTGATAAATATATTACCAGATAATAAAAGAAGACAAAAAATAATGTTGGGCCAACGATGTCTATGGCACTCTCAAAGTCTGATGGAAATCCTTCAAATATACCATGAAAAATAAAAAAGAAGAATCCAACA
The DNA here is from genome assembly GCF_003628445.1 of Oceanobacillus bengalensis. GTDB lineage: Bacteria > Bacillota > Bacilli > Bacillales > Amphibacillaceae > Oceanobacillus > Oceanobacillus bengalensis. The sequence continues at coordinate 67,495 of NZ_RBZO01000013.1, forward strand.
CTTGACGCCTGTATTATATTTGAACGCCTCTGCTTTACATATTGCTCCTTGGTTGAAACATCTGTGAATTCTATACCAGAGAAAATATATCGTATTAACGTGTAAAACGATATAAATCCAATAACGATTATCGGGTGGATAGTGTTACTATCAATATCCCATTCTAACCAACTACTAAAAAAAGAAAATATAAATAATATGACTGTTAAGAGCACTGCCGCTTCTGCCAAAAAATATATGATTCTAGTACGTTTGTATTCATCATCAGGCAGTAAAAAGTTTAAAAAAGAACGTATCATTGTTTAAGAACCCTCCCAAAATAAGTCATCCAATGTTTTGTCTAATTCCTTGGCAATTGCAATACAAAGGTGCAAACTAGGATTGTACTTTCCCTTCTCAATTAATCCAATCGTTTGTCTTGTCGCCTTTACCCTTGAGGCAAGTTGCTCCTGTGTAAGCCCTTTTTCAATTCTAGCTAGCTTCATTTTACTCGTCATATCAACCACCCCAAAGACTAATATATCTAACATTATGTAAATTATATCATACATACAAGGCGCCTGTCACCCGTCGAATTTCGTCGAATGATGGCGAAAACCGAACGGTGACAGGCACCCTAAACCGTTCATATTATATTCGAAAAAAATGGGACGATAACGACTGCAATTCCCAGTATAAATACCACGATTGATCCAGATCGATTCTTATCCTTCCATAACGAAATACCAAATCCAAAAGTATAAACAAAAACACTGATAGCAACAATCCACAACATAACAACCATTAGTCCCTCACCTCATCTAAATCTGGCAATCTTATCTGTCTTCCAAACTTATCAATTCTAAGGTTTACGTTCACATTTATTTCCATCTCAGGATATGTTTTCATCCAGTTAAACTCCTCGTATTCAGGAATACTCAAAAATTCTTTCCTAGCAATGAGTGACCATCCAAAAGGTTCTGCACCAAACTCTTCCTGTGTTTTTTTAATGAGATCTTCAAACTTCTGTGTCAGCGTGTCCTCAAGAGAATCCTCTAACTTTTCTCTTTTCTTAACATCATCTGAATAATTATTCATACTATGGTTCGTCATCACCTCTAATACTATCGGAACAGTAACATCGATTGTTGGTTTTTCTTTCTCCAGGTCCATATTCATGTCAATATTACCGTCTCTTTGAATTCTTGTTGTGAGTTGATAATCTTCATCGAACGGATCAGGCATTGCTGTCAATATTTCACGAGGTTTTTCAAAAATATTACTCAATAGAAAAGAAAGACGAGTTTCTTCTATTGTTAACGTATCAATCATTTTCCCCTCTTTAAAAACAGCAGACCCTGCAAATTGCGTCGTATTTGTTTCTCCTGAACTGTCAAATTCTCCTGCAATAATTTGATCCGAGTCCTCCTGTCTAGCTCCTTCTTCCTCCTGTTCCGTTGTAGCATATACCCCTAAGAAAACGTTTGCATCTGATTCAGTAATTCGATAAAAGCTAAATAACTCCCCAGGCGGAATTGTCCCTGTTTCTTTCCCTCGTTTAAAAATCAAATCGAAGTATTTATGTGGTCTTTTGTCAACAAGCGGCTCATTATTTTGCATAAACGTACTTGGGGACTCTTTGCTCACTAAAATTCTTAGATCCCTTCGAAAATCTGTCGCTTTCGTTGCATCATACATCCATTTAATAAAATCATCATCTTTTGCAAATTCCTCTGAAACAATAATAAATCGCAACAAATCATAAGAAATTTGTTTTGCTATAACCGTATTAGCCAAGTTTCTTGCATTAATAAAATCATTAACTGAAAAGCTTATAATTTCCCTTGGAGGTTCGTCTCCACCTACTTTTGCACCCGATTGTGGATTCGCAATTAAATACGTTATCTCAACAAGGCCTTCCTTTACATCCTCAGGTTTGTCCAAGCCGATCGCAACAACATAGGCTAACTGTTCCACTTCCGTCTGATCCCAACACCCAGTGAGCAAAAGAAAGAAAAGGGAGAACAGAGCCAGTTTACATGGGAGATTTACTATTTTCACTTTTTGAACTCTCCTTTCCACTTCGCGACAATCCAGAATAGAATAGGTAGCGCAAAGAACATTGGAGAAGTAATGTAAGCGATTGTTTGTTTTAATTGATGCATGGTTACCGCTGGATTTTCTGCAATTAAGCCAAGAAAAACAATTAGCGTTGCAAATGTCGGGATGAGGTATTTAAACTGTTCAATCTTTACCAATTTGGCAAATAGCAATAGGTTAATGTAGAGATAAGCTGTAAATTTAACAAACGATCCAATTAACCAAAATGGAAAGATAAACGATTCTAAATTTGTTAGAAAGGCAAAATTTATGGTTCTTAGCGCTTCATGATAAGGGTAGCTCTGCATGGCAACAGAATGATAATCAAAAAGCATGATATAGCTTATCAATGCTAGTGCCATATTTATAGCAATAAGAGCGAATGCAATCCATGTACCTTTTTTAAAATCCTTTGTCCTATTGACATATGGAAATAAAATAAAGACATATAAGATATCCATATAAATGGATATTGTAAAGCTACTTTCTTTTATCACTTCCAAGGCTCCTGGTCCAAATAGAGGAAAAAGGAAATTTGTGCTTCCTTGGCTAAAAGTTATTAACAATGTAACAAACAGAGAAGCTTGGAGGTACGGGTACACAGTCCAAGCAACAGAGCCAATATTCTCTAATCCCTTTCTAGCACCATAAGCACAGACAAACATTAATAACCCATAAATTACGATTGATGGGGTCCTTAAATAATACATTGTTCCAATAATATCGGTATATATTGCCGTATCAACAACAATAAAACAAAAACCAATAAACCAGAGGATAAACAAAACAAAAAATGCGATATATTTTCCAAACAAATGGTAAGAAACATCTATCAGATCCTTGTTTTCATAATGGGTCGAAACCTTCATCAAAAGAGCGACTGGAATAATCGCTAATATTCCATTTATAACGGGTACCATCCAAGCCGCATTTAACAATGGCTTAAATAGTAACGCTGTCGTGTCATCGGTAATTTTTGTCCCTATCATAATCACTACGATGGCCACAAATTCTTTTATTCCAATTTTCCCACCTGTTCTACCCTGTGGTTGCTCCATGTTAAAAAATCTCCTTATTTCTTCTTCATATCTTTTGGTTTCATATAACCTGGTCTAAAAATCTCATTTTGCAACATTTTCCGAAATATCGTATCTTTTGATGACTTATAGGTAGGAGTCATGGGAGCTAAGTAAGGCACACCAAATGTTCTAATTGATACAAGGTAAAATACACCTAACGTGAACAAAGCTACCATCCCGTACATTCCAAAAACCCCTGCAGCTATGACAAATATAAAGCGACTTAATCGTATCGCAAAGTTCATACTAATATCGCCAATCGCAAATGAACTTAGCCCACCTAATGCCACTACAATGACAACAATTGGACTAACGATATTCGCTTCAACAGCTGCCTGCCCTAGAATAAGTGCACCAACAATTCCAATGGTTGGTCCAATTGGTGACGGGACACGTAATCCAGCTTCTCTAATTAGTTCAAAGGCAATTTCCATGAGTAACACTTCAAATAAAGCCGGAAATGGTACCAGTTCCCTCGTTGAAGCAATTGCTAACAGTAAATCAGGTGGAATCATTTCAACATGAAAGGTTACAACAGCTACATAAAGTGCCGAAGTAAATAACGTAACAAATAAGGCAAAGAGTCGTAATACCCGTGTGAAATTACCATATGGAAGCCGTAAATAATGGTCCTCAGATGTATGATAAAAGGACCAAAACGTTGCTGGTACTACTAAAGAATCAGGAGAATTATCCATTAATAGCACAACATAACCATCTTCCAAAAACGAAACAGCCCTGTCCGGCCTTTCGGTATTTAGTACTGTCGGAAAAATGGATACATGACTTTCTTCTATATATTGCTCTAGGAGTGATAGATTTTGAACGGCATCTACATCCATCGTATGTAATCTACTTTTTACTTTGTCCACTATGTCGTCATTCGTTACGTTTTTAATATAGACAATGTAGGCTACATTATTTGATCGTTTGGATACGGTTTGCGTCTCTACAACTAAATTTTCATTTTTAATACGCTTCCTAATTAAGGAAATGTTAGTCGATGCTTTCTCTATAAACGCTTCCTTTGGACCTTTCACAACGGTTTCATTTTCTGGCTTCTCAATACCTCTGCTTTCGAAGTTTGATGCATTTAATATGTAGGCCTGCGTCTCCTCATCAACAAAAAGCACTGCACTCCCATTATTCACCTCTGTACATATGTCTGCAATTGCGGTTGTTTTAGAAATGGAAGGGACAGAAACTAGGTCATCTATTTTAACCTCTGAATCTTGATTTTTAAGTAAAGGTTCGATAACGTACTCATCAATCACTTTCGTATCCGTAATTGTACTTATAAAAAGAAGTGCTCCGTCCTTATTGAGTCCATTAATATGTATATTACGAATAGTGACATCTTGATTGTCTGGATAGGAGTAAATCGTTTTGAATATGTTTACCGTCTTCGTCAATTCGCTGTCAATTTTTTCGGAATTATCCTTAGACATATCGCCATCTAGCTTAGAGCCATTGTAAGCACGTTTTTCTTTCTTCCCACGAAACAATTTTTGTAGCAAATTCGAGCACCTCCAAACGCGCTATAAAGCTTGTACCTCTATGCATACATATAATTACTCTCTTACCATTCCACAATATAGATAGATTATGTAAGGTGTCTGTCATCGCTTAGGATTTTTACTATTTTCACATCTTTGCTATCCACAAAGGACTGAATAAGCTATCAATTGTAATTTAATGGTATGATAGTAATACAAGAGTGCGTGTCAGCGCTTAAGTTTGGAGGAAAAAACATGACTATAACAGAAGGATACATTGAAGTAACAGGTGGGAAGGTATGGTACGAGAAGCATGATAACGGATCAACTCATACACCTGTTATTGTTTTGCACGGTGGTCCAGGCTCATCTCATCATTCCTTACAGGGACTAAAGGTACTTGCTCGAGATCGACCGGTTATTTTTTATGATCAATTAGGTTGTGGTAAATCTGATCGCCCTAAAGACACCACATTATGGAATATTAATCGCTTTGTAGAAGAATTAGCACAAATAAAGGAAGCACTTGATCTTGAAGAATTCCATATTCTTGGTCATTCATGGGGAACAACATTGGCTGCAGCGTACACTCTCGCACATCCAGAAGGTGTAAAAAGTATCATTTTTTCAAGTCCATGCTTAAGTGCACCAATGTGGGCAGAGGACCAAAAGCGTAATCGTGAGCAATTGCCAATCGACGTTCAAATTACATTAAATACATGTGAGAGATTTGGTACAACAGACTCTGAAGAATACAAAAAAGCAACAGAGGTCTTCAATAAATACTTTGTATGTAGACTCGATCCAAAGCCTACTATTCTGAAAGAAGGAGCAAAATATAAAAATCCAGAAGTTTATAACATCATGTGGGGGCCATCAGAATTTCATGTAACAGGAAATTTAAAAGACTTTGACTGTACGGAACAACTTAAAGACATCACTGTTCCAACACTATATACCTGTGGCCGATATGATGAAGCAACACCCAAATCAACAGTATTTTTCAGTAGCCTAACACCGAATAGTACATTGCATATTTTTGAAAATAGCGCACATACACCATACCTTGAAGAAACGGAAGAATATATTAACGTAGTAAAAGACTTCTTGAAATAAGGTGCCTGTCACTCCTCGAATTTTGTCGAATTTGATTTCTACAATCACGTAAGGTGGGAGTCTTATTGTGGGCGAAAAGTAATATCAAATGGTTTTTATCCCAAAAACTGCGAACAATATGAAATGGAGAAACTTTTAACGAAGGAGTTGTTTTCATATTGGGTGCGATTGAACGTGGTGGATATAGATTTGAACCTGAATACAGTGTAATTGAACAAAATGGAGCTATTCACATATATAAACAAGGGGAATTTGTAGAAGAAGTGAGATTTTCCTTTTCAGGGAAATTTCCAGAACCTGGTCAAATAGACGAAATTGTTGAAGACTATTGCGAATCACGAGGAATTTAAATTTTGGTGCCTATCACCGTTCGGTTTTCGACATATTCCGACAAGTGACAGGCACCAATTTTAACTGATATTTTCGAGTTCATGGCTTAAGTATTTCGCAACTTCTAGCATACCAAATTTACCGCTATTTTCTTCTGCTTCGCTGTTGTAATTTGTATTTGTATTTATATCGTACGTAAAAAGATTCCCATCTTTATCTTCAATAAATTCAATACCAGCAATTTGGATATCATTAGCAGCAAGCATTTGCTCATATTTTTCAATAATTGGATGCTCAAACCCTTCTCTTATTTCAAACATGGCTGGTGCTGAACTTTCTTCACCTACAGGGCAATACAAATCGTCAATTCTACAAGCATCTGCTGGACATAATTCAAATCCATCTGAAGTATCTACACGCACTGCATAGATGAATTTACCCCCAACAAACTCACAACGTGTGATAAATGATTCCGGTGACTCAATGTATTCCTGAATGAGTGTAATTCCATCTACAGGTTCTTCAAAACGTTCACTTTCTACATAATCCTTTAATGCCTGAACAGAAGTAAACAATTGAACACCAAGTCCCTTACCTGCTCGGTTGTGCTTCGTTATGAATTTCCTTCCCTCAAATACTTTTGCAGCCTTTAAGATTTCTTTCTTTCCTACTGCAGCTATTGTTTTCGGTGTTTTTATTCCAAATCTCTCAAGCTCTATATATTGTAATACTTTACTAACTTCTAATTGTAATGCACGGCTTCCATTAATTACCGTTCGACCGTGATGCTCCAACCAAGCAAGTACTGCATTTGTTAATTCTGGTGAAAATCGATGACCACGTGTATGAGAAGAAGCACTCATACGATTATAAAAAATACCCTCTGGCGGAGTAGAAGTAAGATCCACTGTACCATTTTCAAGTAACCAATCTCCGTAAGGTACATGTAATTGTTCAAACCTATTAATTAGATGTTCCGTCCATTCACTATTTTCATGAATCACATAAATTTTGCTCAAACCGTCCACTCCTCATTAAATATTCGTTAATGATGCCCGTATTTCTTCCACTTTTGGCATCACTTGCTCTGAAAAACGTTCTAATTCCTCTAGTTGCGGGGAGCATTGTAATAATAGTAAATCAACCCCTGCCTCTTCAAATGCTAATATCTGTTTGGCAATTTGTTCTGGTGTTCCAATGAGATTTGGACGAATTCCTCGATTTGAAACGGAATAATCCTGTAACTGAACTTGTTGTTCCAACTGTGACTTCGATGTAAAATCCTTAAATCCAGCATAACCACTTAAATCTTTTACCGATGTAATGCGTTTCAGTTCTTCCTGTGCTTCTTCCTCTGTATCGCGACAAATGACATATGCAGCCATTCCAAATGTATGGAGAGGATCATGGCCAGCATTCTGTCTCCGCTTCTTCATGTCATCAATCTTGGCCCTCGCCTCTTCAACTGTATGACCATGGATAACGTAAGCATCACAAAGCGATGAAATAACTTGTTTTCCTTTTTCACTTTCTCCACCTGCATATAATACAGGATTAGGACGTTGCACTGGTTTTGGTGAAAGTTGTGTGTTTTCGATGTGATAGAACTTACCATCATAGGAGAACGTCTCCTCTGTCCACAATCCTTTTAAAACTTCGATAAACTCTTTCGTTCGATCATAACGTTCATCATGTTCGGTAAAATCTCCACCATACTGTTTTGCCTCTTCTGCCCACCAGCCAGATACAACATTTAACGTAAAACGACCATTACTAATATGATCAATATTTGCAGCCATCTTTGCTGTTACAGCAGGATTATGGTAGATCGGACGTACAGCTGTCATGATTTCGATTTTCTCCGTTACCGCAGCTAATGCTGCTGCAGTTGACCAAGCTTCGATTGAGTCCTTCTCTGTACCTTTGATATCATTTAAATATAATTCAGCAATTAACGTTGTGTCGTAGCCCCACTTTTCTGCTGACTGGACCACTTTCTTTGCATAATCAAAAGTTGGTGGCATCTTTTCATCTTCTACATTCCTGAGCCACCCACCAAAAATCGGTAACCAAAATCCGTATTTCATGACTTCCACCCTCTTCTAAAATTTAAAAAAACCCTTTCCCCCAAGATTCGGAAAAGAGTTCATACAACATGATTTTCTACTCTTCCTATCTTCCAAGCAATTTGCTTGATGGAATTGGCACAGTATTCTTATATGAAGAACCTGTTGCCGAGGCTTCAAAGGGCCATTTCCCTCCACCTCTCTAGATAGATAAATAACAAGAATTATTTAATTATTTCCATAATAGAGGAATATAGGAAAGATGTCAATAAGAAAAATCGCACTTGACTTATCGGAATACTTCAAATAGAATGTACTCAACAATTAAATATTCTTATCAAGAGAAGCTGAGGGGTCTGGCCCAGTGAAGCTTCAGCAACCTCTGACAGAGTCAGAAAGGTGCTAATTCCAGCAAGATTTTTTCTTGAAAGATAAGAGCGGAATAAGATACTACCCCTCTTTTCTTTTTATTGGAAAAGAGGGGTTTTTCCGTTACAAAACATTAAAAGAAAGGATGAGCACAAATGAGTGAGGTCGTCATTATTTCCGGTAGCCCTAACGTCTTTTCCGGATCTGAACAGGTACTGAAATTTTTAGGGAAGTTACTTTCAGAGAAAGGTGTTTCTATCACACATATTTCTATAAAAAATGTACCATTAGAGGATTTATTTGCAGGTAATTTTAACAGTCCTGCTATTAAAAATATTACAGCATTGATTGAAAAGGCGAATGGCGTCATTGTTGGTTCACCCGTATACAAAGGAGCCTATTCAGGGGTTTTAAAAGCATTAATTGATGTACTGCCACAAGACGTGTTCAAACATACACCTGTACTCCCCATTATGACTGGTGGAAGTCCGTCCCATCTACTAGCTGTTGAATACACATTAAAGCCTGTCTTAGCAACATTAAAAGCACATAATTTAAAAGGATTATACATGCTTGATGAACAAATTGATAAGCAAAGCAAAAATCCAATTACAGATAATGAGCTCCTACACCGTACAGAAAAACAACTCCACTATTTTATTAAATTAATAAATAATCCAATTGAAGTTGGTTCAGCCGTTTACTAATTTTAAGGAGGAAAAGTAACATGACAAAGAAGCGAATTTTTTTAAATGCATTTGATATGAACACACCAGGACATCAGTCCCCAGGATTATGGGCACATCCGGATGATGAATCACATCGCTATAAAGATAGTGATTATTGGACCCGATTAGCTAAGACCTTAGAAAAGGGTAAATTTGATGCCATTTTTATTGCAGATGTATTAGGAACGTATGATGTCTATCAAGGGTCAAGGGACGCAGCAATACGAGGTGGTGTACAATCTCCAGTAAATGATCCCTTTCTGATTGTACCGTTAATGTCTGCAGTTACGAAACATCTTGGATTTGGTGTTACAGCATCCATTACACATGAACATCCGTATACATTTGCACGTAAAATCAGTACATTGGACCATCTAACAAAAGGCCGTGTCGGATGGAATATCGTCACATCCTACCTAAAAAGTGCTGCAGTTAATATGGGATTAGAAGATCAAATTAAACACGATGAAAGATATGCAATTGCTGAGGAATATTTAGAGGTTTGCTATAAGCTTTGGGAGAGAAGCTGGGAAGCTGATGCAGTTAAGGTGGATAAAGAGAACAACATTTATACAGATCCAGATAAAGTTCACAATATAAACCATGACGGAAAATATTTTAAAGTACCTGGAGCACATCTATGTGAACCTTCACCGCAACGAACCCCTGTACTTTATCAAGCTGGCGCATCCACCAAAGGGCGTGCATTTGCAGCAGAGAATGCTGAATTAGTATTTATTGGTGCACCGAATATTGCCACAGCTAAAGAAACGGTCGATAAAATTCGTATGGATGTTGAAAAAACCGGAAGATCACCTGAAGAAGTAAAAATCCTTACGATGTTTATTCCAATAGTTGCTAAGACGGAAGAAGTAGCCAAATTGAAATATGACGATTATAAAAACTATATTAGTAAGGAAGGTGCATTAGCATTATTCGGCGGTTGGACTGGAATCGATTTATCCAGCTATGCACCTGATCAAGTTATTAGCTATATTGAAAATGATTCCATTCGATCAGCACTTGAAAATTTCACAAAGGTTAACCCTGACAGGCCATCAACGGTTGAGGATATTATAAACGCCATTGGCATTGGTGGCATGGGAGCTTCTGCCGTTGGTTCACCTGAGCAAATTGCTGACGAGATGGAAAGGTGGTTAAATGAGGCAGATGTCGACGGCTTTAATATTGCTTATGCGATTACACCGGGAACATTTAATGATTTTGTAGATTTAGTTGTACCAGTATTACAGCAGCGAGGTTTGGTACGTAAAGAATATGAGGGAACAACACTACGAGACAACCTATTTGGAAATGGAGACTATTTACCAGAACATCACCCAGGAAAACAAATAAAAACTTTAATAGCAAAATAGGCCGGTGCCTGTCACTTGTCGGGATTTGTCGAAAATTGAACAGTGACAGGCAAGCTTATTATCTATTTTTCATCCATGAATAGCAGAGGAAGCAAATTAGCAATACGAATTGGCCCACAAAAACAACTGCATCCCAAAACGCTATGCTTCCAACTGGGCGTAATAAGTTTGGTAATGTTTGCGAAAGAGCAAATACTCCTTGTGGAAGAAAATAAAAGATAAATAAAGTAATTGTAAACAAAATACCAAAAATATAAAACAAACTGTACAACCGTACAATATTTCTTTCTCCGTCAAACATCTCTGTCGTTTTATCCGTTTTTAAAAATGGGAGGCCTTTGCTTAAAAATTGTTTCCCATTTTCCATTACGTTATAGCATCCTGTAATATTCTCAAATAAATAATACATATCCGTTTTCATATAAAAACTGCACTGGTAAATAAATTTAATAAAGATATCAAGAATAACGATCCCCGCTATCCCAGTAAGTAGTGTATTATCTTCTGGAAAAGCCAATTTTATACATAGCGCAATAAACAGCATTATTTGATCAAAGCACATACCCGCAAGATATAGATTATTTCTTTGCTTTGGTTCCAATCTCCATGCCGGTGTCAAATCTGTTTCAAATACTACAAAAAACAAGCGATGTCCGATGCTCAGTTTTGCAGGTAAATTATAAGACCGCATCGCCAATACATGTCCAAATTCATGCATAAAAATCAGGAATAATGTAATAGCCATAAAAGTAAGCATATTAAACATCATCGTATCAAATAAAAATAGATCCTGATAATAAGGTAATAACACAGGATCCATCGCAAATAAAAAAATATTCATAAAAAAGATTGCTATAAAAAGTATTATTGTTACTTTATTAAAGAAAAACTTCCCAACCCTAGGTGAAATCCCTATAAAACTAGCAGGAGATTGGTTTTCCTTCGTAATCTGCACTATTTCTCCATCAATTTCTTTAACAAGTCCAAGCTCGATAAGTTGGCTTGTAAAGTCTACCATATCAACCTCTTCTTCCGGAAACGTTGCAACTAGTTTCTTTTCTATTTCCTCTAAAGATTCCCCCTTATTCATTAAATTAATTGCCTCGATACATATTTTTGGCATTTCAAAATAATCTCCAGAAAGACTATCTTCCACAATATAATGTCTTTTATCTTTACGAATCGTTAGGGGGTAAAGCTTTATATGAGATTGTTGTGATAGATTCATATGACACCGCCTTTAAAACGAGTAAAAGAGGCTGGAACAAAAGTAATTTGTTATTGAAAGATCCGAACGATACCTCAAAATCTGCCAATACAATTCAAATTAGTTCGCATCTTATATAGACTTCGGATCTATTTAATTCAGTATAGTTTAGTTCTCGCTTACACTTATTAATGCTATGTGCTACAATTCGCTGCGGCAGAATGCTTCGCGGACCTTAGGGCACGGCCTCAGCCCTCCTCGCGGAAAAAACGCCGCTGCGGGGTCTTCGGACACGTGCTATTCCCGCAGGAGTCTACGCATTCTGCCTACGCTATGTTAAGTGCTCTAGATGTTATTAAAGCTATTGAACATAAAATCACGTTTTGGGCAGTTTTTCCTCGCAAAAGCAGCATTTTTTTAGTGGAAATCAAGTATAGCAGAATCTTAGTGGAGGAAACACACGTAGACTCCTGCAGGAGGAGAGGCCTAGATGAGACACCGTAGTGCGTCAGCACGAAGGGGGCTCATCAGCCGCCTGCGGAAAGCGAAGTGTGTTTCCGGAACGACGTACTTCTCATTATACTGAATTAAAGAAATCAACACTTTATATCAACTATGGATTAACATTCTAAATTCCCTATCCTATAATCGTTCGTCTTTATAGCGGAAGGCTTTTGTTTGGCCTCGCCTCTTTATCTTAATATTTAGCGTCCCACCCACGGGCACCACCAGCAAGTTACTTTAATCTTTTTAAGTTTACGGATTTTCATAAAGTTCACCCCCCTTGTAATATCTTCTCCTGATTATCTATAGCTTGATGGTGTTGCTTATAATAAAAGTTAACCCACTCAGGATATACCTTTGTAAAAGCATCAACCAATTCAGGGTCAAATTGTGTCCCCTTCCCATCTATTATCCTCTTAAAAGCTTCATCTAAAGGTAATGCCGCTCGATAAGAACGCGTAGAAGTCATCGCATCGAACGAATCTGCAATCGCAGTAACTCTAGCAAGAAAAGGTGTTTCTTTTCCCTTTAACTGGCTCGGATATCCTTTCCCATCCCAACGCTCATGATGGTGAGAAATTACATCAATATGCTCTGCTATTCCTTCCACTTCTTTCACTGCTTCTGCACCTACAACTGGATGTGATTTAATAATATCCATCTCCTCATCAGTTAGCCTATCTGGTTTTATTAAAATAGCGTCAGGGATATGAATCTTACCAATATCATGAAGCAAACATGCATAATAGAATGTGTTTAACTCAAATTCTTTATAATTCCCAGCTTCCTTCGCTAAAATCATAGCATATCCTGCTACCCTATCACTATGACCACGTGTATACGGATCTTTTAATTCTAAAGCGGCAATAATACCTTTTACGATACCCTCTAGTTGTTTATCATAGGAATTCTTAATAGCATCGACGTAACCATAAAATCGATTTAACAGGATGTAAGCCACCAATGACAATACAACTACTATCACTATCGGGAAAGCAACTAATGGTTCTAGTAGTGCTATACCTACTATAGCATATTTGAAAATTGTTCCCAATGACACAAAACAGAAGAACCTTTTATTTACAAAAATAGGAGAAAATAAAACAATAACAATTTCAATTACATTACCACTACTATATGTCGTTTCCATTCCCCAGTACATCCATAGATCATTTAATATATTTAAAGAAAGAAAGATTATAAAATAAATGTACTTTATTGGCCATGGATACTGTCTTTTCATTAAAGAAATAGATATAGGCAAGAGACCCAACATGATAATATAGATAAATAGATTCAACCCAGGTCGGGTTCCTGATCCCCAAGGAGTTTCAGGTAAAATATAGTAATAAGTTATATCATAAACAAGATAAATCGTATAAAATATCCATAAAAACCATATGGTTGTCCGCGTCTCTTCATGTAATAACGTTTCTATTTTAGCTCTTTGTTGCATAATTAACTCCTTTAGTATATAAGTTCACAACGTATAATGATACTAGAAAATCATTTCATCAGCAATTGGTATTTTATCTCATCTTCTAATGGAAATGGGGCTAATGAAATAAGCATGCTTGCTTCTACTTCTTCAATGATAGTAGTATGGTAGATAGACGAAAGAGGAAATAATTAACTTACATTAAAAAAGGAGGAAAATAATGACACAAACGCTTGTTTTTGAATCAGCTTGGGATAGAACCATTGCAAAGATTGATCGCGAAAGAATCCAGAACATCTTTCAAGATACGAGTAGATCTCTTCATTTATCTATACAATTTACAACATTAACCATTGCAAGGAATTATAAAGGAGAGTTATTGGTGACTGTCCTTATTCATAATCCCACCAATGACGATCTCGCTTTTTATGAAAAGGAAATTTATTTTACGGCTAATGGAAAAACAATTGCAAAACATACCTTCACCCACCCTTCCCTTTTGGTTAAACAAAAAACAAGTATGCCTTGGACCTTTATTTTTCCAGTTGGTAGTTTTAATGATGAGGATAAAATCGAGGATGGTGTATTGGCTATCGTATGATTTATCAAAAAAGTGCAATGGATCATCCTTTCCAATGCACTTTTCCTACACAACTAACTATACATTCCAAAACACGGCAACTGTTCCCTCGCCTGCATGAACAGCTAGTGAAGAACTGATATCCCCGATAATTGTGTCTAATCCTGGAATCTCTTCTTCTATTTTTTGTTTCAATTCACTTGCCTTTCCGATTGCATTACCATGCATAATCCCTATTTGCGCTACTTTATTCTCTTCACACGACTGTTTCAGTAATTCTACAATCCGATTTGTTGCCTTTTTCTCTGAGCGCACCTTCTCATATACGTCAAGCTCACCACTTGATTTAATAGAAAGGATCGGCTTGATTTTCAAAAAATTACCAAGTAGAAATTGTGCACCGGACATTCTTCCACCTTTATATAACTGTTCCAAGCTGCCTAACAAGATTAGATTTTTTGATGTTTTCGCATCTTCTCGTAATTGTTTCGCAATTTCTTTTTTCTCAATCCCCTGTTCAACCAAATCTAGTCCTTTATAGAGAAGACTCGTAATTGCATAGGATAATGATAGCGAATCAATTACTTCTACATCAAATGCTGCTTGGTCTTTCCCATTTGTTGAACTTGAAAGCGTCCCGCTCAGCTTTTGAGAGACATGTATAGCAATCGCGTAATCATAATCTTTTTTTAATTCCTCATATAAAACCGCAAATTTCCCAACAGATGGCTGCGAAGTTTTCGGTACTTCTTTTTGATTTCGGATGATGTCATAAAGCACGTCAGAGGTTAGGTCCACACCATCTTCATATTCACGACCTTCTGAGATCAGTACAATTGGCACAACATAAATATCTGGGTGATTTCGTAATTCCTCCGTTAAATATGCTGTGCTATCTGTTACAAAAGCAACCTTCTTTTTTGTCATACGCCCCACTCCTCCCTATTTACCTTGCTTATTATGATTATACAAGGAAACCCGGATTATACCAAGTATTAGTATTAGGTGCTAATTTTATTATAGTAAGTTTCAATGAATCATGACTTTCCCTTTCTGGTAATGACCTATATAATAGAACAGAATGTACTTTTAGAAGGAAAAGGTGTTTGATACATGAGTTTACTTACTGTTAAAAATTTAAGTCACGGATTCGGAGATCGTGCCATTTTCGATGATGTTTCATTTCGTTTATTACAAGGAGAACATATTGGACTAATCGGGGCAAATGGTGAAGGAAAGTCCACGTTTATGAATATAATTACACAAAAATTAGAACCGGATGCTGGAAATGTAACATGGGCTAAAAATGTACGGGTCGGTTATTTAGATCAGCATGCCGTTCTTAAACAAGGGATGACCATTTTAGATGTACTACGAACTGCTTTTCAATATTTGTATGATATGGAAGCAGAAATGAATCAGCTTTTCGCAAAAATGGGCGAAGTTGGCCCTGATGAATTAGAGAAACTTCTTGAGGAAACTGGGCAAATGCAAGATGCTTTAACAAATAGTGACTTCTACATTATCGATGCAAAAGCAGAAGAAGTTGCAAACGGACTTGGTCTTGATGAATTAGGCTTAGAACGTGATGTCCATGACTTAAGCGGTGGACAACGAACGAAGGTATTGCTTGCTAAATTGTTACTGGAAAAACCTGATATCCTACTTCTTGACGAGCCAACAAACTATCTTGATGTGGAGCATATCGAGTGGCTAAAAAATTATCTTTTGGCGTATGAACATGCGTTTATTCTCGTTTCACATGATATTCCTTTTCTAAATAGTGTCGTTAACCTAATCTATCATATGGAAAACCAACAACTAACACGCTATCCAGGTGACTATGATGAGTTCCAACGTGTGTACGAGATGAAGAAACAACAGGTTGAAGCAGCGTACAAAAAACAACAAAAAGAAATTGCTAATCTAAAAGATTTTGTTGCGAGAAACAAGGCAAATGCCGCAACAAGCAGAATGGCCATGTCTCGTCAGAAAAAGTTGGATAAGATGGACGTCATCGAGCTTGACGCTGAGAAACCGAAACCAGAATTCAACTTCAAACAAGCACGTACGCCTGGTAAGTATCTTTTCGAAACGAAGGACCTTGTCATTGGCTATGATGAACCTTTATCTCGCCCACTTAACTTATCAATGGAACGTGGGCAAAAAATTGCATTATATGGTGCAAATGGTATCGGTAAAACGACGTTACTCCGCAGTATTATTGGAGAAATTCCTGCTGTATCAGGTTCCGTACAGTTAGGTGAACATCTTCATATTGGATATTTTGAACAAGAGATTAAAGTAGAAAACCAAAAGACTTGTATTGATGAAATTTGGGATGAATTCCCGCATTTCACACAATATGAAGTACGTGCAGCCTTAGCAAAATGTGGTTTAACAACAAAACATATTGAAAGTAAGGTACAGGTACTTAGTGGTGGAGAAAAGGCAAAAGTTCGTCTATGTAAATTATTGAACAATGAAACCAATTTACTCGTGCTTGATGAACCTACGAACCACTTAGATCCTGATGCAAAAGCAGAACTTAGACGTGCGCTAAACGAATACAAAGGAAGTGTCCTGCTTATTTCCCATGAACCTGACTTCTATGAAGGAATTGTAACGGATAAATGGAATTGTGAGGATTGGACGACGAAAGTTTTTTAGTTGAGATTAGCTCTTACTAATGCGTCTTTCTAAGAAAAGACCAGAAAAAGAGGATTAAATTATATCATAAATCGTTCAGATAACGTGAAAAAAATCCTAAATCACAGGATATGTAACATTAGCTAAACAATTAACAATGCAAATAGCATACAAAAAAGCTTGAGGGAATTTTCAAACCTCAAGCTTTTTGACTTTTCCCGTTAGCACAACAAAATAAAGCCTAAGCATAAATAAGCTTTGGAAATGCTTCAACTTGAGAGAGCTTATCAAGTTACAAATTCTTAGTTTTTAGTACTAAACAAAGTACAATTCCCCATCGCCTTCACAGCAGCACATCCAACTAGTAAGCTGAAAATAATAGTTGCCATTAAGAGGAGAAGCGGTTTATCGTTCAAACTTAGCGCTTGCTTATTTGTTCATTCAACAGGATAAACCAACTTAATTTTTACTAAGCACATGAGTCATCGTGTTAAAACAATAGCATCGACATATAAATAACAACCGTTACTGTAATGCTGCTTAGAAGGGTGGAAAATAGTACAATCTGTGCATGTAATTCCGGTGCCACCTGGTATTCGAGTGCAAGGGTAGCTGTGTTCCTTGAAGTTGGAAATGAACTCGCAATAAGTAATGACTGAGCGATGACCCCCTCAATCCCCAATATAAAAATAAAAGCAAGAGCAAACATCGGACCTCCAATTAGCCTTCCCAGTATGCTCAAGCCAATCACTCGGTGAAATGAAGTAAAACGGATATTGGCAAGTTGCGCACCTAAAAGGAGCAGTGCCAGGGATGCAAAGCCACCGGCAAGTTGTTCTAAAGGAATCAGAACAAACTTTGGTAGCGGAACATAGAAAACCTGGAAAATCACCCCTAAAGCCAATGCATGAATTATAGGTAGCCTGAGGAATGATTTCAATATATCTATGACAGATTTTGAAGTAGATATTAAGTTATATAACCCGTATGTATAGGTAAGCAAGTTCTGAAAAACAAGCACAATAATTTGCACAGAAACACCTAAAGGATTCGCACTGAAAATAAGCTGGCTGACCGGCAGCCCGTAGTTGCCGGAATTTATCAGGGAAATGCTATTTTTTAAAGCCGTACGCTCTGCTCCCTCAATCTTAAATGCCTTCGATAAAACTGTGCTTAAGAGTATTAAACTGGATGAAAACAACAGTAAATAGAACAATAACTGACCCAGTAATTGATAATCAAATTCTACCTGGTAAATATTCAAGAAAATGGCTGCAGGCATGAAACAGTAGGTGATAAGATTTGCTATCGGCCTGAGCTGAAATTGGAACCTTTTTTGCATTACTGCCCCAACTGTCATTAATAGTAAAATCGGTAATATGACTTCCATAAAGACAAGACTGATATAGCTCATATAAGACCCTCATTTCCCTAGAAAGATAAATGTGATTGTTATATCCTGCAGTCACTAACTTTGCCCCTGCTAAATAATAACAACAGAGCATCTTTTAGGTTCCATATACAGAAATTTATGATTTATCTTCATTTTATAAGAAAGATGGTTATTATACAAATTAATAAAAATCATTAGAACTGATAATTAAAGTTTATTATTCGAAATATATTGAATTTATCATTCTATTAATATAGAATTAACTTAACTAAAGCGAGGTGTAAATTGATGGATGTTTTTAGTACTACAAGTAGAGAACGCGAAACTTATTCTATTGAAGTAAAATACTCAACGTTATGGGAAAGTGCATTAGGGATAGCTGCTATTACAAATAACCCTTTATTAGACTCTTTAGAGAAGCCACTAAGTTACTTTCAAGGGATGAAGGATTCCATATCTCCCGAATTACGTAAACAATTG
Organism: Oceanobacillus bengalensis; assembly: GCF_003628445.1. Taxonomy (GTDB): domain Bacteria; phylum Bacillota; class Bacilli; order Bacillales; family Amphibacillaceae; genus Oceanobacillus; species Oceanobacillus bengalensis. Next base: position 86,385 of record NZ_RBZO01000013.1, read on the forward strand.
GATGATGTAGAAAAAAATAATACATGGAAAGCCTTACTCCAATTACTACATCAGAAGGATTTCTCATCCTTGGATGAATTCACTTCTTACATACAAGAACTCTCTACAAATGAGTTGAAATTCATATGCTTGCCGTATTTAGGTGACTCACATCAACGATTAAGAGAACGTGCTGCTAACAAAGATAAGGAAGCAGTAAAGCAATTAACAAAGCTAACGCAAGATAATCCTTTTTTTCCTAAATATATTGCATATATCAGTAATGCAGATACAAATTCCTTGAAAAACCACCTAATTCATGTGATGACAGGATGGTATAAGGAAATAATTTTACCCGAATCCGAACAATTACTGAACATCTTGCAAACGGATGCAGAGGTGAAAATTCATATGAAAAAGAAAATGAAACCTGAGGAATTGGTAGAATGGGCAACATCTGGTATTGCCTATACTCCTGAACCGAGTGTACACAACGTATTATTAATTCCACATTATATTTACCGACCATGGAATATCGTTGCAGATTTAGAAGGGACTAGGGTTTATTATTATCCAGTATCCAATGACAGTATCTCACCAAACGATAAATATCTACCAAGTAACTTTCTAATATTAAAATACAAGGCATTAGGGGATGAGACTAGATTAAGAATAGTTAAATTGTTGTTCGAAAATAGTCGTACACTTCAAGAGATTACAGAAAACTTAGATATGGGAAAGTCAACGATTCATCATCATTTGAAAATATTGAGATCCGCACAGTTAGTAGAAATAAAGGATTCAAAATATGTCCTTAAAAAGAAAGCAATTAAATCAGCGGCAAAAGAATTAGATACTTACCTTCACCAAGTTTAGACCTAAAGTTAAAATAAGTTGGTGCTATTTTGAGTATATTTAAAAATCGTTCATTCATATATATTTGGTTAGGTAATGCTATATCAGAACTTGGAGGGGCATTTGGAACGTTCTGCAACTCTCTTCTAATCTATGAATTGACTGGTTCAACATTCGCTCTGGGGAGCATGTGGTTATTATATTTTGTTCCTTCCCTCCTATTGCAATTGTTCATTGGCCCTTCTATCGATAAATGGAGCAGAAAATGGATTATGATTTTCGCCCTATGGGGGCGAGGGGGAATTTTCCTAATTCCACTTATAGGATATTTGGCTGGTACATTAGTTCCTTGGCACATTTATGCGGTACAACTTGTTGTTGGATTAATCACACCATTATACGTTCCAGCGAATCACGCCATTTTACCAAGCATCATTGCCAAGAACCAGCTAAGTAAAGCAAATGCATATGTAGATGGCACCGTTCGTTTAATGACCTTTATGGCACCCATAGTAGCTGGAATCGTTATCGAATACATCGGTGTAACGATTACTCTGATTCTCGTTTGTGTCCTTTTAGCCTTGAGTGGGACATTATTGTTATTTATTCAAGAAGAAAGAAAGATGCAAGATGTTCGGAAAACATGGTTGGAACAATTTACAGAAGGTATTCACTACTTTTTTAGTCAAAAAACAATGGTATGGCTAGGTATTTTTCTTGCTTTTGTACAGTTTGGTGTTGGTGTCACAATGGTAATCAACATCCCATATATTACTGATGTACTAGGTGGAAACTATGCCTACTATGGTTACTTCATGGCTGGTTTCCCTTTGGGCTATGTCATTGGCACCTTACTTGTTGGAAAAATAACACTGCATAGCAGAAGAGTACTTATGCTTGGTTCACTATTGATTGGTGGCCTTACCTATATCAATCTAGGAATCACTCATTCTATCGTTATTGCAATTTCAACAGAGATAATTGCTGGTATTGTCATGGCAATTTTCAATATCCATAATTTAACTATTTGTCAACAAACCGTACCAAACCATTTAATGGGAAAAGTTCTCTCCGTACGTCTATTGATCATTAGAGGAATGATGCCACTTGGAGTATTAGTTGGTGGAACACTTAGTGTACTTTGGGGAGTTCGACCTTTGTACCTGTTTATTGGTACGGTTATTACTTCCGTATCCATAATTGGGATTCTGTTACCTTATTTTAAGTTTATTGATCAACCTGTTGAAATCGAAACAGATACAAGAAAAAAGGCCACTACGAAGTAATGTACTTGCAGTGGCCTTCAATCCGTGTATATTTATTTGGTTGATTCGATTACTTCCTTCACTCTACCAACAATCCCACCTTCAAGCATCACTTTAATTCCATGTGGATGTGTGGGAGAATTTGTAAGTATTCTAGAAACAACACCCTCTGTCAGTTTCCCACTGCGTTGATCCTGTTTTTGCACCACGCTCACTTTTAGTCCTATCTTAATATTATCTCTTTTTGTTCCTTGCATAATGACGACCTCCTTTTTTTAAGTTAGGGAACAGAGTTGTTATAACTTCTGTTCCTATTTTTATCTAGGTCTATCTTGGTAACAAATAAAGCAACACACAGAAAAAGTGTGCAATTGTTCCAGCAAGTACGAACAGATGCCATACTGCATGATGGTATTTGAACGCGCGCCACACATAAAATATTGCACCAATCGTATAACAAAGTCCACCAACTACCAGTAAAACGACCCCGTCTGGATGTAAATTTGCCACAATCTGTTTCCATCCAATTGTAATTAACCAGCCCATTGCAACATAAAGAATCGTTGAAGTGAAGAGGTACTTTTTAACAAAAAAGGACTTAAAAACAATTCCAGCAACCGCAAGCCCCCATACAATTCCGAATAACGTCCACCCTAATGCACCCTGAATGACAATTAATGTAAACGGCGTATAAGAACCTGCTATAAATAAGTAAATGGAAGAATGATCAAATATCTCAAATAAATCTTTTGCCTTCCCTTTTGGTAATGCGTGAACAAGTGTTGATGATGTGTATAAAAGAAACATCGTCGTTCCGAAAGTCGTAAAACTAACCACATGCCAAGCGGTTCCATGTATCGAAGCAAACACAATCAATACGACTAATCCAGCAATACTTAGCGCCGCTCCTATTCCATGGATTGTTGCATTTGCAATTTCCTCACCCTTTGAGAAGGTATGTGTCTCAGCCAATCCTATCATTCCTTTTAAGGTGCCTTTCACCGCTTGCGTTTTCGACATTTATCGACAAGTGACAGGCACCTCCCTTATTATTGTTATCTTATTATAACAGAAGCATTTTTGTTTACGTATCTCTTACTATCGTATTTTTCCGTTTTACAGTAATTTTATAATATGACACAGTAAAATCACATTTTATAAGCGGCATAAATCGTAATAAACTACATTGCTCTGGGTTCTTTTTTCTTCGGTTAATAAGTATATATTTATGGTAAACTATTGGGAGGTCTTATCATGACAAGACACAGAAGGAGAAATACACCAGCCTTTACATTTTTATCGTATTTTACTTTAGCAGCTGGTGTTGCCTTATTTTTAGTTGGACTTTATAACGCTGATATGGAGTTACATGAGAAAGGCTACTATGTGGCAGTTATGCTATTGGTAGCAGTAGGCGCAATCCTAACACAAAAAGTAACACGGGACAATGCTGAGGACGATGAAATAATTGAAGAACAAAAGAGAAAAGAAAACAACATCGAATAGGGTGCCTGGCATCGTCCATATTTCGACACTTCACAACAATTCTCGACAGGTGACAGGCACCGGAAGTTGGTGCTTTTTTGGATATGTTTCTATTTGTTTTTATCATTTTGATTGCATCTATTCTGCAAACGAGTACAGGGTTTGGTTTTTCGATTTTGGCTACACCATTCTTACTTATGATATTTGAACCAAGAGAAGCAATACAGATTAATTTATTTGCTTCTCTTATTATCTCTGTGGCATTGATAGCTAAAATTCAGAAAGATATCGACTTTGTTATTTTAAAACGATTGATCGTTAGCAGTTGGATTGGCTTACCAATAGGTATAATCATCTTCTTATTAGTAGATATTACTAAATTAAAACTCGGCATTAGTATTATCATTTTATTGTTAACGATTCTTTTGATGTTACAATTTCGAATGAACCAAACGAAGAGCCGGGATTTTATGGTAGGGGGATTATCAGGAGCATTAACAACTGGTATCGGGATGCCCGGTCCTCCTTTATTGCTTTATTTTTCAGGAACTTCTACAGAAAAGGCGAAACTTAGAGGGACTACGCTGGCCTTTTATCTATTCATCTATTCTGTCAGTTTAGTGATCCAGGTGCTCTTTGTTGGAACAAGCAAAACCGTTTGGATTTCAAGTGGGCTTGCTTTACCATTGGTATTAATAGGATTAAATCTAGGACAACTTATTTTTAAATGGATAAATCAAAGCCTTTTCCAAAAGATTATTTATGTTATCTTACTTTTTACTGGGGTAAGTCTTTTAATTGAAAGTTTGTAAAAGGATAAAGGTGCTTCGAATTGTTTGAGCACCTTGATATTTACATCAATACATGATAAGATGCTCATATATCGATACATAAAAATGAGGGATTAATAATGGAGGGAAAAGTAAATCATAATAACTTAGACGAAGAAACACTATTTATTGTGTCACAAACACTATTCTCATCATGATGAGCCTGTAATGAACACCCTTAAACAAAACCATCGAACATGCTAGTCACCTATAATACTGTATAAAAACAAGCACTCAAATATTATTATATGAATATATACTAATATAAATAATTATATGGGGAGGTATAATTATGGGACACAATCACAGCCACAGTCATGATCATACACATCATGCCAATAAAAAAGCACTAATGATAAGCTTTATCATTATTACGACATATATGATTATCGAGGCAATCGGCGGATTTTTAACAAATAGTCTAGCCCTTTTAAGTGACGCAGGACATATGCTTAGTGATGCAATCTCACTTGGTGTCGGGTTATTAGCCTTTACATTGGGGGAAAAGGTTGCAGATTACAGCAAGACCTATGGGTACAAACGTTTTGAAATATTAGCAGCTGTTTTTAATGGTGTCACACTTATCATTATCGCACTTTTTATTTTTTATGAGGCTTTTCATCGTTTCACTAATCCCCCTGAGGTTGCTTCAACTGGAATGTTAGTGATAGGATTCATCGGATTACTCGTTAACATCCTCGTTGCTTGGATACTCTTACGCGGTGGAGATACGAAAGAGAATTTAAATTTACGTGCGGCCTTCCTTCATGTTATCGGTGACATGTTAGGTTCGGTTGGGGCAGTTGTTGCAGCACTCGTAATCATGTTTTTTGGATGGGGCTGGGCTGATCCACTTGCAAGTGTTATTGTGGCCCTACTTGTTTTGGTAAGCGGGTGGCGAGTGACAAAAGATGCCGTTCAAGTATTAATGGAAGGTACCCCAAAGAACATCGAAATCAAAGAAATTATTTCCATTATTGAAAGCACTCCTGAAATCGATAGTATCCATGATCTCCACGTTTGGAGTATTACAAGCGGGCAAAATGCACTTTCCTGCCATGCAGTGGTAGATAACAATTTATCGATACAAGAGTGTCAGGCATTGCTTCGAACGATTGAGCACAAACTAGAACATAAAGGAATTGGGCATGTAACCATCCAGATGGAAAGTGCAGAACATTCTCATGAAGACTCCATCTTATGTCAACAAAAGCACGAGAATAAAGTGCACTCCCATCAACATATGCACAACTAAAAAAACAATGCCCGGCACACATAAGATGCCTGGCATTGTTTTTTTAGTGCTTGTTACCAAATAGTCACATTAACTGTGCGAACACCCCAGTTTGCTGCTTCTTTCGCTGTTGGGACGAAAACATCGATTTTCTTTCCTTTTATCGCACTGCCAATATCACCGGCTACGGCATAACCATATCCCTCAACATGTACAACACTTCCTAGTGGGATAACTTTCGGGTCAACAGCAATCACTTTTGCATTCGGATTCTTGATTAAATTAATTCCAGTATATGTCCGGCCAGATCCTCCCGCACTATCAACAGTATACGCTGTAGAAACAACTGAAAAAGTCGTACCCTTCTCAGAATCTTTGACTACTGGTCCTTCTTCTTTTTTCTCCGTTTTAGGCGTGTCCTTTTTCTCTATTTTACTTAGCTGCACAAGTTCTGTCTGTTTTTCCTTTTCACGTGCTTTCTTTTCTTCTGCCTCTATTGTTGCTTTAGCATCAGCCTCAAGTCTGGACAACTTACTGTCTTCCATTTCTAAAGAGGCAATTCTCGTCGTTAGTTCTTCCTCTTTATTTTTAAGTGCTGCTTTTTGTTGTGTGTTTTTAGCCTTTTGTTCTTTGATTAGTGCACTCGTATCATCTAATTGCTGTTTTAATCCATTTAATTCATCCAAATTATCCATAACGATTGTTTGATTTTCCTGAACCTTTTTCTTGTCTTCTTCTTGTTTCTCCATCAGATTTGCATCAGCTTCAGCAATCCGATTCACCGCAGATACCCGACTAATAAACTCACCAAAACTATTTGCTCCAAATATAACTTCTAAATAATTGATTGATCCACCTGATTGTTGATAGGAAACAACACGACTCTTTAATATATCATAGCGCTCTGCTATTGCATTTTCTAAGGCTACAATTTCTTCCCCTAATCGTTTCACGTCAGAAATCGTATCCTCAATATCCTTTTCCGTGTCCGCTACCAACGCTTCATTCGCCGCAAGTTCCTCGTTAAGGCGGTCAATTTCAACATTATAATTCTCTATTTCTATTAAAATATCACTAACTTCACTTTCAGCTTTTGATAGATTTTCTTTAATTCCTGCTCGTTCATTCTGAATGGAATCTAGATTAGTTGAAGTTTCTGCACTAGTTGGAATACCAAAAGATATGCTACCCAAAATTATAGTAAATATCATCATTACTACTACAGTCTTTTTCATACTTCTCCTACTTTCCACTTCACACAACTGGAAAATCCAATTGGTTAAAGTCTATATCATTTTCTAGTATAGGTAGTATATCATCAACAAATGTCATGACTGTTAGTGTAATGTTACAAATATATTTCATAGAGATAATAGACTTAAAAGCTTCTTCCAAAACAGGAAAAAAATCCCTACTACAAAGTAGAGATGGTAAGGATTTCATATTTAGTATTCCATTACTAGCTATCTTCTGTTTCAAGCAATTCCTTCGTATATTCAATATAATCCGTAAAATAACCATCCACCTGAAATGCTTTTACTCTTTTTTGCTCTGCTTTTTGTGTATCATTATTCGTAAAATATACATGTACCTTCTTCCCTACTTCATGCAATTCATTTACAACTTCTAGTGATACATCCGTAGATTCAATACCGATAAACGGATAAGGAACAGATTTTGCATCCTCTAAATTAAATTTACCCTTCCTATACAATAGCGTTAACGGAATACTAGGCTCAAGGTTATATACCTTTTCTAAACTTTGTTTTGAAAACGATTGAATGATTACAAGTCCTTGTGAAATTAATTCATAATCATCCAATAGACGAACCAGATAATCCTCCATTACGGGTTGTCCATCAACTAAACGAGTTTCAATATAATAATGCTCTGTATCTCTAAAGGTATCAATGATTTCTTCAAGTGTAGGAATAACTTCAACTGTCGTTTGATTATTAAACACTTCAACCGTTTCAAATTCCTTTATTTCTTCTAATGTATACGCTTCTGCCTTACCATTCCCATCCGTCGTTCGATCTATTGTCTCATCATGCATGGCAATCAATCTACCATCTGCTGTCATCCGTAAATCAATTTCCAGCGCGTCAACACCATCCCGCGCTGCAATTTTATACGCGGTAATCGTACTTTCATTATAACGATCATTCGCCCCACGATGTGCAATAACCATCGGGGCTCCAACTAGGTCTTCAACATCCGTGGAATTGGCAACAAAAGACATTGTTGAACGATTTTCCTCTTCACGTTCAGGTGTATCGCATGCTGATAATAAAACGACCAAAACAGCAATTAACGGGAAAAGTCTCGTTTTCTTAAACAAATGACTTCCGCTCACTTCTAAAAAATAGAGCCTTTTCTGGATAGTCTGTAATAATTGATTGAACATGTAAATCTAACAATTGCTTTATCTCATCATCACTATTTACTGTCCATACACGTATTTGCTGTAAAAGAGGTTTTAATTCATGGACATTTGCTAAAACACTCTTTGTTGATAAATGCAATGATTCCATCTGAAATGTTTCCATGTAATCATAAGGATGCAATATTCTTTGGTTCAACAACCAAGCAATTTTAACTGTTGGGTCAAACCTTTTCATACGTAACAAGCTTGGTAAATGAAAGGAAGAATATATTACATTCCGATCTCTACCATTTTGCTTCACAATGGAAAGCACCTTTTCTTCTATTCCCTGATACTCAACCAAATATGTCTTCAATTCTATATTTAGTTCAATATGAGGTGGGGTGTTTTCCAAAACTTCTTGAAGCGTAGGAACACGTTCTAGGTCCCACTCCGCCATATAATTTGGAAAAGATGCGAAAACTGAACCCGCACTGTACTGCTTAATCTCTTCCAATGTAAGGTCTTTTATAAAGCCCTTCCCATCTGTTGTTCGTTCTAAACGTTCATCATGAATGACAACAATTTCCCCATCTTTTGTCATATGCACATCAAATTCTAACCCATCTACTCCTTGCTGGATCGCCTGATTAAAACCTAATAATGTATTTTCAGGATACGTTCCCATACAACCTCGGTGACCGTAAATTTTTGTTTCTGTCATTGATAATTCCTCCCTATACGATGTAATTGTGAAAGAGAATAAAGCAAGGAATTGCCCGATTCTCTTTCGACTTCTACCAGTTATTCACCACGAGCTGCATTCGCTTGCTCAATAGCTGCATTAAATTGTTCAACAGCAGCATCGTATGCTTCATCTATTTCACCACCGTTATAAACCGTTTCAAGTGCAGTTTCCATGATTTTACGTCCTTGGGGAATCATATCCATGAGTCCTCCTTGTGTTGCATAGGAAGATTGTGTTTCTTGTAATTGATCAACCGTTACCTGTAATTGTGGCATTTCCTCATAAGCATCAATGACAACTTGTTCATCATACGCACTTGGGTTGATGGCAAAATAACCCGTTCCAACATGCCACTGGCCCTGAATTTCTGGTGTCTGCAAATATTTCATAAAATCCCATGCCGCTTCGTGTTCTGCTTCAGGTTTCCCATCAATCATCCATAGACTCGCTCCACCAATGACAACACCACTGCGTTCTTTATCTTCAGGATGTGGTAAAAATGCAATCCCTACTTCAAATGGTGCATTATCAATGACATCTCTAGAGCTTGCGGAAGATTGTAAGAACATCGCAACATCACCAGCTAAGAAACCAGCAACCATGTTATCACCATTCGTACCATAGTTTGCAAATGTTTCATCATTTACCATGTTTTCCACCCACTGGAAAATGGACTTTCCTTCTTCTTCTGTCCAACCAATTTCTGTCGGTGTGTTTGTTCGCCCGTTGTCATTATTCAATAATAATGCACCTTGGTTTGCAAGTAGCTGCTCCCATAACCAGCCATATGCCTGCAGTGCAAAACCTTTCATATCTGGATTAGCTTCTGCAATTGCTCTACCTGCTGCTTCTACTTCTTCAAATGTTTCAGGTGGCGCTTCTGGATCTAATCCGGCTGCTTCAAATGCATCTTTGTTATAGTACATTACAGGTGTTGATGAGTTAAATGGCATCGAATAAAACTCACCATCTAATGAATAATAATTTACAATATTTTCCTCTAGCCCACTCATGTCATAACCATCTGCATCAACAAATTCCTGAATTGGCACGATATTTCCACTGTTAATCATTGACATGGTTCCAATTTCAAAGGTTTGAATCATTGTTGGTGCACTATCCGTACCTGCAACAGCATTAAACTTAGTTAATGCCTCATCATATGAACCTTGATATTCTGCATTCACTTGCACCTTATCTTGAGAGTTATTGTAACTTTCAACAATTGCATTTAGAGCCTCTTGTCCAGCGCCACCCATCGAATGCCAGAATGTAACTACTTGCTTTTCTTGCGGTTCACTAGATTCTTCTGCTGTGTCAGTATTAGCAGTTGTGCCATTAGATTCGCTATCATCTGTTTCCCCTTCAGATGCAGCCCCTTCTGAACTACAAGCAGCGACGAACAATAAAAGTCCTAACATTAGTAATACGAATAGCTTCTTCATAAATTTTTACACTCCCTATTTTTTTTATTTGCTAAATCATTACTTCAAAGCACCTTCTGCTAAACCTCGCTGTAGTCGTTTCTGACCTAGGAACAATAAGATTAAAGTAGGGATAATTACGATAACAGCTCCCGCCATAATGACACCCCATTCGTTTAATTGCTCTTGGGTTTGTAATTGTTTTAATCCAATTTGCACGGTACGCACCGAATCATTCGTCGTAGCTAAAAGCGGCCACAAGTACATATTCCAAGATGTAAGAAATCCATATACACCTAACGTTACTAAACTAGTTTTAGCCACTGGTAGCACAACCGTTAGATAAAAGCGAAAATCACCCATGCCGGCAATTTGACTTGCCTCTCTTAATTCCTTTGGTATCATCTTAAAGTTCTGTCTTAACAGAAAAGTACCGAATGCCATGGCAAAGAATGGAACGGTAAGACCTTGATAGCTATCTATCCATCCCAAATCACGGATGATATGGAAATTTGGTATAATAGATGCTTCAAAAGGAACCATCATCGTTGCAATAAATACATAGAATAATAGGTCTCTACCTTTAAATTCTAAGAAAACAAATGCATACGCAGCTAAACTACATAAGATTAACTGACCAAGCATGATCATAATGGAAACGACAAAACTATTAAATAAATATTGAAATAAAGGAAATCGTTCAAATGCATTGACATAGTTGTCCAATGTTAATGTCTTCGGGAAACTTCCAGTTAAAATATCTTGGTTTGTCATAAAACTCATCACAATTGCCATGATTGTTGGAGCAAACAAGATTGTGGCTGAAAGAATAAGCAATACATAGAAAACAACTTTCTTTCCGGTTGACATGGTCATTGATAGTGAACCTTCCTTTCACCAAATTTAAACTGCAATGCGGTCATTAAGAGAATTAGAATAAATAACACAACCGCCTGTGCACTTGCAGATCCAAATTGATAATTCACAAAAGCTTCCCTGTAAATGGAATAAACAATTAAATTCGTTTCATTCTGAGGTCCACCCTGTGTTAAAATATCAATCTGGCCAAAAGTCTGGAAGGCATTAATGATTGTTACCGTCACAACAAAGAACAATGTTGGTGATAGCATCGGAATCGTAATTCTTCTTAATTTATAAAAGTAGCCTGCACCATCAATATCAGCACTTTCATAAAGATAGGAATCAATCGACTGTAACCCACCAAGTAATATCAAAAAGGTAAAACCAATATTCATCCAGATGGTTGTTACAGAAACCGCTAATAGTGCCCAGTCAGGATTGGTTAACCACCCAATCGCATCCATTCCAAAGAACTCTAATATCCGGTTTAAAACACCCATCGTTGGATTGAATAAATATAGCCAGAAAACAGATGCTGCAGCGACCGATATTCCCATTGATGAGGAAAAGATTGTCCGAAAGAAGCCCGTCCCTTTTAATTTCTCATTCGCAATAATGGCCAAGAAAAGACTAATGAATACCGTAATAGGTACCGTGTAAAGTACGAACAGAAAGGTTGATTTCATACTTTGCAAGAAGATTGGTGAGGTAAATATATTCATATAGTTCTGCCACCCAACAAATACGGTTGTTTCTCCACTAGCATCCGTTAAGAAGAAACTTAAATAAATCGTCCGTAACAAAGGGTAGAACAAAAATACACCAAATAAAACAATTGAAGGTAAAAGAAAAAGCATTCCTTTTATCCAGCTTTTCATCCGTTGTCTCTTTTTCGCTTGCTCAAAGATAAGTTCCATAGACTCATGAGACCTGATTGCTACACTATTCATGCTCATATCGCAATAACCTCTTGGCTCTTCCCTGCCATTGCTGGTCTTATTAAATCACCTGATTCAGTATCAAAAAAACATAGATATTCGCCTGTAATGCTAACTGGAACGTTATCCCCAACATTTATTGCCCATTGCCCAGGCCATTTCGCAGTCCATAAATCAGATGCTATTTCAAAAGCAATCGTCGTTTCATTCCCTAAGTGCTCTACATTGACAACTTCTACATGATGTGTCGTATTATCTGGTGTACCTGGAAATATATGCTCCGCCCTTATTCCAATCGTTATACTTGCTTCCTTTAGTCTTTTACTAACGGTTGCAGGGTCTATATCAATATGTGGCTCATGTTCTATTACTAATTGTTTCATATCTGAAGAGAAATTCGCCTTACCCATATTCATCTTAGGTGAACCAATAAAAGAAGCGACAAACACATTTGCAGGTTCATTATATAGCGTAATTGGTTTTCCAACCTGTTGGATTTTCCCATCATTAAGAACCATAATTCTGTCTCCCATCGTCATTGCTTCCACTTGGTCATGTGTCACATAAACCATCGTCAATCCTAATTTCTTCTGCAATCTTCTTATTTCAACACGCATATTTGCACGAAGTTTTGCATCCAAATTAGACAATGGTTCATCCATTAGACAAAGCGGTGAATGACTAACAATCGACCTAGCTAGTGCTACTCGTTGACGCTGTCCGCCAGAAAGTTCTTTAGGCTTCCGCTTTAACAAACTACTTAGCCCTAACATTGCAGCAGTTTCGGTTAGTCTTAATTGTTGCTCCTCTTTCTGTACTTTCTTTGCTCTTAATCCAAATAGAATATTCTGTTCTACGGTAAGATGTGGATACAACGCATAATTTTGAAAAACCATCGATAGATTTCTATCTTTCGGCGGGAGGTGATTCACAACCTGATCGCTAATCTTCAATGTACCAGCTGTAATATCCTCCAACCCTGCAATCATTCGAAGCAATGTACTTTTCCCAGACCCAGAAGGTCCAACTAGTACAAAAAATTCTCCTTCTTCAATGGATAAATTAATTTCATTCAATACGTTTTTTTGCTTATCGTAGGACTTTGAAATATTCATCAATTCAACCTGCCCCATGTCCTAGCCTCCTTTACATTTGCTATTTAACCATAATTCATTGCGGAATAATCTAAATTTACAGAAACAGAACAATTGTTTAACAATACATTAATAACCTTAAAACTAACTTTATATTTTTCATAAAAAACCACTATTTGGGAAAGTTACATAGTAACTGCTAAAAGAAAGGAAATTGTCGATGAGTGAAAAACCTATAGGGAATAAAAATAATAAAAAACACCAACAGCTAGAACAATTTCGCGTTAATGATGCAAACAAGAAACTAACAACTAATCAAGGACTTAAAGTATCTGAGGACGGGGTCTCTTTAACTGCTGGAAGGCGTGGCCCTACATTGATGGAAGACTTTCACTTCAGAGAAAAGATGACTCATTTTGACCATGAACGAATTCCAGAACGAGTGGTACATGCAAGAGGTACTGCTGCACATGGGGAATTTGAAGTGTACGAATCCATGAAGCCCTATACAAAGGCTAAATTTTTACAGGACCCGAACGTAAAAACACCAGTATTTGTCCGTTTTTCAACAGTAGTTGGATTTCGTGGTTCGGCGGATACGGTTCGTGATGTGCGTGGTTTTGCTACAAAATTTTATACAGATGAAGGAAATTATGATTTAGTTACGAATAACATGCCTGTTTTCTTCATTCAAGATGGAATGAAATTTCCAGATATCGTTCATGCAATTAAACCTGAACCACATAATGAGATCCCCCAAGCATCTGGTGCACATGATACATTTTGGGATTTCGTTGCAAACAATCAAGAATCTGCACATCAAGTGATGTGGTTAATGTCTCCACGGGCAATCCCAAGAAGCTATCGGATGATGCAAGGTTTCGGTATTCACGCATTTCGTTTTGTGAATGACGGGGGCAAAGCCCATTTTGTAAAATTCCACTGGATACCAAAGCTTGGCGTTCATTCCCTCGTATGGGATGAAGCGCAAAAAATTGCTGGAAAGAACCCGGATTTTAATCGTCAGGATTTATATGATGCTATTGAAATGGGGAATTTCCCAGAATTTGAATTAGGTGTGCAAATTATTGAAGAGAAAGACGAATTTGCTTTCGACTTCGATATTCTTGATTCGACCAAAATTTGGCCTGAGGAAGATGTTCCAGTAAAGATTATTGGAAAATTAACGCTAAATCGCAATGTTGATAATTTCTTTGCAGAAACGGAGCAAGTTGCTTTCCATCCTGGACATGTTGTTCCAGGAATTGATTTTACCAATGATCCATTATTACAGGGACGCTTATTTTCCTATACAGATACACAGCTTATTCGATTAGGTGGTCCAAACTTTCACGAGATCCCGATCAACAAGGCCGTATGTCCATTTCATAATAACCAGCGCGATGGCTACCATAGGCAAACCATTAATGTCGGAAAAGTTGCCTATCACAACAATTCATTAGCAGCCAATACTCCAGCTCCAGCGACAGAGGAAGAGGGAGGCTTTGTTCATTACCAGGAGAAAGTCGAAGGAAGTATTGTTCAGTCTCGAAGTGAAAGCTTCAGTGATCACTTCTCCCAGCCAAAATTGTTTTGGAATAGTATGAGCCCTAATGAAAAACAACATATTATTGATGCCTTTAGCTTTGAGGTAGGACATGTAAAAGATAAGAAGGTCCGTCAGCAAGTGGTAGATATGTTCGCAAATGTAGACTTAAATATGGCAACCAAAATCGCATACAATCTAGGAGCAACTCCTCCAACCGGCAAAGAATCCACGGTTACAAAAGCATCACCAGCACTAAGCCAAGAAAATACCATTAAGACAGCAGTGGGCCGAAAAATTGGTGTCATTTTACACAATGGCTTTCATGATGCAGAAGTGAAAGATATATTGCAAGGATTGAACCTAGCAGGAGTTGCGTATGAAATTATAAGCGGTAAACAAGGGGTCGTAACTGGGAAAAATAATGTAGATCTCATGGTAGATCACACATTTACAACTACAGATCCAGTATTATACGATGGAATCTATATCATCGGTGGCGACGATATCGACAATACGTTTTACAACAAGGCAAATTACTTTGTGAAGGAAGCTTTTAAACACTATAAGCCGATCGGTGCTTCATTTGACGGAGTAAAATGGCTAGAGGAGAATAGTATGCTCGGAAATCCTGGCATTGTTGAAGGAAATGGCAATACATTTGTCGAAACGTTCGTTCAGGCAATTGCAGAGCATCGCCATTGGGATAGGAAAGTAGTATAATTTCTGCTTTTCCTCCCTATTGTAAGACTTTCAATTACCAGTCAGCATCCCTTTGCTTTTTATGAATTGGGATGCTGTTCTTTCAATGAAAAGCGATTATAGAGAGACCCAATTATTTTTTATCGCCTTTAATACTGCATTTGTACGATCACTTACATTAAATTTTTTAAGTATAGAATTCACATGATTTTTTACTGTACTATCTGATATATGTAATTCATCTGCCATTTGTTTATTTGTGTGCGCCTTCGTAATTAACTCTAATATTTCCCATTCACGTTGAGACAATAGATCATCGGGTCTATTTATTTCCATCATTTTCCTATAATCTTTTAGTAGGATTGTAGATAAATTAGGATGGACGTATGTTAACCCCTTTAGGATGTAATCAAATGCATCATTTACTTCACTTATCTCCATTTTATGAAATAAATAACCTTGTATATTTAACATAAACAGATCCTTTATACTTGCTTCACTAGTATCAGACGCAGATACTGCTATTTTTACTTTCTTACCCTTAAAATAATGTATCAACTGCGGTAGATTAATATTCGTTTCCAAATCTACTAATACTAAATCAGGATTATTATCTTCGGTAGGAACCTGATTATTAATCGTTGTAAAATTCAGGGTTTTTATAGAATGCTCTGTTTTTTCTCGTAAGCTACTAATATACTTGTTCTTATATAATTCTGGTCCTTTGATTATTAAGATGTTGCTCATTAAACTATCTCCTTTTTCACCTATAAATTTAACCAAAATAATAGGTGGCAGTGTACTACACCATCACCTATTATATACTTATTATCTTTCAGGTGCTAATTCAATTGCTTGTCGAAGTGCTTCCAATAAACTTCTTTCATCTACAATACCTTTTCCAGCGATATCAAATGCTGTACCATGGTCAACACTTGTTCTAATAATTGGAAGACCTACAGTAATATTAACCCCTGCTTCAAGACCCAACACTTTAATTGGACCATGGCCTTGGTCATGATACATAGCAACTACAATATCAAAGTCTCCACGTTGCGCACGGAAAAATAATGTATCCGCAGGTAGTGGACCCTCCACATTAATTCCTTCTTCTTGTGCACGTTCAACAGCAGGAATAATCTTTTCTTCTTCTTCACCATAACCGAATAATCCATTTTCTCCTGCATGAGGATTTATGCCACATACACCAATTTTTGGTGATGTAATACCAGATTTAGAGAGTGTTTGGTGGGCTAAGTTTATTACATTATATACACGCTCAGGGTTTATCATCTTAATCGCATCTAGAAGTCCTACATGTGTCGTTGCATGAATAACTTTTAGTTTAGGAGATGATAGCATCATTGAAAAATCTTTTGTACCAGTTAATTCAGCTAAGATTTCTGTGTGCCCCGGATACAAGTGTCCACCTTTATGTAATGCTTCCTTATTTAAAGGTGCAGTACAAATTGCATCAATTTTATTATTGTTAGCAAGTTCAATCGCACTTCGTAAATATTCAAAAGCTGCATGACCTGCTTGAGCAGATACTTCTCCAAAAGGAAGATCAATAGGTAAAATGTCTAAATCCACACATGCGATTTCTCCATATGATACTTCGGTAAAATCAGCATCCATCCCTATTTTACGAATAGTTGTGTCTACCTTTAGAATATCAGCAGCTCTTTCTAGCATTTTCGCATCACCAATTACGATTGGATAAGCCTGACTATATAAGTTTTCATTTTGTAAACTTTTTACAATGATTTCTGGGCCAACACCTGCAGCATCACCCATTGTTATGCCGATAATTGGTTTTTTAGTCATTATTATTAACTCCCTTCAAGTCCTGCATTGCATGATAAATCGAATTTTCTTTTCCAAAAGCACCAGCTTTTGTTACAACATTTAATACCCTCTTGATACCAATTAATGACCCAAGTGGAATACCTGCTTCTACTTGTTTAATTAGTCGAATACCAATTCCACCTAGATTTTTCAACGTATCTTTTGATGTATCTCCACCAATTAATACTAAACCAGATATGTTCTGATAACTTTCGTATACCTCAGTAACTATTTGTCCAAGTGCTCCCGAAATTCGCTCACCAATTTGATTCCCGCTCAAACCCAATTCCTTACCAATTTGTTGTACTAATTCTCTTACTTGATTATCTGAAGGTACATAGATAACAATATCTTTTCCAATCTTTAACTCTTTCAAGCATTCATTAATATAATCATTCTGATATTGTTTCCAGTTCTCCTGGAAAATTTGAGTTGTATCAATCCTAATAGCAGAAACATTCGATTGACTAATGGCAAATTTTACTTGATTTTGAGTAACCTGAGACAAGCTACCACAAACCGTCATTACTTGTGAAGTAGTCGAAATGGAAGGTTTATCAACTTTCCCATGTATTCCAAGTACTTCAGGCAGAACTTCTGCAAGACCTGCCGAACCTGCCCAAATAACATTTTTTGTTACAGAATCAATTTTGATTGCAGCATTTAGCAAATCTTCTTCCGACTCTGCATCGCACACAACAAAGGTAACTTTGTTATTTATAAATGCTTGTATCTTTTCTCTGAATGTTGAAAGCTGTTCTTCAAGCATACTTTTTGTAATTAAACCAACAACTTCTCCAGTTTCATTTTGTATTAGTTCTGGAATATAGGACGTAGTAACTGGATGTTTTGGATCTCTAGAGAATTCCGTCTCTGTTATTTCTTCTCCATTAACATAATGTATGCCATTTCTTGTTGTTCTTCCTAAAGAAGGAAATGCTGGAGCAATTACAACGAGTTCAGGATGAAATACTTCTCTTAATGGCATAAGCTCTGAGCCTATATGCCCTCTTAAAGTAGAATCCATTTTTTTATAAATATGTTTGTACCCTGCATTTTTTAAAAACAAGGATGCTTGTCTTGTTGCAGATATAGCTTCCTCTTTTAATAAAGCACGTGAATTCGTATCAATGACAATGCTATTGTCAAGGTTGTCATTACTAGAAGGAAGCTGAAAATATACAGATGTTGTCATACCTTTTTTCGTAAACTGTATCCCACTGTCATTTGCACCTGTTAAATCATCAGCAATAATTCCTATACTTCTATTCATGTTGTTTCTCATCCTCTTCTACTTTAAATTCCTTTTAGAGGTATTATGATTCTTCGATAATATAGTCATCAGGTATTTTTACGCCTTTTTTCTCCAAACGTTTTACTAAAAACCCAATATAAAACGGTAGTAATATAGCTGTAGTAACAACTGATGCAGCAACTTGAATCGTAGCTAATTCTACATTGGCAGCAAATGCAGTACTTGCCGCTGCAATCGCTGCAGGTGTTGCCACTGCATTACCTGCTGTAGAACCTTCAGCAGCTCCAGCAATTGGATTCCATTTAAAGGCTTTGAATACAAAGTAGCCTGCCGTACCTGTAACAAAAACAGTTAATAGACCTAATACGATTCCTGCAAGACCACCTTCGATAATACTTCCAAAGTCAATTCCCATTCCAAGTGCAAAGGCAAAGAAAGGAATTAACATTGAGCTACCTTTATCTAAAAACTTGCGCATTTCTTCATCTAAGTTACCTAAGATCATCCCTACAATGATAGGTAATAATACAGATACAAATGAGACAAAAGAAAACATTCCATCCACAAATCCCATAGCACCAAAAATTGCTAAAGCAACCATCGTGAAAAATGGTCCATCGTTCAATGCTAATAGAGAATAAGCTGCACGGTCCGTTTTATCACCGTATTGACCAACCAATGCAACATAGAGTCCTCCGTTACTATTAGTCATGGCAGCAATAATAGCTATCGGTGCTAGACCCATCCATAAACCGTTTTCATCCATAAGCATGAATGCTAGTAAGCCTACGATTGCACCAACTAACCATTTTGTTGCGAGTAATGTTGCACCTTTACCTAAACTTACTCCAACATTTCTGAAGTTGATTTGTGCTCCTGTACATAGTAGGAACAATGCAATTAATGTACTTGCCCCATCTACAAATAACGCTTGTGTGAAATTACCTATTCTAAGTAAATCTGGTGCTAAACTATTAATTGTCGCTGCAAGTAACAACGGTACAACCATCATTCCCCCAGGAATTCTTTCTAATGTAGCTTTGATCTTCATGTTACTTCCCCCTATTCGTTTCAAAATGAAACATTTATGTATGTTTTCGTTTACAATATACTACAATATATTAATATATTGTTATTTGCAACACTTTTTTTATATAAAATTGAGCAATTTGTCCTAAAACCGTATAAAGTGTTTAATTTTAAAACATCAAAAAAAGAAGAAACGTGCACGTCTCTTCTTCCTTAATTCTATTCATTGTTGTTATTAATCGCCTGTTTTCTAAAAAATCGTTGCATTTTTCTATTGTAAATTTAATTCGTAGTTGATGTAAACTGCGCGGTAAGTGCGTGTTGATTTCCGCTGCGGGCAGTACGCTTTCCGCGGGCACGGCCTCAGCCCCCTCGTGACGCCAAGAACGCTTCTTCCTGGTCTTCGGACACGTGCTTTTCCCGCA
>NZ_RBZO01000014.1 GCF_003628445.1 Oceanobacillus bengalensis
TTCGGAGCGTTACCCCTTCATTTGATTCTTCAATATAATCCTTCAATTCCAAAAGGAATTGCCTAGCCTTTACCAGAGAAATGTTGCCATCCTCCATTTAAACTAGGAACATTTCGCACAAATATTGCACCCGTTTGTTCAGCACAAATCAATTCTATTCCTTCTAGAATTAACGCTACCCGCTACCGAATAAGGATATATTTTCCCCTACAAGTAAAAGAGAGAGAAAGCAAGTTAATTACTACTATATTACTTTCTGTTTTATCATAATAAAGTTAATTCACCATAGAAGTGTCTTGTACCCTTGTACTTCCGTCTAAGTTCAATATTATTCAATTATAATCGAAACTCTTTATCTATCTACGTTGACAATCCTCCATGCCCCTTCTTTTCTATCATCACAAACAGAATATCTCACATTTAGAAACCCCACTATAGCCAAATAATCTCTAAAGTGGGGTCTAACATATCACGTCACATTTCCTTCTTCCTCCTACCAGTAACTTTCGCTGTCAGGTCATCCAATAACGTATACATAACCGGAACAAAGAATAACGTAAATAGGGTTGATACACTTAGTCCAAAAATAATCGTAATCGCAAGTGGTTGTTGCAATTCTGCGCCCTCGCCTAATGCAAGGCCAAGCGGAATCATTGCAAGGACCGTTGTTAATGTTGTCATTAGAATTGGACGTAATCTACTCCTGCCTGCCTCAATGATTGCTTGTTTTCTTTCCATACCACGTCGCCTTAGGATATTAATATAATCAACGAGCACGATAGAGTTATTTACAACAATACCTGCGAGCATAATAATTCCGATAAACCCAGGTATGCTTAGTGGTATATCTGTAATAAATAATCCACCAAGTACTCCAATTACTGATGTTGGCATCGCAAACATGATAATGAACGGGAACAAGAAATTCTCAAATTGAACTGCCATAACCGCATACACTAGAAAAATCGAGAATACCAATGCCAGTGCAAGTTGGCCAAAGGATTCTACCATGTCTTCTGCTTGCCCGCCGATTGCAAATGTATAGCCCTCAGGGAAGTTCATTCCATCTAATTTTGTTTCAATATCTGTGACAACACTTCCAAGGTCACGATCAACAAGTGCACTTGTCACATTCATCTGGGCTTGTTGATTTTCTCTTAACAAGGAAGCTGGTCCCTGTATTTCTTCAAATGATGCAACCTCTCTTAACGGAATAAACACACCTGTTACGGTTTGGATTTTCATATCTTCCAAATCATTCATTTCAGAGCGTTTGTCCTCTGGATACACTAACCTTACATCAAGCTCTTGGCCTGATTCACGATATGTTGTTGCTAACTGTCCGGTAAATTGCATTTGAATCTGGCTTGTAATTTGCTGTTCGGTTAATCCATATGTTGCTGCCTTTTCTTCGTAAACGTGTATCTGCATTTGCGGGATACCCTCTGAAGCAGACGATGTTGGATTAAAAACCCCATCAATGGTTGATATTTCTGCTACCACTTCTTCAGACAGCTCACGTAGTATCTCATGCTCGGGTCCGTTTAGAGAGATTTGAATAGGATCCCCCATACTCATCATCCCGCCGTCCATCGCATTAGCGCTTATTTTTGCACCAGCAATCTTCCTTAAATCTTTATCCATTTCTTTAACAATTTCTGTTGTCGACTGCTCTCTTTCTCCAGCTGGAACCATCTGTAATGTGTATGATGCCACGTTACTAGACGTCCCTCCGACTGTAACATAACTAATATCAATCACGTCGCCGTAGCTTGTGAGGATACCATTTACCTGTTCTACGATACTTTGTGTGTATTCAACTTTCGAACCAACTTCCGTCTCAACCGAAATCTGTGCTTGACCTTGGTCTGAAGCAGGAATAAATTCTGCACCAATTGTTGGGATTAATGCTAAACTTAAGGCAATTGCTATAACGACTACTGTAATCGCTGTTTTCCTGAATTTCAGTACTGCTTTTAGCCCATTACTATATTTATTTCGTAAAAGGTCGAGAAAACGATCAAACCAGTAGCGGCGTCCATTGTCTTTCATTGCACCGCTAAGCAATTTAGATGAAAGCATTGGCACAACTGTTATTGCAACAACAAGGGATGCGACCAAGGAAAAGGCAACCGCCAATCCAAGTGGCATAAATAAATCGGATGCAATTCCTTTCACGAATACCATTGGCAGGAATACAACCAATGTCGTTGTCGTTGAAGCAATTACAGCTGGTGCAAGCTCTGATGCTCCTTTTGTTGCTGATTCAAACAAACTGAACCCTCGTTTTCGGTATGAATAAATATTTTCCAAAATAACGATGGAACTGTCTACCATCATTCCAATACCTAGTGCTAAACCACCTAACGTAAGTACATTTAGTGTTTGCCCTGTAAAGTACATAAGTGCAAAGGTTGTAATTAGTGCAATCGGAATCGATAATCCAATAACAAGTGTTGCACGGATACTCTTTAAAAATAAGAGGAGGATAAATACAGATATTGCTCCGCCAATAAGAATATTTTGCACAACCGAATCGACCGACATCTCGATAAATTCAGATGTATCAATAAGTACTTCTAGCTCTACAGCGTCCCCTAACTCAGAACTAATTTCTTCAAGGCTTTCCTTAATGTTCCCTGCAACCTCTACCGTATTTGCATCCGTTTGCTTCATCATCGAAAGTACAATTGACTCTTTCCCATTCACAAGGGATGCAGATGTTTGGTCCTTATATGTATCCTTAACGGTTGCAACATCCTTAACATGGAGAGTTGCTCCAGCTTGCGTCATAATAATCGTATTTTCTATATCATCAGTTGATTCAAATTCACCTGTGACTCGAAGCTGCAAGTTTTGATTCCCTTTGTCAACCGAACCAACGGATGCAGCATTATTCGTGCTATTTAGAGCTTGAACAATTTCTCCGCTGGAAACACCATATTGTTGCATTTTCGCAGTATCTAGCTCAAGCTGAATCTCACGCGTAACAGCTCCCTCAACCGTTACCGATGCAACACCACCTTGCCGTTCAAAATAGGGAATAATTTGATCATTTGCGACCTGAGTCAAGGCTGCTGTATCTTTTCCAGTTAGACCAACATACATGACAGGCATTGCCTCTGGACTGAAGCGTAAGATATTCGGGTCGCCTGCTGTTTCAGGTAAAAATGCTTTTACTTGGTCTATTTTTTCCCTAACATCTAGTAATGCTTGATCCAAATCTGTCCCATTCTTAAACATCATCAATACTAGAGATGCACCAGACTGTGACTGGGATTGAACCGTATCAATTCCTTCTACAGAACTTACTGCAGATTCAATCGTCCTCGAAATTAAATTCTCAACGTCTTCTGGTGCTGCATCTGGATAATTCGTTGCTACCACTGCGATTGGTAAATCAATCTTCGGGAAGAGATCCACAGCCAAGTTACGGACAGAAACAAGTCCCAGCGCAATAATAGCAAGTACAATCATGATGACACCAACAGGTCGTTTAACGGATGTATGTACGAGCTTCACGTTATTCCCCTCCCGTTACGTTTACCTGAATCCCGTTGTTAAGTGTAAGCTGACCTGTTGTTATAATTTGGTCTCCCGCTTTAATATCACCTTCAATTGCCGTATTCTTGGACTCGGTTTCCAAAATCGTTATATCTCGCTTCTCAGCCATATTATCCTTTACAACATAAACATACGACTCTTCAGCTTCTTCTACAATCGCTTCAGTCGGTACAATAATTGCAGAGTCTATTTTTTCCTCTGGAACAACGACTTCAGCAATCATTCCTGGTAAAATATCCGCGTCTTCATTTTCTACTATTGCAATGATTGGGTATAGACCTGTATCATCTGGTAATGTATCCATCTGTGTTACTGTTGCTTCGTATTCCTTACCATCTATCATCGCATCCAGTGTATCCGCTTTCGAAAATAAGGAACGAACGGAGGATATTACTGAAAACTGGACCTCCATCCTATCCAAATTAGCGACCATTGCTAATGGCTGGTCAGTCGTTGCGATATCTCCTTCCTGCACTTGTAAATTAATAACCTCACCATCTGCTGTTGAATGAATATTTTGGTTACCCGCCGCTGTAGCAAGGGTTGCAATCAAATCATCTTCTTCAACCTTGTCTCCATTCTCTACCTCAAGCGCATCGATTTCACCTGGTACTTGTACGATAACCGGTGTCGTTTGATGTGGGGTAGTGCGACCATAAATCATATTCTCTACCGTAAGATTACCTTCCATTGCTTCTGCAACCTCAACTGCAACAACTCTTTCTTCTTCATCTACTGGCTCTTCTTCGTTGCATGCAGCAAGTACAATAAGTAACAAAATCGCTGTTACACTAAGTAATAATCTCCTCATCCAATCTACTCCTTTCGCATCCGTTACAAAATAAATAGCATAAGCTTACTAGTCCCCAGTATATCCTTTTCAGCCGTATATGTAACGGGTACTAATTTTAAATTTCTCATAATTTTTTATTACGCTTTATTCCTTTTATTCTTCTAGTTGATATAAATAGTGGACTTAACAACAATCTTTTAGAAAAAAACGAAAAGCAACAAAAGGGGAAACAGTAGTCTCCCCTTTTATCTCATTCATACGTGTATTCAGTTCTAATGGTTTCATTTATGTAAAAAGCTTTGGTTTATTATAATAAACGATAATCTCACTTGTCTTTCTTCGTTGACTTATAAAACTGTTTATACTTATATCAACATATATAAATGTTTCATCATGAAACGTCACAAGCGTCCCCTCGCCATATTGTTCGTATTTTTTTATTTGGTAGTAAGAAAACCATACGCAGTTTTTATTTTTAGCGGATGCAGTAGGAAACATATAAACGTCTTCTGCGATAATAAGTGGAATTGGAAGTTTACTTGATGATTTAAGAATTTCTTTTACAACACCTGTTCTTCCTTCTAAGCTTGTGCCTTCCTTTCTACACGTATTGTCTAAGATAATTTCTGGATGAAAGGGGGAGTATTTCTCTTCGTTTTTCTCGAAGATCGTTGTCTTGTAGTAATCCGACTCATTGTACTTTAATAGTTTTGTCTCTTTTGTCACCATATAAATTTTCTTCATTGACCATCCCTACTATTTTCATTATTAGTTTCCTTCTAAAAAAGGTGTGTGGAAATCATGAAGAAACAGAAACTTTATTACAATTTTACTATGCAAATTACTAAATATCCATCAAATTACCTATATTTCGAAAAGTTGTAAAAATTTACGCATAAATTTTAAGCAGAACAACCTTTATTTAAGGAGTTCTGCTTATTTTTTCGCAATTATTGGTTTTCGTCTTCGATTAACTCATCTTCTTGCTCATTTTGGGTGCCATCATTACCAGTTCCATCTTCAGTACCGTTCGTTCCACCGCCATTTGTGTCATCCGTACCTGTTCCTTCGTCCGTTCCGATGTCACCATTTCCATTGATTCCTTCTTCATCCATAAGGCCATCACCAGCACCGTCTTCTTCTGCCGGATTTGTATCATTATTGTCATCCTCTTGGTTCAATGGCGCTTCATCTTCAGGAGCTAGTGGAGCTTCTTCATCAATCGGATCTTGTTCCTCATCCGTTCCACAAGCAGCGATTAAAGATAAAGCCAATATTGGCGCACCTAATTTAATCAAAAAACGTTTAGACATGATCTGTCTCCTCCTTTAATATATTGATTCGCCCTTAGGTTAACCATTTTAGGAGAAGTGATACATGTTTTTTGCAATATTTTTCAAGTTGCCGATTTATTTAATTGCAAACGTTATTTCCGCTTCACATGCTACTTCGCCATCAACGGTTGCAATTCCCTTTCCTTTACCAATCGGCCCTTTCATTCGAAGTATCTCTACTTCTAATTTCAGTTGATCTCCAGGTCTTACTTGCTTTTTAAAACGGCACTTATCCACACCCGCTAAAAACCCAAGCTTCCCTTTATTTTTTTCCATATCTAGTACAGCAATCGCTCCAACTTGGGCAAGTGCCTCAAGAATTAATACACCAGGCATTACCGCGTATTGTGGGAAATGCCCTTGAAAAAAAGGTTCATTTGCTGTTACATTTTTTAACCCAACAACCCGTTCACCTTCCACCATCTCCGTAACTTTATCTACTAATAAAAATGGATAACGATGAGGTATGATTTCCTTGATTTGTTCAATATCTAACATGCTCCCACTCCTTTATTGTAAGTATTAGGACTAGCTCCTATTATAGCAGATGTAAGGTGCTATATGAAGTATTTGGTGGGAGTGTTGGGAGATGAGAACATTTATCCTGAGATGTACGGATATTTCCAGAGATGAGAGCATTTATCCTGAGATGAACGAATATTTCCAGAGATAAGAGCATTTATCCTGAGATGAACGATTATATCCAGAGATAAGAACGTTTATCCTAAGATGAACGAATTTATCCAGAGATAAGAACATTTATCCTAAGATGAACGGATATTTCCTGAGATAAGAACATTTATCCTGAGATAAACGGATATTTCCTGAGATAAGAACGTTTATCCTGAGATGAACGGATATTTCCAGAGATAAGAGCATTTATCCTGAGATGTACGAATTTATCCAGAGATAAGAGCATTTATCCTGAGATGAACAATTATATCCAGAGATGAGAGCATTTATCCTGAGATGAACGAATATTTCCAGAGATAAGAGCATTTATCCTGAGATGTACGAATATATCCAGAGATAAGAACATTTATCCTGAGATGAACGAATATTTCCAGAGATAAGAACATTTATCCTGAGATGAACGAATTTATCCAAAGATGAGTACGTTACCCTGATCAAAAAAAAGCAACTCACCCAATAGAATGAATTGCCTCGTGTATTTTATTCAACTTTTGTTACAATATCTATAATATGTTGCCATGTTTCTGTTCTTAATGCGTCTGTAGGATTTCCATCACCAAGAACACCATATCCAATCATTAAACCTGCAACTAATGCAGCACAAGCAGCAATTGAGACAATAATAATCCGAAGCCAAATTGGGAAAATTCTTCGTCTTGGCTTTTTATTTTGTCGTTTTTCTAATTTTCTCTTTTTCTTTTGCTGTTTTCTTGTTACCTTTTCTGCTTTAGCTTCTTCTGCAGCCGACTCTTTCTTTTTGTCTTTCTCTCCATTTTTTAGAGCTTTTCTAGATGGCTTTTCGGCAACAGCTTGATTTGATTGGTCAGTTGACATATTAATTACTCCTTAATCCTATAGATCCATGGCAAATGTACTAGCCATCCTATGATCAGTTTAACATAACGCCCTAGATAATTAATAGAATTTTTTAAATAAACCTTAGGATCGTAGGGAATTTACTAAGCCCATCATTTGGTCACCCATCGAGATTGTTCTTGAATTAAATTGATAGGAGCGCTGGGTCATTATTAATTCAGTCATTTCTTTTGAAAGATCAACGTTTGATTGCTCTAATGCATTACTCTGCAATAACGCACCATTCTGTGGAGCTTGCCTGAGCACTTCGTTTATATTATACCCCAATGCATTCAAATCAGGTAATCGAAACATATTTTCACCAGTTGCTTCAAGTACTTCTGGACGAACAGCTTCTACAACTGCTAGAGTACCTGCCACTTCTGTTTGTCCCGCACGCTCAACAACAACTTGTCCATTTTCACGGATATCAATGTTATCAAATCCATCTGCAAAAATAATTGGGCCGTTTTCACCAAGGACAGGATTTCCATCACTTGTCGTAAGCATGACAGATTGATTGCCTTCCACTGGGCTAAGATAAAATGCCCCATCTTTTGTATATCTCGTTTCTGTAACATCATTCGTTGTTACTTGGATTTGAAAATAATGGTTTCTACCTAGTAAGGCTGTATCAAGGGCACGGTCTGTGGTAACAATATTCCCCTGACCAAAATTACTGTTGATAGAGCCGAGTCTAGCACCAGCTCCAATACGAATACCATCAGGAGTTAAACGACCTTCCGCATTCTCAGGAGTATTTAGATTGTCCATTTGCTGAAACAATAAAGATGAAAACTGTGCTTCTCGCGCTTTATAACCTGTGGTTTGGCTATTGGCCATATTATTACCAATTACATCAAGCTTATTTTGCAATTGATTCATCGTTACTGCTGCTTGAATCATCATTCTAGACATACATTTTCCCTCCCTTACGTTTCTATAAAGCTTTAGCCAATTCTTCCTATCTCACTTACTGCTTTACCCATGCTTTCATCATAGGCCTTTAAAACCCTCTGATTTGTTTCAAATAGGCGATAAGACGTCATCATATCTGTCATCGTTTGAAGTGCATCAACATTTGACTGCTCTAGAAATCCCTGTTTAACGCTATACGTCGCACCAGGTGGAACTGCTCCTGCTTCACCGTTAAACAAGTCGTTTCCTTCCTTCACTAAATCATTCGCATTCGCCACGTACGCAATGCCAAGTTGTACCGTTTGTTCTGGTGTTTGAAGTAATCCTTCTGGGGATATTGTAAATTCCATGCCATTTGTTTGTATTGGATTCCCTGCCTGATCTAAAACATAGTGCCCTTGGTTTGTTGTAAGGAAACCTTGTCCATCCACAGTCAGATTCCCATTTCTCGTATAACGGGGCTCTCCTGCTTCATTTTGGACAGTAAAAAACAACGCACCTGTTTCATCTGGCAATCCGCCTTGTACAATAGCTAAATCGCTTGTTAAGCCTGTTTCTTTTAAATCACCTTGGGAAAAGTTGGGGATTGTTTCTTGTACATATACACCGGTATTGATTGAGCCAATCGTATGCTGTACTGGTAGATTTAGACCATTTTTAGTGGGGATATTTTGGGATCCCGATTGCTGAAGCAAAAGTTCAGGGAATGCGCGTAGTGTTGTTTGATCTGCTTTATAGCCAATTGTATTCATGTTCGCTATATTATTCGCTAACGCTTCTTGTGTTCGCTGCTGAGACAGCATTCCACTTGCAGCAGTATAGAAACCTCTTAACATATCTATTCCTCCATTCCATATACACTAGGAAGATGGTTCATTCTATGGGAAATGCTCCCACAGAATGAACGAAACTTAACTGTTTCTATCTTACATCATTTTTCTTTTTTCTATTTTATCGATATTCTCAAGCATAATTCCAGTTCCTTTTGCAACACAGCTCATCGGTTCTTCCGCAATGAAGACAGGGACCTTTAATTCTTCTGCAAGTAATTGATCTATTCCGTGAATCAATGCACCGCCACCTGTCAAAATAATCCCACGATCAATAATATCTGCAGATAATTCTGGTGGTGTGCGTTCAAGAACCGTCTTTGCTGCTTGAACAATTAAGTAAACCGATTCACGTAACGCTTCTTCAATTTCAGCGGATTGAACTGAAATTGTACGCGGTAAACCTGATACCATATCACGGCCTCTTATTTCCATCTCTTCATTTCTTGAACCTTCAAATACGGTAGCAACCTGAATTTTAATATCTTCTGCCGTACGCTCACCGATTAATAGCTTGTACTTTTTCTTAATGTATTGAAGGATTTCGATATCGAACTTATCACCGGCCATTTTGATGGATTCTGAAGTTACAATTCCACCCATGGAAAGCACAGCAACATCTGTTGTTCCACCACCGATATCAACGACCATATTACCACTTGGCTGATAAATATCCATTCCAGCACCAATTGCAGCAACTTTCGGCTCTTCTTCTAGGTAAACTTTCTTTCCTCCAGATTTCTCAGCAGCTTCTCTGATTGCCTTTTGTTCCACTTTCGTAATGTTTGTCGGGCAACAAATAAGCATTCTTGGTTTAGAAAGAACCCCTTTTACATTAATTTTATTTATAAAATGTCTTAACATCGCTTCTGTCACATCAAAATCAGCAATAACACCGTCTTTTAATGGGCGTGTTGCTTCAATGTTTCCTGGTGTCCGTCCAACCATACGTCTAGCCGCTTCACCAACTTCAAGTACTTTTCCTGTATTCCGATCCATCGCCACAACAGATGGCTCATTTAAGACAATCCCTTTTCCCTTAAGATGTATTAAAACATTTGCTGTTCCAAGGTCAATTCCAATATCCCTAGAAAACATGTATCTAGATCCTCCTACCATAACTATCTTGCATCTGCTTTAGAAAACATAATGCTACTAATAAAATATTTTACCACAAAATTCTACAATTAACTGCATTTCCAGCAAAAAATTTTATCCGAATTTATTTGGAGGAAATGGGGATACTTGGGAGTGATTCTTGCGGGTTACAGGGGACAGTTTTGGGTGCATCTGCTGATTCCACCGCACAGACAAGACCGCACAAAAGCCAGCCCACAAAAAACGGCTGACTTCCGGTGTTATCCAACAGGTTTCACTTCGTTATTCGTCTCCTCAATTTTATACTTTTTCCTCGTTGCTTCACCTCCACGTAAATGCCGTATTGCTTTATGGTATTCAAGCACTTCCTTTACTTGAATGGCTAATTCAGGGTTTATTTCTGGTAGTCGCTCTGTTAGGTCTTTGTGTACAGTACTTTTTGAGACACCAAACTCTTTCGCAATGGTTCGAACTGTCTTTCTTGTTTCTACAACATGTTTTCCTATCTTAACTGTTCTTTCTTTGATGTAATCGTGCACACCGTTCGCCTCCCTAAGTTGATAACTTCCGAGGTGCTAAAAATGAGACAAGGTGTTCATGTGGTTGCAGCTTGTTCATATACTATAAGGGACTATGAAAGGGGTTCATTATTATGTATGCATGGTTATCTAAGATATAAAATTAAATGAATTTTCTGTAATTTTTAGTAACAATATTACCATTTACATATCTGTTTATTCATGTTTGTCTAACAGCCACATAAGCTCTCACCTCAGACGCCTGAAAATGACTGATTTGTATTCATTTTATTACACCGCTAGCCTGTTTATGATTAAAATCCAAGAATAAAGTATTCAAAACACATAATAATTTTTAAAATATACGTTTAGATTGAAAGTAATCGGGTATAAAAAAGAAAAGGCACTCCGTATGAATATACGAAGTACCTAGTACATAAACTTAATTAGCTAAATAAATCACCCAAACCAGGATCTTGAGTAACAATTATTTCTGGAGAACCGAAAACAAGAGCAAATACAGCAGCTACACACATACCTATTAACACATGTCGTTTTTTCATAACATTACTCCTTTTAAATATATATTTTTCTTAATTCATCGAGGGGCAATCTACTAAAGAAGTAGTCACCTCTCTCATGAATAAATTCCTTGTATGCTCGTATCAATAAATTTCTGTCACCTTTTGCTTTCCCCATATAATATAATCTAAATGGCGTATCCAAAGAAACATCTTCGAGTAATTCAACTGCTTTTTCATCGTTGCCTTTAGCAATTTCAATATGGGCTTGTTCACTAATATCGTTTGTTGAGATGTTTTCTACCTTTTTAAATTTAGCTGACAAGAATGGAATATTTCGCTGTTCAATTAAGTAAATTTTTTCTGTTAGATGATGCTTTTTAGCAATCTTTAGTGCCTGCTCCAAATGGTATATACCTTGTGAATAGGAATCAAAAGTGTACGACAAGCCTAATTTAATATGCGCATCCACTTGTATGGAAGGGCTCTTCGTTAACGTTAAAACCTTGTAACCATATTTTCTAGCAATAATTAGCTCATTCTTCATTAATGAATACACAAAGTATATTTGACTGATTCGGAGTTTGAAGTAATCTAATAGAAAGTAGTCATCAATCATTAGGAATAATTGTTCTATCGTATTTAGAAAATTACCAAACTCGTTATACTGATTTCTGTTGTAGTAGATGTTGATTTTTGCGAATTCCTTTAAACATAGCACTTCTGTCTCCTGGGTGTGTAGTTGCTCTAATTGTTGTAGTAATTCTTCTGGGGAGTATTGGCCGCTCTTCGTATCTAGTAATATTTGATAGATTCTGGCCCAATTTCGATTCGAAGTGTAATCAGATTGTTGATTAATCTTAATTAAAAGCTGTAAATCATCATAGAACCCATTCATATACAGAAATTCTAGACCCTTTTTCTGAACATCTATGGAGGATGTTTGCAAGAAAAACCTCCGCATCATCTGAGTCTCAGTTTCTATGTCACATTCCAATCTCACCCTTTCCTGGAATTGCTCCCATGTTTGCTCTTTCTTTTCTAATAAAATGTTAGCCGACAATCTCATATTCTCCCCTTCCAAAATTAGAAAACTTTCTCGTTCTTTCTCTCTATTTTTTATCGTTATTTTATGTGAATTGTCGTGAAGTAAAACCCTTTCATTTCTTAACCATTATTATAGTAACACATATTTTTGTAGAATATTATAAGAATCGTTCGACAATATCTGGCAGGGATAAATAAAAGTGGTAGTATTACCCAAGAATTAGATAGATTTTGCGAGAAAAAAGGAAAAAAACTCTAGTAAAAATTTTTTACTAGAGTTTTTTAGATTTAATTTTCATCTTCAGAATCTACATCTTCGTCTTCAGAATCGTCTACTACTGAATCATCTTCACCAGGAGCCTCTTCTTCTGATTCTTCTGTTTCAGTTTGCTCTGCTTCTTCTGATTCAGTTTCAGTCTGCTCTGCTTCTTCTGATTCAGTTGATTCAGCTGCTTCATTTGCCTCAGATTCTTGATCTTCTGCCTGCTCTGAATCCTCGCTTACTTCCTCACCTAGCTCATTGTCCAAGTTGCTA
The DNA here is from genome assembly GCF_003628445.1 of Oceanobacillus bengalensis. Classification (GTDB taxonomy): domain Bacteria; phylum Bacillota; class Bacilli; order Bacillales; family Amphibacillaceae; genus Oceanobacillus; species Oceanobacillus bengalensis. The sequence goes on from NZ_RBZO01000014.1 coordinate 12,707, forward strand.
ACTGGCTGATTAAAGTAGCTTTCAGGATTCACTTCTTTTCCATCTTTTCTAATTTCAAAGTGTACATGTGTACCATTGTCTTTTCCGAAAATATTTTTTCCAGCAGTTCCAAGCTTATCGCCTTGTTTTACATCATCACCAGCTGTTACAGTGACTTCACCAAGACTTGCATAGTGTGTCATGACTTCGTTAGGATGTGTTAGTGTAACGACATTTCCTAGTAACGGGTCTTCCTTCACTTCTTGAACCGTACCGCTTAATGATGCTACAACATCAAATGTTTCATCATTTGCTGATGCAATATCAACTCCTGTACTTTGGTAGTATCTATTGTTATAGAACACCAAAGCAGCTTCTTGATCTTCTTGGGATGCATTGTAATCATAAAATTTAGTTACGATTTCTGATTGATCTAGATCTGTTACAGGTAACTGGATCGTTTCTTGTTGCTCAAGTACTGGTTCTGCATCTTCATCATTCGGTGTTGGTACATAATCTTCCGCCAACTGCTCATCTTCTGTTTGTTCAGTAGCATCTTGAGCTTGGTTATCAAGATTTTGATACCAAACCACACCAGCTAATAAAAGCGCAGCGATTGACAAATATAATGCTGGGAAAAACCATTTTTTCCGGAAAATACGACTCCATTTATTTTTTGGAGTTCCTTTGTTTTCTTCATTCATTAGAACATCACCTCAAGAACCATTGTTATCAGAAAAGCGGAAATATATACATCTCGTGAAAAAAACTTTTTAAAATGATGCATTTTATTTGGAAAGTGGGGAAAGGTAAGGGATTCCTATTAAATAAGTAATGATGATAGATTACTTAGTAAACCTGCATTTTATCAGTGCTTTGCCTTGGTTTATCGGTGTGAACTTTGGCGAGAAAGGTGTGAACTTCAGCGAATTGATTGTGAACTTCAGCTAAATCTCTGTGAACTTCAGCGATTCCTGGGTGAACTTTGGCGAAAAGAATTCCTCTCACTTATCCGCGCTCCTAGTAGAGCAGAAACAAGAAAAACCCCCGTCTATTTCGAGACGAGGGTTGGTGTTGTATCATTTACCGTACTTATTTCTACACCTTGGTAGTAGTGCTTAACAATATCCTGGTAGGTTTTCCCTTCTTTTGCCATATAATTCGCACCATACTGACTCATACCAATTCCATGGCCATAGCCTTCTGTTGTAAATACAAGATGCCCATTATTTTGCTCAATCGTAAAGTCACTGGACTTCAATTCTAACTTATCGCGGATATCCCTTCCAGAGAAGGAATGCCCTTCAATTCCTAGCTCTTTCACACGTCCACTCTCTGTCCTTGCTTCTTCCAAAAAAAGTGGCGTTTCATTCGGTAAATCGATTTCTAATGCCGTTTCCACCTGTTCGATAGTAAATGTATTTTGATGAAGGTATTTAGGAGAGTCTTTGTCCCATGGGCTTTCAACACTTCTTAAATATGGCAATTCACTTTCCCAATAATCCTCTGAATTCTCCGTGTAACCATTGCTCGTTGAAAAGAATGCTGCAGTGATCGGTGCATCTTTATAGGTTAAAATTTCCCCCTTCGTTGCGTTCACCGCTTCTCTTATCTTATTCATCCTCTCGGTGTACTTACTTCCCCATTCAGCTAGAAGCTCTTCTTCGCTTCGATAAACTTGGTGCTGGACCGTATCCGTTACATCATATTCTGAAGCTTCATTACCATGAAGCAAGTGATTCACCAAGTAAGTTCTTGCAGCAAGCGCCTGTGCCTTTAATGCTTCCAGTTCAAATTCAATTGGCATTTCAGATGCAACAACTCCTGCAACATAATCTTCTAATGGAATATCTTCCACTGTTTTCGTTGTACTACGCATGACTTCCACCGCGAAAGGTGATTCCTCTATTTTAGCCGCTGTATCTAATTCTTCTGCAATCGTCGCTATTTCTTGTGATGATTCACTTTTTCCAGAAGGTACAACAATAAGTGTTGGGATTACTAGAATGGTCAAAATCAAACTTGAAATTGTAAATACAGTAGGAATTCTCCATTTTGATTGTTTAGCCTGTAAATACGGACGTTTATTATTGGAAAATGGAATGACTTTCTTCAATTTTACCTGATCCGTATTCGTTTTCTGTCCATAGAATGATTGTTTCCTTTTTAGTTGCTTGATTAAAGTTGCATTTTTTTTCTTCCATCGTTTTACCGGTTTGTATTTGTTCCTTATCAACGTTCTCCTCCTCCTGCTTGTGTACATAACTAATCTAGCTTCCCTATTAATAAATGTATACAGTTTGAGGATTTTATAGAACAAATTTTTAAAAATTTTAGCCGCAAAAATAAAAACCCATACACATGAAGTGCATAGGTGGCAGCATTAGTTTGTAACAATATTCAACTTTTCTTTCGCAATTTCGTCCAATGTTTCATCATATAAATGACAAGCTACGTAATGTTTTTGTTCAATTTCCTGGAAAGTCGGCTTTACTTCCCGACATACTGCCATTGCCATCGGACAACGCGTGCGGAACACACAGCCACTCGGTGGATCAACAGGGCTTGGCAACTCTCCTTCTAATATGATTCGTTCCCGTTCTTCTTCAATATCAGGATCTGGAATGGGAATTGCGGATAACAAGGCTTGTGTATAAGGATGTAACGGTTTGTCATAAAGCCCGTCACTATCGGTTAATTCAACCATATTCCCTAAGTACATCACACCAATCCTGTCCGCAAATTGTCTCACCATTGCCAAATCATGTGCAATAAATAAAAATGTTAGTCCTTTCTCTAGTTGTAATTCCTTTAATAGATTTACAACTTGCGCTTGTACAGAGACATCTAGTGCGGAAATCGGTTCATCCGCAATGACAAAATCAGGGTCTAACGCAAGTGCTCGGGCAATCCCAATCCGTTGTCGTTGACCACCACTGAATTCATGCGGATAGCGATTAGCATGGTCCCTGTTCAACCCTACCTCTTCTAGTAGCTCATATACACGGTCAAGTTGTTCAGTCTTACTTTTATATAATCCGTGAATTTCCATCGGCTCTGCAATAATTTCCTTTACGGTTGAACGAGGATTTAACGATGCGTATGGGTCCTGGAATATCATTTGTATTTTACGGTAAAAATCAAACTTTTCCGTTTCATTTAAGCTATGTACATTAATACCGTCAAAGATTACATCACCACTGGTTTTGTTATATAGGCCCATAATCGTCCGCCCAATCGTTGATTTCCCGCACCCAGACTCACCTACTAAACCAAACGTCTCTCCCCTGTTAACAAAGAAACTTACATCATTTACTGCCTTCAATGTTTTTCCTTTTCCCATATCAAAATACTTGGATAATTTTTTCACATCTAAGATTCTTTCTTCCATCATGTTCCCCCTTTGCCTATATCTAGCTCTACCTGGCATATCGTCTAGCTGCACAAAGTTCTTTTTCATATTTTGTACCGGCTATCATAGTAGATTCAACACCTTTACCTGTTTGTGGTGCATGGAGCATCTTACCTTTACCTTCATATATACCTACGTGATGAATACTCCCTTTTCCTGCTTTATAGGCAAAAAATAATAAATCACCTTTCTTAATATCTGTTAACGGAACTTCGACTCCTGCTTTCGCTTGGTCTCCAGCATCCCTTGGAATAAGGTACCCGTTTGCTTTATGCGCGGCATATGCGAGACCAGAACAATCGTAGCCAAATGCACTCATCCCACCCCAGAAATATTGAAGACCAACAAAACGTTCTACAGATTTCACAATATCCTGAGCTTCCCCACAAGACAAGCCTTCCTTTGTAGGAAAAATACTGACATCCTCTTTTGATAAAAATCGGTTACCCAATGGTGTTATTACCTCTACTCGATCGTGATGAATATTTTCAACTGGCAATAGCGTTAAATAGCTCAATTTCATTTCTTTTTCTGCATCGAACATTTCCAACCATGCTTTATCGATTGTGACAGCCGCTGTTTGAGGTTTAATCCATTCTTGCTTCTTCACTTTTTTAATTTGTGCTAGTGGCATCCAACCAGGATATCCCCGTTCATCCTTCTTAGAGGGCTGTGAGGGAATAATAACATGCGCGAAATCCCCTTTTATCTCTGTAACTATTACCGGCTCACCAAATAGCGTTTGCGTTTGTATTCTATTTTCGTCGCATAATGCTAGACTATCTTCATAGGATAATGATGTAATCCAGTGGTCGATATCCGTTGGCATCATTGTTCCTTCTCTATCAATCTCCCTTATTGACTGTGGATTCGTCCACACTGTACCAACTTGAACCGCTGTAATCCATATTTCTTTAGAAAATAGGTCGAACGTTTGTTTAAACATCATGCTGCCCCTTTCTCAATCTGAATTCAATGAATCAAACGTTTGTTTTAATTTTTATTATGATGTTATATTCATGGAAATAACTCATATATGCTATTTCTCAGGGGGGGAATGTTTGGACTTTCATTTGGTTGCCGCGCGAATTTGGATCACTGCCGCTCGAATCCGGATCACCGCCGCGCGAATTTGGGTCTCTGCCGCTCGAATTTGGATCAATGCCGCTCGAATTTGGATCAATGCCGCTCGAATTTGGATCACTGCCGCTCGAATTCGGATCACCGTCGCGCGAATTTGGGTCTCTGTCGCTCGAATTTGGATCACTGCCGCGCGAATTTGGATCACTGCCGCTCGAATCCGGATCACCGCCGCGCGAATTTGGGTCTCTGTCGCTCGAATTTGGATCAATGCTGCTCGAATTCGGATCAATGCCGCTCGAATTTGGATCTCTGTCGCTCGAATTCAAGTGAGTACTTCTCTATCAAATTAGAGGAACCGGGCACCAGCCACTTTTTCACCTTACCCCTGGTTCAACAACAAGCATTTTATTATCGGTTGATAACTTTGCACGTACACCAAGTGGTATAGCAAAGTGTGGTAAACAATGGCCTATCATAAATCCACTCATCACCGGACAACATAAATGGCTAAAATAATCTTCAAAAACTTCCTCTACTGTAAAAGAAGAAGGTAGTTTTGACTCAGCATTCGCGAAATCACCGATAATAATTCCAGCAGCTTCCGAAAGTTTACCTGACAGTTTCAACTGATTAAGCATGCTGTCAATACGATAAGGTTCTTCTCCAATGTCTTCAATAAATAGCAACTTCCCTTTCGTATCTATTTCAAATGGTGTTCCAATCGAACTGACTAAAAGCGACAAATTCCCTCCAACAAGTTGACCTTCTACCTCACCAGATTGAATCACTTTAAGTGGATAGCTACCTCCAAATGTATTTTCCGTATAGGCCACCTCCGCAGGTTCAAATAGCTGTTTCCACATGTGAAATGTTGTTCGTTCATCAAGTTCTTCTTTCCCTAAATCAGAAGCAGCCATCGGTCCGTGAAAGGTTATCATATTTGAATGCTTGCGTATTGCAGTATGTAAATAAGTTATATCACTATATCCCCAAATTATTTTAGGATTCTCTTTAATCAACTGATAATTAATATATGGCGCAATGCGTGCAGTTCCGTATCCACCGCGTGCAAAGAAGATTGCCTTAATATCCGGATTTGCTACCATGTCATGGAAATCACAAAGCCGTTCTTCATCCGTGCCTGCTAAGTAACCATGGACTTTGTCGATATGTTTGCCGTACTGCACTTTCAGGTCAAACGCTTCAAAAAAAGATATTGCTTTTTGCAAATTCATAAGATTTGGCGGTCCTGCCGGGGCAATTATTCCAACCCTATCCCCTTTATGCAACCTCTCTGGTAATAGCATTTACACCGCTCCTTTGTGATATATGTATAAGTGGTGTTTCATTAGGCCACACCCAGCCAACCTAGGCGTGGGGCGTGGCCATGTGTTTCTTCAAATGAGCCATTCCAATCTCTTATTGCTTATCTGCATATTTCAAATCAAAGTAGCCTACTGGATGTCGTAAAATACCAGATACACCTTCCGCTTCTAGAACAACTGTATTATAATAGCGAATTGGCATTGCAATCATTTCTTCTGCTAATAATTTTTCAGCTTCAAATAAATAATTGTATCGTGCTTCTGGATCTGTTTCTGCTCTTCCATTTGCAATTAATTCATCATACGCAGCACTAGAAAATCCTGTGCGGTTCATATACGAATCGGTGATAAAGCTTTCTAAGAAGTTTACTGGGTCATTGTAATCATTGATGAATGAACTACGAGAAAATTGCAGTTCTAAGTTTTGCTGTGCTTCAGCAAACACACCCCACTCTTGGTTTTCTAGTGTTACTTCAACGTCTAGATTTTGGATGAACATATCTTGCATCGCTTCGGCAACAGCTTTATTGCTATCACTTGTGCTATACGTCAATGTTATTTCTGGCAATTCATCGTATCCTTCTTCCTCCATCCCTTCAGCAAGTAATTGCTTTGCTAACTCAGGATCATAAGGTACAAGGTCTCCATTTACATCACGAAAGTCCTCTCCAGAAGGTGTTGTGAATCCTGGTGAAATAAAACCATATGCAGGCTCGACACCATTTTTAACAACGTACTGGGCAATTTCATCTCGATTCGTTGCATATGCAAACGCCTGTCTGATTTTCTTATTTTGGAATGGTTCTTCTGTAAGGTTGAAACGATAAAATTCAAGACCACCATACGGACCAATAAATACATTTTCTCCATCAATTAATTGATCTGACATTTCTGGTGGAATAGTTGCCGTATCAAGCTCTCCACTTTCAAACATTTGGTATTGTGTATTCGTATCATTTACCATTGCAAAATGAACCTTATCTAATTTCACAGCAGCTGCATCCCAGTATTCAGGATTTTTCGCGATCACTAATTCGACATTATGGTCCCAAGATTCAAGTAGGAATGGACCATTGGCAACGAAGGAATCAGCTTCAGCATGCCATTCAGAATTATCCTGGGCAACCTGGTGATTCACTGGAAAGAATGCAGGATTTGTTAGTACATCTAAGAAGAATCCAGTAGGAGCTGTTAGAACGACCTCTAACGTTTTCTCATCGACTGCCGTAACTGCTACATCATCACTAGAGCCTTCTTCATTATTATAACTTTCAGCCCCTTCAATGAAATATGCTAAGAACGCTGCAGGTGAAGCTGTTTCTGGATTCAGCATATGTTTCCACGCAAAAACAAAATCTTCTGCTACAACAGGGTCACCATTTGACCAGTTGGCATCTTCACGGAGATGGAACGTATACGTAAGGCCATCGTCTGAGATATCCCAACTTTCAGCAACCCCTGGGCCAGCCTTCGAATCTTGATCAAGACGAGTTAGTCCTTCCATCAGGTTGTTTAAAGGATCCCATGATACTTGGTCAAAACCAATGGATGGGTCAAAGGAAGTTGGTTCAATGCCATTGTTTAATAGAAGTACTTTCTCTCCTTCTGTTACCGCTTCTTCATTTGCCTCTTCTTCTGTAGTGTCGTCCTTCTGGTCTGTTTCCTCCGCTGGCTCTTCTTCTCCCGCGTCTTCACCCGTTGTACACGCCGCAAGTAATCCAACCGTAAAAATTGCCAATAGAATCAATAGAAACTTCTTCATTCTTTTGCCCCCTTATTCATTTACTTACTAACTGTAGAAGCTAGTAGTTTTTTCGCCCGCTCATCCTGTAGCCAACAGTTTACTTGATGTACATCTGAAAGCTCTGTTTGATTGGGGTAAACTTTATCACACACCTCCATAGCAAGTGGACATCTTGCTGTAAAAGGACAGCCTACCGGAGGTGAGAATAAATCTGGTGGCGTTCCATCGATTGGCTGTAACTTCCCTTTCTCATCCAATCTTGGAACAGAATTTAATAGACCTTTCGTATACGGATGTTGCGGTTTATAAAAGATATCCCGCTTTGTACCTGTTTCAATAATCTTTCCAGCATACATCACCGCAATCCGGTCAGCAATCTTTGCTACTACGCCCAAATCGTGTGTAATTAGAATAATAGAAACGTCTGTTGCTTCTTGTATCTTCTCAAATAGTTCAAGAATTTGCGCCTGAATGGTAACATCTAATGCTGTTGTTGGTTCGTCAGCGATTAGCAATTCTGGTTTACAAATGAGCGCAATTGCAATTACAATTCGTTGACGCATCCCACCACTAAATTGATGTGGATATTGCTTTAGCCTTTCTTCAGGGCTTGGAATGCCAACGAGTTCCATCATTTCTATGGCCTTTTTCTTTGCTTCCTTAGATGAGACTTTTTGATGCTCAACAAGCCCTTCCATCAATTGTGTCCCAATTGTAAGGGTAGGATTAAGTGCTGTCATTGGATCCTGGAATATCATTGAAATATCAACCCCACGAACCTTACGCATTTCCTTTTCCGTATAGCTTGTTAAATCCTTCCCTTTAAAAGTAATTCTCCCATCGGTTATTTTTCCTGGTGGATTTGGAATGAGACGCATGATTGCATTTGATGTCACACTTTTTCCACAGCCTGACTCTCCTACGATTGCAAGTGTTTCCCCTTTATTTAAATAGAAATCAACACCTCTTACAGCTCTCACCGTTCCTCCATAGGTAGAAAAGGTCACATGTAGGTTCTCAACTTCTAGTATTCTTTCGATTGTCCACACCTACTTTCTCAGTTTTGGATCAAGGGCATCTTGTAGCCCGTCACCTAATACATTAAAGGCAAACATCGTAAACGAAATAAAGAATGCTGGGAAGAACAATGTCCACCAATTTCCTGAAAGAATTGCACCTAACGAATCATTCGCCATGACACCCCAACTCGCATATGGCGCTTGAATACCTAGTCCGATAAAACTTAAGAAAGCTTCTGCAAATATTGCAGAAGGGACAGATAGCGTCATTTGTACGATAATTGGTCCCATCGTATTTGGGAGCAAATGTTTTCGAATAATTCTTGAGGCCTTGCCACCAAAAGACTGGGATGCTAGAACAAATTCATAATTCTTAATTTGTAGGACCTGTCCCCGCACAATTCGGGCCATCCCTACCCAGCCTGTAATTGTTAATGCTAGAATAATAGTGAATAAACTAGGACCTAATACAACTAATAGCAGAATCGTAACAAGTAGACTTGGAATTCCATATAAAATCTCAATGATGCGCATCATAATCGTATCGGTTCTCCCGCCCTTATAGCCAGATATTCCACCCCAGATTATCCCGATAAACACATCAATTAGTGCTGCAACTAACCCTACAAATAATGATATACGTGCGCCGTACCATGTTCTTGTAAAAACATCACGTCCAGCTGAATCCGTTCCGAACCAATGCTCTGAAGATGGAGGTTGGTATTGGTTCGGACGGTCCTGTACATTCACTTCATATGGCGTCATCATCGGACCGAATATGGCCATAAAACTTAGCAAAATGAGAAAAACAAGCCCTAGCATCGCCATCTTATTTTTCCTTAATCTTCTCCATGCATCCTGCCAGTAGGAAAGCGAGGGTCTTAATACAACTTCAGCAGCTTCTTTATCCTTCTCTTTTAAGGAAAACCATTCCTCTGGTACATTTGAAGTAGAATGACTTTCATATCGTTCACCTAATGTACGCATCTCCTATTCCCCTCCTTTTTTATGTAATTTTATTCGAGGGTCCAGAATGCCATAAACGATATCCACCAAGAAAAGCATGAAAATTAGAAAGGCACTATAAAATACAGTTGTTCCCATAATAACGGGATAATCGCGTTGATTAATACTCTCGACAAAATATTTACCCATCCCAGGAATTGCAAAAATTTGCTCGATCACAAAGGTTCCCGTCAAAATTCCTGCAAGTAGGGTACCCATAATCGTGACAATCGGCATGAGTGCATTTCGTAACGCATGTTTAATGGTTATTTTCCATGGTGATAGGCCTTTGGCACGGGCCATTTTTATGTAATCTTGCGTTAATACTTCAATCATGGTCGATCTTGTTAATCGAGCAATAATTGCCATTGGCCCTGTTGCAAGCGCCAATACTGGAAGTACCATATGCATTGGACTTGACCAAGTCGCAACCGGGAAAATTTTCGCATTGACTGCTAACTCTTGAATAAGCAATGTTGCTAAAATAAAGTTTGGAATAGAAATACCGAGTACAGCTAATCCCATAGCTAAATAATCAACAATCCCATTATGGCGAAGTGCGGAAATGATTCCTAAGACGATACCAGAAATAACTGCCACAATAATCGTTACAATACCAAGCTCAAATGAAATCGGAAAACCTCTCCCCAATAGATCATTAACTGTTTGATTCGGCTGCTTAATGGAAGGGCCAAAATCTAGCGTTGCAACCGATTTCAAATAAAGCAAGTATTGTACATGATAAGGATCATCTAGATTATAATGCGCCTCTAGATTTGCCTGCACCGTTTCATTCGATGCACGTTCATCATTAAAAGGTGAACCTGGAATACTAACCATCAAGATAAATGTAATAGTAACAATAATCCACAACGTCACCATAGAAATTAAAAATCGCTTTAAGATATACTGGAGCATCTACATGCCACCCCCAATGTCTGGTATCTACTTACGAATCATATGTATTCTTGGAAAAAAGAAGTTTTTCTCTGGATAAAAGCTCTCTTCTACGGATATAAGCTCTTTTCTACGGATATAACCTCTCTTCTACGGATATAAGCTCTCTTCTACGGATATAAGCCCTCTTCTACGGATATAATCCCTCTTCTCTGGATATAAGCTCTCTTCTCTGGATATAAGCTCTCTTCTCTGGATATAAGCCCTCTTCTCGGGATATAACCTCTCTTCTACGGATATAACCTCTCTTCTCCAGATATAACCTCTCTTCTCGGGATATAACCTCTCTTCTACGGATATAACCTCTCTTCTACGGATATAACCTCTCTTCTACGGATATAACCTCTCTTCTACGGATATAACCTCTCTTCTACGGATATAACCTCTCTTCTACGGATATAAGCTCTTTTCTCCGGATATAAGCTCTCTTCTACGGATATAACCTCTCTTCTACGGATATAACCTCTCTTCTCGGGATATAACCTCTCTTCTCCAGATATAAGCTCTCTTCTACGGATATTTGCTCTCTTCTCCAGATATTTGCTCTCTTCTCGAGTTAAACGCTTCTAAGAATCCTTATATTTAAAGTTTTCACTTGCCACCCTCTTCCGATAATTGTTAATTTTCTATTAATATTATCACAAATTAAGAATATAGGGAATAGAATATTTTCCTATTTATTTACAGTAATTTGTAGCCAATAACCAAATAAAAAAAGCAGATGACCGGAGCCATCTGCTTTTTTTGGAAATAAATATTAAGATAATTTTGCCACAATTCTATTGTTCTTATAATCTACTTGTACCATTACTTCATTATCGTCTACACGTTCAATGTCTGCACCAAGTGATGCAAGTTTTTCAGCTAAATTAACGTAACCACGATCAAGGTGTTTTAATTCCGTTACTCGTGTATTTCCTTCAGCACATAATCCAGCCAAAATTAGCGCAGCAGCAGCACGTAAATCTGTCGCAGCAACCTCTGCACCTTGTAGGTCTGAAGGTCCTTCAATAATAACGCTACGTCCCTCTATTTTCATTTTCGCATTCATACGTCTAAATTCTTCTACATGCATAAAGCGATTTTCAAATACAGTTTCGGTAATAACACTTGTACCTTTAGCTTGTAACATTAATGCCATCATTTGTGATTGCATATCTGTTGGAAAACCAGGATATGGCAAAGTCTTTATATCCGTTGCTTTTAAATTATACTTATCTGGACCGATAACACGAAGCCCACCAGCTTCTTCTTTAATCGTTACATTCATCTCTTCCATTTTTGAAATAACGGAACGTAAATGTTCAGGAACCGCATTCTCGATAAGGATATTTCCATTTGTAATTGCCGCTGCGACCATGAAGGTACCAGCTTCAATTCGGTCAGGAATAATGGAATGCTGTACACCACGAAGTTTTTCTACACCCTTAATACGAATTGTTTCCGTACCTGCTCCAACAATTCTTGCACCCATTTTATTTAAATAATTCGCCAAATCTACAATCTCAGGCTCTTTGGCACAATTTTCGATAACTGTTTTTCCTTCAGCTAATGCTGCAGCCATCATAATATTTTCTGTTGCACCTACACTTGGCATATCCAAATATATTTTAGCACCTTTAAGGCGTCCGTCTACATTTGCTTCTACAAAACCGTTACCAACATGTATTTCGGCACCCATTGCTTCAAAGCCTTTTAAGTGTAGATCAATCGGACGTGATCCGATTGCACACCCACCTGGCATAGCCACTTTCGCATGGCCATAGCGGGCTAGAAGTGGTCCCAACACTAATACAGAAGCACGCATTTTCCGAACATACTCAAACGGTGCTTCTGTCGTTAATTGCCTTGATGCATCAACTATAACTGTATTTTTCCCAGCATTAAATTGAACATCGACATTCATGTTTCGTAATACTTCGTTTATTGTATATACATCCGCTAAGACAGGAACATCTGTAATGACGCTCTTACCTTCACTAGCGATTAAACTTGCTGCGATAACAGGGAGTACTGCATTTTTAGCACCTTCCACCCTGACGGTGCCATTCAATTGGTGTCCGCCTCTTACGATGATTTTTTCCATGTAACAAATCTCCTTCAGATCCAATTTCATTATATTAATATTCATTTATTAGGATAGGTGTTCCTACCGTAAGTTCTGTAATACCTTTTTCATTCTTAGTTATTGCTACTTGTACATTTATTGGGGTACGTTCAATGATGATCTGTTCATTTATATGGGTTGTATACCCGTAAACAAATTTTTTACTCACTGAATTCGGAGTATTGTCAAAATGTGTATTAATTTGTTGAAGGTTAAAATAATTTGTAAGCTTTTGTTGAAACTCACCTTCAATTATTATATCACTTGACATAGCATTCATCCAGGAAAATATTTTTCTGGAGTCTGTAAAAAATTCCATACAAATCGATTCTTTCATAAGATACGTTTCTTTCACTTCTTGTCCCCAATTATTCCCCTCGAATACAACAATTAACTCTGGATAAGTTAGATTATCTTTGGGTATAACAATATTATATAATACGGACATATTATTATCTATTTGTGGGTCTCTAAATTGATATTTTATTACAGTTTCTTCTTCCGTTCTAGAGCCTTTATAACTATCTTGAAGTTCATCAAGAATTCGTTCAATATCTGTTATCGTTTTTTGTTCCTTTATCATTACTTGCCACTGGCCAATCTCTATATCTGCATCTTCAAAGAACCCAGCCAACTGAAAAATATCATGACTTTCAGATCCTTGAACAGTCGTCGCATTTGCTGTAAACAACATAATAATAGTAATAAGAACGATTTTCCACATAAAAAAGCCCCCTCATTCAAACTTCTATCATCATTATGAACAAGAGGTTCTATTATTATACGATTTTATAACAGAATAAATAGTAGAATAGTAGATTCTCTAGAAACACACTATCCTCTTTATTGTGGAGTTACTAATTAGAAGAGGTAAACTAAGTCGCCCGACCATTGCAAAATATCCAAGAAAAATCGGCTAACACCTGCTCCAATAACAACAGCGACAAAAAACATTAAAATTCTTGCCTCCGTTACACGGCCTTTTCGTATTATTGAGTCAATATTTATTGAAACGATGACACGCCATGTAAAATAAATAAATAGGAAATGTGAGAAAATGCTAATTAGAGCCCATTGGCCAATAGAAAACATAAAAAAGCCCCTTATTTTTATTTGCTACTTGTACTTTGCCATGAATGCTGTCAAAAGTCAATCGAATCTAATAAGTATTAGCCGTTTGTTGTAGAAATATAGTGGAATTTCCCTGGAAATATCAAATAGAATCGATTTACTAATTTTGTGTCCGAAGATTGTAGAAAGGGGAATTGTCTTCTTAGACGTGTTTTAGTAAAGCGAAAAAATTTTTTGGAGTATTTTGTAAGAAATTGTTGCCTTTCGACATTCAAAATTTTATTAGAAATCTGATTTCTTTGCGTATAGTTGCAAAGCTTACGTCACCTTACGTCAACTTAGCAAAAGGTATTTGACAATTTTCTTAAGTTTAAGCATTTTCTTGTCTATAACTGAACTAGAGCAAAAATGCATACAAGCTAATCCAAACATGAAAATATCCCCTATACCTTAATCAGTATAGGGGGTTTACCAATAAATATTATTTACTTAATACATCTAATCGGTTGATTGCTCGTTTGAGTGCTAATTCAGCCCGTAGGTAATCGATATCGTCTTGTTTTGATTGAATACGGCGTTCAGCTCGTTCTTTCGCTTCCCTTGCACGTTTTTCATCAATATCTTCAGGTTTTTCTGCAGATTGTGCAAGAATGGTAACTTTATTCGAACTAACTTCCATTACGCCACCATTTACTGCTAATTGCCTCTGATCATTGCCATTTTTTAGTCGAATTGCAGCAATGGAAAGAGGAGCAACTAGTGGGATGTGGTTTGGTAAAATACCAATTTCACCAGTTTCAGCTTTGGCAACAATCATTTCGTAATCGCCTTCCAAAACGGGACCATTAGGAGTAACAACACTCACAGTTAGTGTTTTCAATGTAACCCCTCCTATGATAGAGATAGATGTATCGAACTGGAAGCCTTAACATCTATCTCGCGCTATTCTTATTGTCTAGCTCAGGACGTCCAGGGACTAGCGAGACTTCCCTCACTTTTCTTATTAAGCTAAACTATTTGCTTTTTCGACTACTTCTTCAATGCGCCCTACAAGACGGAATGCATCTTCTGGAAGGTCATCGTATTTACCGTCTAAGATCTCTCTAAATCCTTTAACCGTTTCTGCTACCGGTACATAAGAACCGGGTTGTCCAGTAAACTGCTCCGCTACGTGGAAGTTTTGAGATAAGAAGAATTGGATACGACGTGCACGAGCAACAATAAGTTTGTCCTCATCGCCTAACTCATCCATACCTAAGATCGCAATGATGTCTTGTAATTCTTTATAACGTTGAAGAATTTGTTGTACTTCAATCGCTACTTTATAATGATCTTCCCCAACAATTTCTGGGTCAAGTGCACGTGATGTAGATGCTAACGGATCCACGGCTGGGTAGATACCTTGTTCAGATAAGCTACGCTCTAGGTTCGTTGTTGCATCTAAGTGAGCAAATGTCGTTGCTGGAGCTGGGTCAGTATAGTCATCGGCAGGTACATAAATAGCCTGAATCGATGTTACAGAACCTTTATCTGTTGATGTAATACGTTCTTGTAATTGTCCCATTTCTGTTGCAAGTGTCGGTTGGTAACCAACGGCAGAAGGCATACGTCCAAGTAACGCTGATACCTCAGAACCTGCTTGTGTGAATCGGAAGATATTATCAACGAACAATAGAACGTCCTGTCCTTGTTCATCACGGAAATATTCCGCCATTGTAAGTCCAGTAAGTGCTACACGCATACGTGCACCAGGTGGCTCGTTCATTTGTCCGAATACCATGGCAGTTTTAGCGATAACTCCTGAATCTTTCATTTCATAGTAAAGGTCATTACCTTCACGTGTACGCTCTCCAACACCAGCGAAAACCGAGATACCACCGTGCTCTTGAGCAATGTTGTTGATTAGCTCTTGAATTAATACGGTTTTACCTACACCGGCACCACCGAACAATCCAATTTTACCACCTTTGATATAAGGTGCTAAAAGGTCTACTACTTTGATTCCTGTTTCTAAAATTTCCGTATTAGTAGACAGGTTTTCAAATTTAGGAGATTCGCGGTGAATTGGGTCTCTGCGAACGCTAGCTGGAAGAGGTTCATCTAAATCAATGTTATCCCCTAATACATTAAATACGCGGCCTAACGTTACATCCCCAACTGGTACAGAGATTGGTCTACCTAAATTTTCAACTGCTGCTCCACGTTTTAATCCGTCTGTAGAAGCCATTGCAATGGTACGAACCGTATTGTCACCTAATTGAAGTGCTACTTCTAATGTAAGTTCAGTACCTTTTGCACCATCTGACCCCATTGGGACGGTTAACGCATCATATACATTTGGGAGTGCGCCTTCATCGAATTTTACGTCGACAACTGGCCCCATTACTTGTGTCACATGTCCTTTACTCAAAAGTTTTCCCTCCTACTTTCTAAAGGTTAAGGAGCTACTCAAGTGCTGCTGCACCACCACTAATTTCAGTGATTTGTTGTGTAATCGCAGCTTGACGTGCGCGGTTATACGTTAATGTTAGGTTATCAATAAGTTCTCCAGCATTATCCGTAGCACTACTCATTGCCGTCATACTTGCTGCGTGTTCGCTCGCTTTTCCATCTAATAATGCACCAAAAATTAAACTTTCCGCATATAATGGTAATAAAACTTTTAAAATTTGCTCTTGATTTGGTTCATATTCATATTCAGAAATCGTTGACCCATGTTCATGCAAATCTTCAAGTGGTAATAATTTATTCATTGTTGGTTTCTGAGAAACTGCACTAACATAATGGTTATAAATGATGTTTAACTCATCGATTTCACCATCACTGTACATTGCTACCGTTTGCTGTGCAAGCTCCTTAATATCTGCAAAAACTGGATGATCGGCCACCCCTAAGATACTATTTGATACAGGAATATCTCGCTTCTTACAATAATCGTAGCCTTTACGTCCAAGGACAATTACTGTATATTCATCAGCAGACTGATGACGCTTCTGTATTTCCTGTTGCAACGTTTTTAAAACATGGCTATTGTATGCTCCAACTAACCCACGATCAGATGTAATTACAATATACCCAGTCTTTTTCACTTTTCGCTTTTCTAACATAGGATGCGAAACATCAGGATTACTGTTTGCTATATTTGCAACAACTTCCTGCATTTTTTCGCTATAAGGAACATAGCCTTTTGCATTTTGTTCTGCTTTATTCATTTTTGATGCAGATACTAACTGCATGGCTGATGTAATCTTCCTTGTTTTCTTTGTAGAATCAATTCGGGCTTTAATATCTCTAAGTGATGCCAAGCTTCTTTCACCACACTTTCGTATAACAGAGGTTAGAAGTCAGAAATCATAAGTGAACACTTTATGATTTCTGTTTTTTTAATTTATCAAACATCGCTTTCGCTTTAGTTATCTTCTAGCTCTAGCGACCAGGGACTAGCAGATTTCCCTCACCTCCGTACGATAAGTCTACATCAATTCGCTTCCGCTCATTGTGTTTCCTTTATCTTCTACGGCTCAGTCCAATCTGTACGTCCCTAAACGGTCGCTTCCGCTTTAGTTATCTTCTAGCTCTAGCGACCAGGGACTAGCGCAACTTCCCTCACCTCCGTACGATAAGTCAACATCAATTCGCTTCCGCTCATTGTGTTTCCTTTATCTCCTCCGGCTCAGTCCAGTTCGTACGTCCCTTAACGGTCGCTTTCGCTTTAGTTATTTGATGGTAAGAATGTTTTCTTGAATGATTCGATTGCATCGTTCATGTCGCTTGCTTCTGGTAGGCCACCAGTTTCACGAATGGAAGCAAGTAATTCTGCACGATTAGAATCTAACCATACGTTCATTTCGCTTTCAAAACGTAGTATATCTTCTACAGGAATATCATCTAAGAATCCTTTTGTTAATGCATAAATGATCATAACTTGTTTTTCAACAGCTAATGGTTTATGCAAGCCTTGCTTAAGTACTTCTACAGTACGTTCCCCACGGTTTAGTTTCGCTTGAGTTGCTTTATCAAGGTCAGAACCAAATTGAGAGAATGCTTCTAGCTCACGGAATGACGCAAGGTCTAGACGCAATGTACCAGCAACTTTTTTCATTGCTTTGATTTGTGCGGAACCACCTACACGGGATACAGACAAACCAGCATTGATTGCCGGACGTACACCAGAGAAGAACAAGTCAGATTGTAAGAAGATTTGTCCATCTGTAATTGAGATAACGTTTGTTGGAATATATGCACCAATATCGCCTGCTTGTGTTTCAACGAAAGGTAATGCAGTTAATGAACCGCCACCTAATGCATCACTTAATTTAGCAGCACGTTCTAATAAACGTGAATGTAGGTAGAATACATCCCCTGGGAATGCTTCACGACCTGGTGGACGACGTAATAGTAAAGAAAGTTCACGATATGCAACGGCTTGTTTAGACAAGTCATCATATACAACAAGGACGTGTTTACCGTTATACATAAATTCTTCACCCATTGCTACACCTGCATATGGTGCAAGGTATAATAATGGAGCAGGGTCAGATGCACCAGCAGTTACAACGATTGTATTTTCTAAAGCACCGTAGCGACGGAATGTTTCAACCGTTCCACGAACGGTTGACTCTTTTTGTCCGATTGCTACATAGATACAAATCATATCTTGGTCTTTTTGATTGATAATTGTATCCACTGCAAGTGTTGTTTTACCTGTTTGACGGTCACCGATGATTAACTCACGTTGTCCACGACCAATCGGAACAAGTGCATCGATTGCTTTAATACCTGTTTGTAATGGCTCATCAACTGATTTACGATCCATTACTCCCGGTGCTTGCGCCTCAATTGGGCGAGTTTTCGTTGATTCGATTGGACCTTTTCCATCGATTGGTTGTCCAAGTGGGTTAACAACTCTTCCTAATAATCCTTCACCAACAGGCACTTGCATAATGCGACCTGTACGGCGAACTTCATCGCCTTCTTTAATTCCTGTATATGGTCCTAAAATAACGATACCAACGTTACTTTCTTCTAAGTTCTGTGCCAATCCCATGACACCATTAGAGAACTCAAGTAGTTCTCCAGCCATCGCGTTGTCAAGACCGTGTGCACGTGCAATACCGTCCCCAACTTCAATAACTGTTCCAACATCATTGACTTCTAAATCAGCTTCATAGTTTGCGATTTGTTGTTTTATCAGTGTACTGATTTCTTCAGCATTAATGCTCATAGCCTTTCACCCCTATCATCATATGTTTGCTGATACGATATCCCGTTCGATTCGCTGTAATTTTCTACTGATAGAACCATCATAAATGGTGTTACCAATACGAATCTTCATTCCACCGATTAAAGAAGGATCAACAACATTTTGAATATGTACTTCACTCTTATTTAATCGTTTGACAAAAGACATCTTAAGATTGAGTTTTTCATCATTGGATAATTCACGAACAGAATATACGGTAGCAACTGCTATTCCTTTTGCATCGTTCACTAATTGGAGAAACCCGTCAATAATGGACGGAATGAGGTCAGTACGATGACGGTCAACAATTAATTTTAATGTATTGATTACGTCAGTATGCATTCCCCCGAACGCTTCCATTAATAGCTGTTTCTTCTTCACATTATTGATTCCAGGATGCAACAAGAATGTCTTTAATTCTTCGTTATCTTGAAAAATCCTGCGAACAATGGTAAATTCATCGACAAATTTATCTAAACTAAGTTTTTCTTTACCAAGTTGAAAAAGAGCATCTGCGTAACGTTTTGAAACAACTTGTTCACTCATCGCCCTTCTCCTACCTCTTTAAGAAATGTGTTAATCAATTCTTCTTGGTCTTTCTCAGAGATTTCCTTCTCAATTACCTTACCAGCTATAAGTACGGATAGAGAGGCAACTTGCGCTTGAAGTACTTGTATTGCTTGCTCTTTTTCGTTTTGAATATCTGCTTGTGCTTGAACCTTAATACGTTCTGCTTCCTTGCGTGCAGCTTCGATGATATCTTGTTCCTGCTTCACACCAGCATTTTTTGCATTTTCTATCATTTTTTGTGCTTCTTGTTTTACTTGAAGTAACTCAGCCGCAGCATCTTTAGACGCTTGTTCAGCTTCAAGTCTACTTTTCTCAGCAGCTTCAATTTCGCCTGCAACATATTCTTCACGCTTTTGCATCATATTCATAAGAGGGCCCCAAGCGAATTTCTTGAGTAGGATGAGTAAGATGATGAACGCAATTAATTGTACTGCCATATCTCCAAACCTAAATCCCCCAACACTTGCACTAAGTGTCATTAAACCAACGTATGATTGCACGGATTCCACTCCTTTCGACAGTAACTATTCATGCTATATAGTTATGGGTGATGTTCATAGAATTATATTTCAATTAGGCATAAAGGAATGGCGAAGATTCGATGTAAAGGAACTTCGCCATGTTAATGTTGTAAAATAAAACGTTATTACATAAAAATAGCCATGAATGCGATAACTGCTGCGATAATCGGAATCGCCTCTACTAGTGCTACCCCGATAAACATTGTACCTTGTAGTGGTCCTCTTAATTCTGGTTGACGTGCAATACCTTCTACTGTTTTACTTACGATCATACCGTTACCAATACCAGCTCCTAATGCTGCTAAACCAATTGCAATTGCTGCTGCTAATGCTGCCATTATTTATTTCCTCCTTTTATTGTTAAACCTTATTATTTTTTTTATTTTAATGGTCACTGCTCACTTTGTGAGACATGTATACCATTGTTAACATAACAAATACATACGCTTGGATTGCTCCAATAAATGTACTAAATGCTTGCCAAACGACCATAGGAATAATTCCTACTACTCCTAAGCCACCTGCCATAACCATACCTACTAGCAATGTAAGCAAGACTTCCCCTGCATAGATATTACCAAATAAACGAAGACCGAGTGTCAGCGTATTTGTGAACTCCTCAATAATCTTAAATGGCAACATCAATGGTACTGGACTTACAAATGTCTTAAAATAATGCTTGGATCCTTGTAATTTAATACCATAGAAGTGGGTTAGTATAATTACTGTGGCTGACAGTGTTAATGTTAGTGTTGCATCAGCTGTTGGTGATTTCCACCATAAATCATGACCAACGACCCCGTTTGTCATAACACCTAACATATTACTTACAAATATGTAAAGTAGTAAGGTTAATCCAAGCGGTAGGAACACTTTACCAGTCTTCCAATCCATCGTGTCATTTACGATTCCTTTCACGAACTCTACTAGCCATTCCATGAAATTTTGAAATCCAGTTGGCTTCATTTGCAGTTTGCGGCTTGCCCACACACAGAAAACAAAGACAACGACTGAAGATACAATTATCATAAGAACATTCGCTAAATTAAAGTCAAGCCATGAAATTCCAAAAGCATCATTTAATAATGGAGCTTCATGATTCAAGTTTATCACCCCTTTTCAATCTGTTTCGTTAAAGAATTACCATATAATCGCTAATTGTCATTGGGAATATTTTGTTTTTTTTTACTATGAGTGATGAATTGAACGATTCCATCTAACGCCAATACAAAATATGAAGTTACGATACCAATAACTACCGCAATAATATGGAAGGTTTCTTCAAACCGAAGCGCGATTAAAACAGCTAATACAGCAGCGGCTAATCTCGAGAAAGTTCCTAGACCCCCACGTGCCTTACCTTGTTCTGCAACAGCTTTTCCAAACGCTTTTGTTTTGTGCTGCAACAACCATAAGTTATAGAAGCTTACAGTTGTTCCTAATAACAGGCCATAGAAGATACGTGTGTAGCTAGTAAAACCAACTCCAACTACGAAGATTGCTAGAAGATAGAGCATCCACTTTCGTTGTCTTCTTACCATAAGATCATATTCGGACATGTTTACTCTACGCTCCTAATTTAGCCTCTTAAGCCTAGACCTAAAAAGTTATTTTGGAAGGATTTGCCTTATACTATGTATCGTCTAAAACAGCACATTCCATCCTAACTAGATTATGAAATGAGAAATATATTAATAGATACATTCTTTCAATGAAAACCTTCTCATCCCACACTAAGTAAGTTTACATTAGCAGGACGTGCATTGTCAATCGCTTTAAGAAGATAAATCACGCTAAAATTACACTTAATCGCTTTATTAGAAAATACCGGCCAGCATGGATTCCCGTCGACATTAGATGCCGCTCGTCTTTTCAATCTACATGATATAACGACACCTAATTTTGACGGTTTTGTGAACAAAATTCATGCGTACCATTTGTCTAATTTTTACTCAATAAAGAGTGGGCTTTCATAACTTTCCTTCCTACCATCCTCAAGATAGACCGTAATTACCGCATGATAACTTCCTGGCTTTCCAATTTCTGACTTTTCCATTTCCCCTTCGTTCATTCCGATTTTTAAGTTTTCTATCTCTAGTAGTGTTCTCTCAAACAAAAGTGTCTGTGCATCATATAATTCTACCTCTATCCGCTTCGTTGGATCTGTGACATATAATTGGTACATGTACTCATCATCTGAAAATGCCTTAAGCGAAAATCCAAAACCCATTGCCTTTGGATTATCAGTCGCTTGATTAATAAAAAGATACGGTAACTGAAATGATGTATCTTCTTGTCGCAAGGTTAGCCAGCCTTGATGCATTCCCTCTTCTAGTAGTGGGGATGTAATACTTAACTCTATCTTCAGATTTTTGGTTTCCTTCCCTTCCAGTGTGAAGGTTTTCGGTACATGCCATACTAGCCCTTGCTGCTTTTTCGGGATTTCAAAAGAATAGGTCTGGGCTTTGTCCGAGGTATTTTCTATCTTAATTTCAAAATCCTTCGTTTGATGGAAGGTCTCTATCTTCCCAAAGGTGACTTTTGGATTATGGATAATTGTGTTTGTTTCGATTGCTTCTTCTGGTTGAATAACACCCATTCCTTGCTCATTCGGTGGAAGTAAGCCGCCCTCTTCCGTCATTAGTGGTTGTGCTGTCGTTTCAATTGCTCCATAGATTTGACGGGTTGTCCAATCCGGATGGGCCTCTTTTATAAGAGCAATTACACCTGCAACATGTGGGGCAGCCATACTTGTCCCTTGTAACGCCTGATATCCACCAGGGACGGTACTCATTATATTCGTCCCTGGAGCGAGAACATCTGGTTTAATATCCCAATTCACAGTTACCGGCCCACGTGAACTAAATGGAGCAATCGTTGTATCTGCTTCATGATAATTTGTCTCCGCATACAGGCTTTTCTGCCCTATTTTTTCCAATAACATTTCCCCTTCTTGTTTCGTGATAAATGCTACAGGAATACCGATAGATTCTTGTCCATTATCTATCGACCCTTGCATCATATCCTCTTCATTATTATAAATTAAAACTGCTTCTGCCCCTTTTTCCTCTGCTGCTTTGGCTAACTCATAAAAAGGGGTCTCACCACGCTGAATGAGAGCGATTTTCCCATGTAGACTTGATTCCTGAACGGCATCTACTACTTTATAATCTCTATTCAGATGCCAAGGTACCGAGCCCATCATTAATTGCAAGGGGATGATTGTTTCGTCAAAGGCTAACTGTAAATAAGGAATTTCCATCGGATTTGTTGATGCACCTACTGATAGCGCATCGGTTGCAGTAGCTGGTGCGCCAACCGTCCAATTATTTGGTCCACTATTTCCATTCGCAATGACCACAGGTATCCCGAGTTCTACGGCACGATTAACCGCTACACTAGTCGGATAATCTGGGCCATTAACAGAATTACCTAAAGACAGATTCATAACATCCACCTCGTCTTTCACCGCTTGCTCCATAGCAGCGATTACTTGTACAGACGTCCCCGCACCACCAGGGCCTAGCGCTCGATATGCATAAATATCCGCTTCAGGTGCAACACCTTGCAATTCTCCATTAGCTGCAATAATGCCAGAGACATGTGATCCATGAAGTGTTGCCATCCCCTGGCTTTCAACCGTCTCCATTGGGTCATCATCTAGATCTACAAGATCATACCCTTGTTTATAATTTGCTTCTAAATCTGGATGATTGTGATCAATTCCCGTATCAATAACCGCTACTTTAACACCTTCACCCGTATAGCTTGTGTTATTTAGTTGTGATGGCAAAACAACGTCCTCTTTTTTCGGGACTTCACTAATTTTATATGGGAGAGCTTCATATGTCTGCACATCATGAACCGCTTTAATAAATTCCAACGATTCCATTTTTTCCAAATCTCGGGGATTACCTTGTAGGGCTAACCCATTAAAAAGAATGTCATAAGTAGCCACGACATCGATAAATGGATGGTGGATTTCCAGGTATTCCTTATGTTCTTCTGGGTCTCCTTCCACTTCAACAATAATAGACTCCTGTTCGTCTTCTTCAGCCTGGATTACTACCGGGGAATAAATGGCGGCTATAATTAGAGCTAAAAATATGAATAAACGCATGGTGATGTCCCCCTATTCTTTTACTTCTTAGTTTTGGTCTTGTCAGGGGGAAATATGCATGGCATTTCTCGGTAGACTGAAATTCATGGAAGCAGTGTGCAGTGAGGTCTGATTTATGAGTGTTCTGCAGGTTATTTGGGAGGAAATTCTGATTTATGAGCGTTCCCTTTTAAACAAAGGCTGTTTTCGTAATTTTTGTTGCTTCTTTCGCCTCATAGTTGATGTAAAGAGTTGATATATTTAATTCAGTATTGTGTGAAGCACATCGTTCCGGAAACACACTGAGTTTAAGTTACTAACCATTATCTCCTTTGATACGGAAAGTCAAAAAGCATCGTACTACTTCACTAGTCTGGGTGAGTGGAGGGCGGTGACTCCTGCGGGAATAGCACGTGTCCGAAGACCCCGGAAGAAGCGTTCTGTGCGTCACGAGGAGGGCTGAGGCCGTGCCCTAAGGTCCGCATCCGCCCGGAGCGATCCCAGACGGCGAGATGTGCTCCGATTTAAGATAATCTGAATTAAGTTAGTTTGAAGTCTATATAAAAGTCAGTTATAAAAAAACAACTAATTATGCAAAAAGAGCCTTTAGAAAAGAGCCCACACAAAAAAGAGCTGTTATCTAAAACAACAACTCTTTTTTATTACGTGCCTGTAACCGTTCGGGCCTTTATTTTGTGCCGAATAGACGGTCACCTGCGTCACCTAGTCCTGGAACGATATAACCATGTTCATCTAATCTTTCATCTAATGCTGCTAAATAAATGTCCACATCTGGATGCTCTTTCTTAATTAACTCTACACCCTCAGGGGCAGCCACTAAACACATAAGGCGGATATGTTTAGCACCGCGTTTCTTCAAAGCTTCAATTGCGTCATTAGCTGATCCACCTGTAGCAAGCATTGGATCAATTACAATTAATTCACGTTCATGAATATCAGAAGGTAATTTAACGTAATATTCAACAGGTTTTAATGTCTTCGGATCGCGATACAAACCAACATGTCCTACTTTTGCTGCCGGAATTAACTTACGTACACCGTCCACCATACCTAATCCAGCACGTAAAATAGGAACTAAACCAATCTTCTTACCAGACAATACTTTTGCATTTGCAGTTGTTACTGGTGTATTCACTTCTACATCTTGTAGAGGAAGATCTCTCGTAATTTCGAAGGCCATTAACATCGCCACTTCATCTACAAGCTCGCGAAATTCCTTCGTACCAGTTTTCACATCTCTTATGTACGTTAATTTATGTTGAATTAATGGATGGTCAAATACAAAAACATTTCCCATTACCGTTCACTCCTTTTATAATTATATCTCTCAAATTGTACAGAAAAAAGGAAAGGTATTCAAGTTAAGTGTTGAGTAAGTCAAAAAAAGTTGAAATTTGTTACGTATTGGAGAACAAATATTGACATACGACCATTATTTGATATGTTGTAATAGTGAGAAAGGAATGATTGAATGAAGAAACAAAGAAAGCGCTTTTATTGTAATGTTACTCTACTATTATTTGTCCTATTGCTCGTAGGATGTGCAAGCGATACGAGCGAAGAATCAGAAACAGCTACTAAAGAGAATACCTCAGCGCAAGAATCTGAAGAAGAAACGGATTTGACCGAAGATAAAAAACGAATAAACGATGAAAAAGATGAATCAAACCCCACAACAGGAACAGATGAATCAGAAACTTTCGACTCTAATGATACATCTACAGAAGAAATAGGAAACAACGAGTCAAGCAATACATTAGAAGGGGAAGAAAACAGTGGATTATCTAAATATTCTTCTGATGAAATTGAATATGCTCGAATTTGGTTACAACTTGGAGCTTTAAAAGAAGTGGACGAATTGTATGTTCAGCATATTCCAGCTGGAACAGCCCTTAATCCAGATGATGAGACAAGTGCTGTTTATCCGGAAGATGTGATCCAGCTAGCAGGTGGTCGCTTAGTAGCTGGTTCGGTAACTTATAGTGGTAATGGGGATGGCACGATTAATGTGTACAACGTTCCTTTACGTTGGGATGGCCAGTATCCTGCTGGGGAAGCATTCTACAAAGACATTATTGAAAATACAAAGCAAGTGTACGTTGACCCAGGTGACGACGAAGAGATCATACAGCTTATTAATAAAATAAATTAATCTAATCTCAATATTAAATTCACAGAAATACAACAAGTTCAAAAAAATTAGGAGCTGTTCATAAATAAATTGAACAAGCCCCTAATTTTTTATGCTATTCATTCGTTATCTTATACATATAACGGGAATTTATCTGTTAACGCTTTTACTCGAGTTTCTGCTTCTTGTAATGCCGCTCCATCTTCATGATTTTTCAATGTGAAGGCAATAATTGATGCAATTTCTTTCATCTCTGCTTGCCCAAAACCACGAGTTGTTACGGCCGCCGTCCCGATACGAACACCACTTGTAACAAATGGACTATTCGTATCAAATGGAATCGTATTTTTATTCGTCGTTATGCCAATATCATCAAGTACTTTCTCCGCTACTTTACCAGTTAAACCAAGTGGTGTGACATCAACTAATAGAAGATGGTTATCTGTTCCACCTGAAACGATATGCAAACCTTCATCTATAAATGCATCACTAAGTACTTTTGCATTTTCAATTATTTGTTGTGCATACACTTTGAACTCATCTGATAGTGCTTCTTTAAAACATACCGCTTTCGCTGCAATAATATGCATTAACGGTCCACCTTGAATACCAGGGAATACAGCTTTATCGATTTGCTTTGCATATTCTTCCTTGCAAAGAATCATTCCACCACGAGGGCCACGCAATGTTTTATGTGTTGTTGTTGTAACAAAATCTGCATGCTCAACTGGGTTTGGATGAAGACCAGCTGCTACAAGACCAGCAATGTGTGCCATGTCAACCATTAGATATGCGCCAACCTCATCTGCTATTTCACGGAATTTAGCAAAATCGATTTCACGGGAATATGCACTTGCACCAGCGACAATCATTTTTGGTTTTACTTCTTTTGCCTTTTCCAAGACCGCATCATAATTCAGTTGTTCCGAATCCTTGTCCACACCATACTCAACAAAATTATATTGCTTCCCACTGAAATTCACTGGGCTACCATGTGTTAAATGACCACCATGGCTTAAATTCATACCTAGCACCGTATCACCTGTTTCTAATGTGGCGAAATATACTGCCATGTTTGCTTGTGCACCTGAATGTGGTTGAACATTCGCATGATCTGCACCGAAAAGCTGCTTCGCTCTATCACGTGCTAAGTTTTCAACGACATCAACATGCTCACAACCACCATAATACCTTTTACCAGGATATCCTTCTGCATATTTATTTGTAAGGACAGAACCCATCGCTTCCATTACTGCTTGGGATACAAAGTTTTCGGATGCAATTAATTCGATTTTATTTTGCTGACGAGATGCTTCTGCTTGAATCGCTTCAAAAAGTTCTGCATCCTGTTGTTTTACATGTTCCATTTCATAAGCCCCCTAAATATATGTAATGATGGTAAAATTCAATCTTGTCTTTATTGTAACTTTTCTCTACTCATTTTGGAATGATAATTCAGCACTATTTTAAAAAGCGAATGCTCTACTGATAAAAACCACAATTTCCTATTAAAAGAACAGATATAATTTATGATGAATGTTATTTTAATCTTGTGTTTTCATAATTTGCACGTAACCCACCAATTAGCTTTGGACGTGTATATGCCGCAGTCAATCTAGCTTCTCCTACATACCTTTGTTTAAATCGAAGCGGGACAGCAACATGCTGCAGGTGCATCCCGATCATTGTCTCTCCAATATCCATTCCTGCTTGTGCTTTTATATACTCCACGACTACAGGGTCAGCCATCTGTTGATAAGCATATGCCGCCATGGATCCACCAGCTTTCTTAACTGGAACAACGGATACTTCCTCTAAATGGTACGCAAGCATTGTTTCTCTCTCTACAACAATTGCTCTATTCAAGTGTTCACAGCATTGAAAAGCCAGTTTAATCCCTGTACGCTTTTGTAACGATACCAGTTGATTAAAAATAACACCCGCAATCTCTTCGCTACCTGATGAACCAATCCGTTTCCCACTAACTTCACTCGTTGAGCAGCCAATCACAAATATATTGCCACCGATGAGGTGTCCACTTTCCATCCATTCATTTACAGCATTTTCCAAATCCAGTTTTATTTCCCCTAGAAAATCTCCCATGAACGTCACCTCTTCATTTACTATTAGCCAAGCCCACCCAAGACTTGGCCACATAGATTTCTATTCTATCCATTAATCCACTTGAAACTTTTTAATTTGTTTTCTTAAATTATTTGCTTGCTCCTCTATTTCAAGTGCAATCTTATCCACTTCTTCAATCGTAGCTACCTGTTCTTCGATAGCCGCATTCACTTCCTCGGCACCAGCTGAAGTTTCTTCTGCAATTGCGGCCACTTCTTGAGATTGTCTAACCGTATCTTGAATAAAGTGTAATTGCTTGTCTACTAGTTTTGTAATCGCAGTAATCTCACCGGCAACGTCTGTCACAGATCCAGCCATTTGTTCAAACGCTGTAGTTGTTTCAGCACCTTTCACCGATTCTTTCTTAGCATACACCACGTTATTATTGATTTTCACTACTACTTGGTTAACATCTTCCTGGATTGCAGCAATCAAACTGGAAATTCGTTGGACAGCCCCAGCACTTTGATCTGCTAGTTTTCGAATTTCCTCCGCTACTACAGCAAAGCCTTTCCCGTGCTCTCCAGCGCGAGCTGCTTCAATGGATGCATTTAAAGCAAGCAAATTGGTTTGCTCAGCAATTTCACCAACCATGGTAATAATGGATTCCACCTGGATTGCATTCTGTTTTAAATGTTCTACATCTTTTAACGAAACTTCTTGTTCATCTGCTAACTTCTGAATACCTTTTACTAACTGGTCTACGACATGCATACTGTTATTTAATGTTCCTAGCATTGTTGTTGATTTTTCCTTCGATTGTTCTGCCTTTATCTGAACCTTTTCTGCTAGTTCTGTTGCTTCTTCCACCGCTTCAGCAGTATTTTGGATAGCTTCGGAAGAACTCTCCGCTCCTCTAGAAATTTCACTTACCGATGAGCTAATTGCCAGTGAATGCTGACTTGCTCTATTGGAAGCCTCTTTCATATATTGTACAGCCTGATTCGTCGTTTGGAAGTTTCCGTCTATGTTCTGCACAATTTGATTTAAGCTCTTCAACATCGTATCGAACGATAGGGATAGCGCACGAATTTCATCATCTGATTTAGGAATTTCAACGGTTTGGTTCAAATTACCTCTCGCAGCCTCGGATGCAATTTTTTCCAGCTTTTCTAATGGCTTTGTAATGACAAATGCCGCAAAGAAAGCTAACAAACCAGACCAAAGGATTCCCGCAAGCAATGTTAGAATGGTGTACCATTCAAATGAAATAGGGATAAAATCTTGAATGTAGTCAAACAGCGCGTACAAGAATAATGCACTTGTACCATATGTAATTAACGCTAAAATCGTCGTGAAAAAAACCAATTTTAGCCGTAGACTGAATTGGTACCTCTTTTTCATATTCGTTCCCCCTGAAAGTAAATCATTTTATTTTTTTTATTAATAATTCAATATATTGATCCAGCTCTTCTAATGTTGCCTCATACGTCCGTATATCACCGCCGAATGGATCGGATATATCATAATTTATAAGGTTAGATTCAAGACTACGAATATGATTTATATCATCTTGTAAATAATCCTCAACGATTTGATTAAAGTGAACTTGATTTTTCTTTTGTCTCTGTTCTTGTACAATCTTTAATCTTTTTTCCTCAAGATTTGCGTATGCTTGAATGACTTCCTTCCATATTTCCTTATCACCTTCAGCTACATATTCTTTTAATGTAAAAATCTTCTCCTGATAGTCTGGAAAGTCTAACATCATGGAACGTTTATGGCCTGAAGTCATGGTTAACACAATTTCTGCCCACTCAAGTAAATCCCGTCCTACCGCTTGAGTACGATGGTTAATTGAAATATGTCGTTTTCTTAGAACTTGTATTGCTTTTTCATTTGCTTGCTGGTTCTCTCCAGCATAAATACCAGCAGATTGCACCTCTATTTCAGGCATTTTATGCTTTAGTAGTCCTTCAGCCATCGGACTTCGACATGTGTTCCCAGTACACACAAATAATATTCTCATAATGGCTCTCCCATCCCTTGTCTAATAAGTCAAATATATCATAATTAAGGGGAACATGTTAGCAAAACAGGTACGATTTCCTATTTAAAAAAGACTCCTGTAAAAAAACAGAAATCCTTCATTTTATTCATCGCTTTTTTATTCCCTTAGAAAACAGCCTATCCAAAAAATATCTTAAATCCAAATCCACACAAAATACTTCCACCCAATATTTCACTATACACCCCTAAAAAGCTATGTACTTTTCTTCCGAGTAACAGTCCAATCCATGTAAGAATGGTACTTGCTACTCCAAAAAGAAATAAGACGATGGCAATTTTCGCACCTGACATCCCTAAACTAAGTCCCACTGAGAAGCTATCTAAGCTAACAGTAAACGCAATAATTAGTAAGCCAAACCCAATTGGTTGTAGCCGTTTTTTATCGTCCCCTATAAATGCATTAATAATCATTTGTGCTCCAATAGCAACTAACAGGAAGGCACTTGCAATAATGGCAAAATTCCCGATTTGGTCTGAGATGACTTTTCCTAAAAGAATTCCGAGAAAAGGCATGATCACATGAAAAATACCGATTGCAATCCCTATTAGCGCAATCCGTTTGAGCCGCATTCTCTGCATCCCCATTCCGAGACTAACAGAAAATGCATCCATTCCTAAAGCTACTGCCATAAATACTAATGAAACAATTTCACCGATATAATATTCCGTCAAATGAGTTACCCCCTAGGACATGCTTATAAACTATATGCATGTCCTAAAGGGAATATGTACAAAAGTACTATAGGTGACTTGTTCTACTGTTCACTAACAAAATGGCTCGCCGCTTTACGTAAACGATTCATTACTGCTTGTCCAATTCCCTCTTCAGAAAAGGCTTCACAAATAATGATATCGACATCACCTTGTTTAAATCTACGCAACCCATCATACAGATGTGTAGCAACTTCATTCATTGTTTCGCCTAGCGAAAGTATTTCATCCGCATTTACAGATCCCACTATCTTTGAACTAACAAGGACAGCAACACGTTTCCCAGCCTGCTGTTCCTTATCAATCGTTTCTTGAATTTCACGAGGAGAACCCTCTACTAAAACCAACGGGACATCTGGAGCGTAATGTTTGTATTTCATTCCTGGTGCTTTTGGTTTTTCCTTGTTATTTGCTAGAGCAGGGTCAAAAGCAACTTTACCAACAACCTCCTCTAGCTGTTCTCTCGTTACACCACCAGGCCTTAGAATAATGGGGATATCCTGTGTGCAATCAATTACTGTTGATTCCACGCCAACACCAGTAGGGCCACCATCAAGGAGCCCTGCAATTTTACCTGCGAGGTCTTCCCAGACATGCTCAGCAGTCGTTGGACTCGGTTTCCCTGAAATATTTGCGCTTGGTGCTGCAATTGGGATATTACATTGTTTTAATAACGCACGTGCAACGGGATGACTTGGTATTCGCACGCCAATTGTGGATAACCCTGCCGTTACATTATCCGCACATATCCCATTGCTTTGAAGAACATATGTAATCGGACCAGGTGAAAAGGTATCAATCAAATTTTCTACATATGCTGGTACGTTTTCCACAAGTTTAAATAATTGCTCTTTCGTTGCAACATGCGCAATTAATGGATTGTCCCCAGGACGACCTTTCGCTTTGAAGATTTTAGCAACTGCCGAATTCTTTGTTGCGTCCGCACCCAATCCATACACCGTCTCCGTCGGAAAAGCAACCGTCATCCCATCTCTCAAGAATTGCGCCGCTTCTATTATCGCTTTATAATCTATATCATCATTTACATTCCATCGTTTTGTTTCAGTCATGCTTGGTCCCTCTTTTCTATTTCCTATTCTAGTGGAATTTACGGGATTACGCAAAAAACGTTATAACGTTAGGCTCTTTTCGTACGTTTTATTGTTTTTTAATATTCATAGTTGATATAAACTGCGCAGTAACATCGAACTTAAAAAAATATCTTGCTTGTACTCTCAAGATCAATAAAGAATTATGAATGCCAATACTCAACGGTGCTATCAAGAATGAAATAGAGCAAGATTCTCATGAAATGAACTTGATAAGCCTTCTCAAGATTAAAATTGAGCAAAATTCTCTTCAAATGAACTTGATAAGCTCTCTCAAGATTAAAATTGAGCAAAATTCTCTTCAAATGAACTTGATAAGCTCTCTCAAGATTAAAATTGAGCAAAATTCTCTTCAAATGAACTTGATAAGCCTTCTCAAGATTAAAATTGAGCAAAATTCTCTTCAAATGAACTTGATAAGCCTTCTCAAGATTAAAATAGAGCAAAACCCTCTTGAAATGAACTTGATAAGCCTTCTCAAGATTGAAATAGAGCAAAACCCTCCTGAAATGAACTTGATAAGCCTTCTCAAGATTGAAATAGAGCAAAATTCTCTTCAAATGAACTTGATAAGCTCTCTCAAGAAAATTTCCCAAATTATTGTTACTTCGCAGTTTATACATACTATGTCAAACACAAGAATCTTCTAGAAAATATCCTATCCTTAATTAAAGAAAAGACTAATCCACAACAAAAAACCTGAGAATAATTATCCACAGGTAAATTGCTGTTATTATTGCTTTTTTCCAGATCCACAAGAATTTTATCCACTAATAGGTACTTTTACTCACAGTTTTCCAACAAGTTATACACATGCACTTGTGGATATTGTGCATATCTTTTCAGAAAAGTTAAGAAACGTGATAAGACCACCAATTTCCCTTTGTTATCGGGTGTTTATCCACAAATTTTGTTTCCCTTTGCGGATGGAATTGTAATGCTTCTAGTAAAATATCCACAACTGGTTGATGACTGTGCACATACACACTTTTTGCCTGCTTTGATTTCGCTAATGCCAAAATCGTTTCTACTAGCACTGGCAATTTATTTGCTTCCGCCCTCGTAATATATAACTGTTTTAACCAAAACACACCTTCATCTTCTAACGCTTGCAAGCTAAAGCAACCTTCTATTTTATCTTGTATTGCTACAACATAGCCCTCAAGGAGCAAGCTATCTTTATCAAGACCTTTATTATTTGCTAAAAATTCATTAAGCTGCCCTTGATTTGCTTTATTTGCTGGTATGATATTCATTCATCTCACCTCTTCTATTCATTTTGATAGAACAATTATTTACCATTTCTACCATCCTATGCATCAAATAGAAGAACTATGACCAACCAAACCATTCAAATAAGAAAAACTTAACTTCCGTTTCCTCTTCTTCTTCGACTTCCTTTTCCTCTTCTAATGTCTCCATTTCACCTGCATCCGCCGCAGCTACCGTTGTACCGAATGAAAAATCCAGAAAACATAATGGCGGGAACAATACGCACCACCAATTATCCCCTTCTCCTTCACCTATCGTTATTAAAATTGCTTCGTACTCTCCAGCCGGATAAAGATATGATCCATACAATTTCGTTGGGAAGGCAACATTTTTCCCGTATTCTACAGTATAGTCATTACCCACACCTTCTTCTTCAATAACCGATGCAACAATTTCTCTTATTTCAGGTATTCTCGACTCTATTAAATCTCTCGCTTCATTAATATCGGTCATATATTCAACCCAGCCCGAAACTTCTTCACTAACCCGATCACGCACGAGTCTCTTTAGTGCCTGATCCTCTTCTGAATCACTGTTTGCTAGAATGCGAAGTCTAATTGCCTCGTCTGGAATTTCTTCATAATCATATTCTAATCCCTTTTCTTGACTAACTCCTTTTGATGGCATTGCTAGAAAAAGTATAATAAATATAAATGCAAAAAATACAAGTTTTTTCATCGCTTTTTAGCTCCTCTCCCTGAACTTATTCTTCATTATGGACAGGGCAAAACGATTTTAAACTAGTAATCTAGTAATAATCTATTTTTCTTTTAAAAGATGCGTGCTGAAACAATTCGATCCTTTCCATTTATGTCTTTCAGGCACCGAACCTCCGCAGTTGGAAATCTCTGCATAATAATTTCTTGAATATCTGCGGATTGTTTATAACCAATCTCAAAAGCAATCTGTGCTTGCCTTTTTAAAACTTTGGGTGCTTGTTGTATTATCCTTCTATACGCTGCCAACCCTTCCTCGTCAGCAAATAACGCAAGCGCAGGGTCGAAGTTTTTCACCGTATCATCCATGGCGGCTTTTTCTGATTCTGCTATATACGGGGGATTCGAAACTATGATATCTGCTTGAATGTTCTCGTCAATAAGTGGCTGTGCAAAGTCACCTTGAAGGAAATGTACATTGGCTTTTAATCGGTCCGCATTATTTTTAGCAATAGAAAGTGCTTCAGATGAAATATCGGTTGCATAGACAGTAGCCTGTGGCAGCTCAAGGGCAAGCGTAATCGCGATTACTCCACTCCCCGTTCCAATGTCTACAATTGTAATCGGATTTTCCGTGTATTTCTTTTTCACCAGTTCGATTATATGGAGGACAAGTTCTTCTGTTTCTGGCCTCGGAATGAGCACATGGTTATTTACCTGAAACTTACGCCCATAAAACATTTCATTTCCAGTAAGATGCTGCACTGGAATCCCTGTTTCTGCATGTAACTGGAGATCTTTTTCAAAACGTTCAATGACACTTGATGGCACTGGATCTTGCATTTTCATAAAGAATTCTGACCTTGATATTCGTAAATGATGCTGAAGTAGGATTTCAGCAACTTTCGATTCCCGATTATATTCATCTAAAAAAAGAGAAGCCCGTTTTAGGACTTCATATAATTTTTCACTCATTTTATTCACCAATATGCTCTAATTTTTTGGCTTGTTCTTCAAGTTGTAATGCATCAATAAACTCATCCAATTTACCTTGCAAAATTTGGTCAAGCTTTTGAATTGTTAAACCAATTCTATGGTCTGTAACACGGTTTTGCGGGAAATTATACGTACGGATCCGCTCTGAACGGTCTCCTGTACCAACAGCTGATTTTCTCGTTTCATCTAATTTCGCCTGTTCTTCTTGCTGGAATTTATCATAAATTCGAGCACGCAATACTTTCATTGCCTTTTCTTTGTTTTTGATTTGAGATTTTTCATCCTGGATTGATACAACAATTCCAGTGGGCACATGTGTTAAACGTACAGCAGACATCGTTGTATTTACACTTTGGCCACCAGGCCCACTTGATGCAAACGTATCAACACGAATATCCTTGTCATGAACTTCAACTTCAACTTCCTCCGCCTCAGGTAAAACAGCTACCGTTGCAGTAGAAGTATGAATCCGGCCACCTGATTCCGTTTCTGGAACACGCTGAACACGATGTGCACCATTTTCAAATTTCAATTTGGAGTATGCACCTTTTCCGTTAATCATAAAGATAATTTCTTTATAACCCCCAACACCAGTCGTATTCGCTTCCATAACATCAATCTTCCAGCCTTGGTTTTCTGCATAACGCGTATACATCTTGTATAAATCGCCAGCAAACAATGCTGCTTCATCTCCACCCGCTGCACCGCGGATTTCTACAAATACGTCTTTATCATCATTCGGGTCTTTTGGTAAAAGTAAAATCTTCATTTTTTCCCGTAATGACTCTTCTGTTTGGCTAAGCTCAGCAATTTCTGCTTTCACCATCTCATACATTTCATCTTCCAGATTGTCCTCGAGCATTTCCTTCGCATCTTTCAACCCGGCATCCACGTCTTTATATTGACGATACGCCACGACAACATCCTCAAGGCCTGCTTGCTCTTTTGAATAGTCACGTAATTTATTCGTATCCTTAACGATTTCTGGGTCACTTAAAAGTTCATTTAGTTTATTATAACGATCTTCCAATGTTTGCAATCGATCAATCACCACGAACACCTCTTTCTTTACCAGTATCATTATATTATATAGGAGGGTGTGGGGTCAATTTGAGATGTGGATTATTGGTAGCTGGGTGTTGCGGGGTTTTAAATGAATAAATTCCTCTTATTAAAAAAAAGAGCACCACTTCAGGCACTCTACTTCACTGCATCTATCATATCACTTGTCAATACATTACTTACAGGTTTATTCGGCACTTCATGATGATGACGGCATCGAGGTTCATAAGATTCGGATGCACCAACTAAGATTACTGGATCATCATATGATGCGGGCTTTCCATTAATGAGGCGTTGGGTTCTACTTGCAGGCGAGCCGCATAATGGACAAATTGCATTTAGCTTCGTGACAAATTCGCTAACAGCCATTAATTGGGGAACAGGGCCAAATGGTTCTCCGCGAAAATCCATATCTAAACCTGCAGTAATTACTCGAATACCTTGATTAGCAAGTTCTTCAGCAATATCTACAATATTTTCATCAAAAAACTGTACTTCGTCAATTCCAACAATTTCTATATTTTTATCTATACGTTCTAGTATTTCTTCGGAACGGTGTATCGGATGGGCAACAGTGGATGTTCCATTGTGTGAGACAACAGCGGTATCATTGTAACGTTTATCTATTGCAGGCTTAAATACCTGAACTGAAAGGTTGGCAAAAGTAGCGCGGCGGACACGACGAATTAACTCCTCTGATTTACCGGAAAACATACTCCCACAAATCACTTCTATCCAGCCATTTTGTTTCATAACATACATAGTAGAGAATCCCTCACTTTTCCATCTTCTTTATGTACATTGCATAGTTTACCACAAATTTAGATAATATATTGATTTAGTTTTAGATGTAAAAAAAGTAAAAACAGGCAAAATATAGACATTTTGCCTGTCTTCCATGTTTTGGGATAATTCCCTTTGTTTATTCGCACCGTATACCCGTAAGTAACGGACCTTTTTATTACATATTGTATTTTTTCTTAAAGCGATCCACACGGCCGCCAACTTTGTCAGCTTTTTGTTTACCAGTGTAGAATGGGTGTGAATCAGAACTGATTTCGACTTTGATTAATGGGTATGTGTTACCATCTTCCCATTCAATCGTTTCGTTAGAACTTCTTGTTGAACCACTCAAAAATTTGAAATCTGAGCTTGTATCAAGAAATACAACTTTTCTGTATTCTGGATGAATTCCGTTTTTCATATCTTTCCACTCCTTTTTGCCCTGAATCCCTTAGAAACAGAGTTATTTCGGGGAGCCGTATGAGGTAATATACCTTATCTAAACTCACATAGAGATTATACCAGTCTAATGCACAGTTTGCAAGAGGCCCGTACACTTTTTTGATCAGAATTTACGCTTAACGGGCGCTTACTTTAAACTTTATCGCTTCATTCCTTTTCGTTTCATTTCATCGTCCATCACTTGGTAAAATTCACCATTAGTTTTGGAGCTCTTTAATTTTCTTAAGAAGCGTTCTAAGAAATCATTCGAATCTTGCATTGTTTTACGAATTGCCCACATTTTTTCAAGATGCCCTTTCGGAACGAGTAATTCTTCTTTACGTGTACCTGAACGCAAGATATCAATTGCAGGGAAAATTCTGCGTTCAGAAAGGTGACGATCTAGATGTAACTCCATGTTACCGGTCCCTTTAAATTCCTCATAAATAACATCATCCATACGTGAACCTGTATCAACTAAGGCAGTGGCCAAAATGGTAAAACTTCCACCTTCTTCAATATTTCTTGCCGCACCGAAGAAACGTTTCGGTCTGTGGAATGCAGCTGGATCGATACCACCTGAAAGTGTTCGGCCACTTGGCGGAATAACTAAGTTATATGCGCGTGCTAAACGAGTAATACTATCCATTAAAACAATAACATCTCGCTTATGTTCAACTAAACGCATGGCACGTTCTA
Source organism: Oceanobacillus bengalensis (assembly GCF_003628445.1). Lineage (GTDB taxonomy): Bacteria > Bacillota > Bacilli > Bacillales > Amphibacillaceae > Oceanobacillus > Oceanobacillus bengalensis. Next base: position 50,856 of record NZ_RBZO01000014.1, read on the forward strand.
GTACAAGTTCAGATACTTTGATATGACTTTCTGGTACCTCATCAAATGTAGAACTAACGACATCAACATCAGGATGAACAGAACGCTCAATGTCTGTTACTTCTTCTGGTCGTTCGTCTACTAATAAGATAATTAGTTTTGCATTTGGATGATTAACTGAAATACTGTTGGCAATTTCTTTAATCAACATTGTTTTCCCAGCTTTCGGTGGGGCAACAATAAGTCCACGTTGTCCAAAACCGACCGGTGTCATTAAATCGATGATTCTTGTAGACAATTTATTTGGCTCTGTTTCTAATTTCATAAAACGATTAGGATATAAAGCCGTTAACCCAGGAAAATGCACACGCTCTTTTGCCGTTTCTGGATCTTCACTGTTTACTGCATCAACATGCAATAACCCATAATAACGTTCGTTTTCTTTTGGTGGGCGAACCTTACCAGAAACCTTATCTCCATTACGTAAATCAAACCTTCGTATTTGAGATGCAGAGATATAAATATCTTCCGCACTAGGTGAGTAATTAATTGGTCTGAGGAATCCAAATCCTTCAGAAGGGATAATTTCTAACACACCATCCATAAATAAGTAACCATCTTTTTCTGCTTGCGCCTTAAGGATTGCAAATATTAATTCTTTTTTTGTTAATTTTGCGTAATAGGAAACTTTATATTCCTTAGCCAACGCATATAATTCCTTTAAAGTTAATGTCTCTAATTGAGAGATTGTTAATGTAGACATTTCATCACCACGCCTATTAAATTTTCGGTATTTTTTAAAAGATTCATTCATTTAGAAACCGTAAAATATATACAGCTCTATGTGTTATAAAAGTATAAGTGCTTATTAAAAACAACTTGATGGTTCTACTTCATTTATGGAAGGTAAGTCCTTTTTGAAGAAAAGTAGATTATACAGAAGCAAAAACAGAAGTTTAACAAGTAACTTAGGACTAATGTGTATTTAGCGGTTTTTCTATTTATCGTACGTGTTCAAAAAAGGAGGGTAAAAAGAACCGTGAAGTTCGAGGCGGCGAAGCTCCCACCAGCGGAAAGCAAACCAACGAAGAAACTCGATGTGTCATTTTTACCGGACTTTTTGACAACCTTTTATAGTATTAGCCAAGTTTATCTCGCATTAAACATTTACTATATTACGCTCTTAGGGCGCATTATTCAATACTATTTATCATTTAAATTGTTTGTCTTACCAAAATAGAAGGAGTCTGTAGTTTAATAGATTTAAAATAGAAGGAAAAGAAAGTCTTCACTAGGAGACTTTCTTCCCTTTTTCCTCTTTATTTAAACACTAAATTAGGTTTTTTCTGTAGGCTATGCTCTCCATCAATAAAGCGAACCGTTCCACTCTTCGCCCGCATAACAACCGTTTGAGTCGTAGCTCGATTGCCTTTAAATTGAACACCCTTTAAGAGCTCACCATCCGTTACACCTGTTGCTGCAAAGATAGCGTCATCGCCACTACAGAAATCATCCATATAAAAGACTTTCTCTAAATCTTTAATACCCATTTTATGGCATCTAGAGATTTCCTCATCATTCGATGGTACGAGCTTTCCTTGGATTTCTCCACCTAAACATTTTAATGCGGCAGCAGCGATCACGCCTTCAGGTGCTCCACCACTACCTAGTAGAATATCAACACCAGTATTATCAAATGCAGTATTGATAGCAGCAGCTACATCCCCATTCGGAATTAACTTTATTCTTGCACCCGCATCACGAACATCTTGAATTAACTTCGTATGACGCTCACGTTCCAAAATCGTTACAACAAGGTCTTCTACATCTTTATTTTTCGCCTTTGCAACTGCTTTCAAATTATCGATGACTGGTGCGTTTATATCGACTTTACCAACTGCTGCTGGTCCAACAGCAATCTTATCCATATACATGTCTGGCGCATGTAATAATGTACCTTTATCAGCAATTGCAATAACCGCAAGTGCATTCCAAGTACCTTGAGCAACAATTTCTGTTCCTTCAAGTGGGTCTACAGCGACATCAACACCAGGTCCTTCCCCAGTACCTAGCTTTTCACCAATGTAAAGCATTGGAGCCTCATCCATTTCTCCTTCACCAATTACAACGGTTCCTTGCATTGGTATCGTGTCGAATACAGTACGCATTGCAGTTGTTGCTGCATCGTCCGCTTCATCTTTCACACCTCTGCCCATCCAACGTGCTGATGCTAATGCAGCAGCCTCCGTTACACGAACTAATTCCATTGATAAACTTCTTTCCATATTGGCTCTCTCCCTTTTTTTATAAAAATATCCTCATCCCAATTCAGATATTTTAGCCATGTTTAGATTGAAATAAAAATGGAATTCTTTCTATCCAATGTTTTAAGAGTTTTGAAATTGTTTAATTTCGTTAGGTGTCATCTCTTCTCGCCAAACATTTGCACCAAGATTTGTAAGCTTCTCTATAATATTCTCATAACCTCGGTCAATATGTTCTAAGCCCGTTATTTCAGTTACACCTTCCGCCATTAATCCAGCAACGATTAAAGCTGCACCTGCACGGAGATCGGATGCTTTTACTTTCGCTCCTTGCAACTTAACTGGGCCTGAAACGATAATCGATCCACCTTCTACTTTAATCATAGCATTCATTCGTCTTAATTCATCGATATGCTTTAAGCGAGCAGAGTAGATGGTATCTGTTATTACACCTGTACTATCTGCCTTTGTTAACAAAGAAGTAAATGGTTGTTGAAGGTCTGTTGGAAAACCTGGATAAACCAATGTTTTAATATCTACACTCTTTAGTGGACCTCTTGGCGCAATTAATAGTTGATCATCTTTCTCTTCTAATCTTACGCCCATTTCCCTAAGTTTGGCAAGGAGTGATTCAATATGACGTGTAATCACATTATCCAGTACTACTTCTTTACCCATCGCTGCAGCAGCAATTGCGTATGTACCAGCTTCAATTCGATCAGGTATAATCGTATGCCTGCATCCATGTAAGCTCTCGACGCCTTCAATCCGAATTACATCTGTACCCACACCTTTGATTTTTGCACCCATATTTGTTAATAGGGTTGCAACATCAATAATTTCGGGTTCCTTCGCTGCATTCTCTATAATTGTCTTACCCTTCGCTCTTACAGCTGCAAGCATAATATTAATCGTAGCTCCAACACTAACAACATCCAAATAGATTCTTGCACCCCTTAATTCTTTAGCTCGAAGGTAAATGGCACCTTGCTCATTCGTTACTTCTGCACCGAGTGCTTCAAATCCTTTAATATGCTGATCAATCGGTCGCGGGCCCAAATAGCATCCACCTGGAAGACCAATCACTGCCTTTTTAAATTTCCCAAGCATTGCTCCCATAAAGTAATAAGAGGCACGCAGTTTTTTCACCTTGCCATTAGGAAGTGGCATGTCTACCATTTTTTCCGGATTTACTGTTATTGTACGGTCATTCCATTCTACCGTACCACCAATTTCTTCCAATAAATCACTTAATGTTTCTACATCTGATATATTCGGAAGACCTTCAATCGTTACTTGCGAATCAGCTAAAATTGATGCTGGTAACAATGCAACAGCACTATTTTTAGCCCCACTAATTCTTACTTGGCCACTTAATTCATGACCACCTTCAATCAACATTTTCTCCATAATTTAAAACCCCACTTTTCGAGGGCTGTTCAAATACTATTATTTGAACACACACCATTTCAAAGATTGTATTATTTGATGGTGACAACCAATTAATATGTATGACGTTTCTCTGATGTAATTTAATTGTCTACATCTCTTATTATAGCTTGTACGATAAAATAAATTTCATTCATAAAATGACTAAGTTGAAAATTTCAGACGAGTTCAAATTCCCTGACTAAGTCTATTTATTCCAGTCTGCTAAAAATTTCTCTATGCCTTGATCTGTTAGTGGATGTTTTACTAGTTGTTCTAGCACTTGATACGGAATGGTAGCAATATTCGCACCATTTTGCGCAGCATCGATGACATGCAACGGATGACGGATAGATGCAGCTATAATTTCTGTTTTGATATCATGGAGTGCAAAGATTTGCGAAATAGTAGATACTAGAGTCATCCCATCATGACCGATATCGTCAAGTCTACCTAAGAATGGAGAAACATATGTAGCACCAGCACGAGCAGCAAGGAGCGCTTGGTTCGCATTAAAAATAAGTGTTACATTTGTTTTAATGTTAAGGTCACTGAATGCTTTTACAGCTTTTAAACCTTCTAGTGTCATTGGCACTTTAACCGTTATATTCGGTGCTATTGCCGCAAGTTCTTTTCCTTCTTTAATCATACCTGGAGCGTCTTCAGCAATAACTTCTGCACTAACAGAGCCGGATACCTCAGCAGTAATTTCCCTTAAACGATCATGAAAGGAAACTCCCTCTTTTGCTACTAAACTAGGATTTGTTGTTACCCCAGCTAGAATACCTAATTGATTTGCAGAGCGAATTTCTTCAATATTAGCTGTATCTATAAAAAATCTCATAACATTATTCCCCCTTGTTATTTATTTTCCAGTAGATAATTAGAGACGAATGGATATTATCTATCGTCCATTCGTCACCATTACTCTATTTACGCTTTACCTGAAGAACCGAATTCACGCATTTTACCAATAACTGTTTCTTTAATAGCCGCTGTACCAGGTCCTAAATATTTACGTGGATCGTAAACATCTGGCTTTTCTGCTAGCGTTTCGCGAACAGCTTTTGTTTGTGCAATTTGGTTTTCTGTGTTTACATTAATTTTAGCAGTACCTAGTGAAACTGCTTTTTGAATATCTTTTGTTGGAATTCCAGTACCACCATGCAATACAAGTGGAACGCCTACAAGATTAAGGATTTCTTCCATTTCTTTGAAGCCTAGGTTTGGTTCACCTTGATATGGACCATGTACAGAACCCAATGCTGGTGCTAAACAATCAACTCCAGCTTCTGTAACTAGACGTTTACATTCATTTGGATCTGCATAGTTAATGCCACCAATTACGCCGTCTTCTTCTCCACCAACTGTACCCACTTCTGCTTCGACAGAAACACCGTGAATATGTGCTAACTCAACAACTTTACTTGTTAAAGCAATGTTTTCTTCGATTGGTGAATGTGAAGCATCAATCATAACAGAAGTAAATCCTGCATGAATTGCTTGTGAACATTTTTCAAAACTTGAACCATGGTCTAAATGGATAGCAACAGGTACGGTTGTTCCATAAGATTCCATTAGAGATTTTACCATCGCAACAACGACATTAAAGCCTCCCATATATTTACCGGCACCTTCAGAAACTCCTAAAATGACTGGTGATTTCTCTTCTTCAGCCGCTTGTAAAATAGCTTGGATATATTCCAAGTTATTTATGTTAAACTGCCCGACAGCATAACCATTTTCTTTACCTTTTTCTAACATTTCTTTCATTGAAACTAATGGCATACGTAATCCTCCTCTGGTGATTTCTTTCACATTTGCTGGAAAGTACTATTGTTTACATCCTAAGTTTACCAACTAGTCCAAGCTCACGCAACATTTTGGAATTAGGCTAAATTTTCAAGAAAGTTTAGGGTAAAATAGCCTTAATTTGTTTGCAAAGCACTTTTACATCAAACGGTTTACCGATTACAGCTTTTACAAAGGTGTATTCTTCTTTGACACCAATTATATTTTCTGCTAATCCGCTCATAATTATAGCAGGTACTTGTGTTTTTTCCACTTCCAACTGCTGTAAAACTTTTGCCCCATCAATAATTGGAAGTTTATAATCCAGGATAATTAAATCATAGCTTTTAATATGTATTTGATCCAATGCCTCTTTGCCATTTGTTGCTGTATGAACCTGATAACCTTCATTCTCCAGTATGTCTGTTAATAATAGCCTTATTCCAAGTTGGTCATCAACAACTAATATCCCTTTTCCCAATACAACTTGCCTCCCCTAATAAATTTCCCCTTATTCCCCTCTATTAATTATTCGATAGGGCTATATTATTTTCCTGCATTTTCCATAAAATATATATGGGAATATTTTACATTGAAAAACCTCGAACACATGTGTGTCCGAGGTTTACTAACCATCTATTTAGTTATTTGATTTATGTTGGGTAGATGCTCCAATAAAACCTTTAAATAAGCTTTGTGCTCTTGTTGGTCGCGATGTAAATTCTGGGTGGAATTGACATGCAACAAACCATGGATGATCTTCAATTTCAATCGTCTCAACTAATCTACCATCAGGGCTTGTCCCAGAGAAGACCAATCCTTTTTCTTCCATTTGCTCACGATATTCATTATTAAATTCATATCGATGACGATGGCGTTCTTCGATAACGTCTGCACCTTCATATGCAGCTTTTGTTTTCGTACCATCTTTCAATTTACATTGGTATGCACCAAGGCGCAATGTACCACCTAGGTCTTCAACGTCCTTTTGTTCTGGTAATAAGTCGATAATTGGATATGGCGTATCAGGGTTAATTTCGGCTGAGTGCGCACCTTCTAATCCAAGAACATTACGAGCAAATTCTACGGAAGCTAACTGCATACCAAGACAGATTCCGAAAAATGGTACATTATTTTCACGCGCATAGCGAATAGCAGCAATTTTACCATCAATACCTCTGTCACCAAATCCACCTGGTACAAGCACACCATCAACATTCGCTAACGCTTCTCTAATTTCATCTTCTGATAATTTTTCTGAATTAATCCAGCGCACATTAATATCTGTGTCATAAACATATCCTGCATGCTTTAACGATTCAACAACAGAAAGATATGCATCAGGTAGCTCAACGTATTTACCAACTAAACCAATATTAACCGTATTAGACAGGTTCCTAACTTTTGAAACAAGTGCTTGCCACTCCACCATATCAGCCTCACTACATTCTAAATCAAAATGATCACAGACTAACTGGTCAAGGTTTTGTTCCTGCAATGTTAGAGGGATTTGATAAAGCGTATCAGCATCAGGCATTTCAATTACTGCATTTACATCAATATCGCAGAATAGGGATATTTTATCTTTCATATCTTGACTGACTGGAAGTTCTGTTCGCAATACAACAACATCAGGTTGAATACCTAGTGAACGTAATTCTTTCACACTATGTTGTGTTGGTTTTGTTTTCATTTCACCCGCAGCTTTGATATATGGAATGAGTGTACAGTGAACATACATCACACTATTTCTTCCAACTTCATTTTTTATTTGACGGATTGCCTCAAGAAATGGTAGTGATTCAATATCACCAACTGTACCACCGATTTCTGTTATAACAACATCCGCTCCAGTTGCTTCACCCGCGCGAAATACTTGGTCCTTAATTTCATTGGTTATATGAGGGATGACTTGCACCGTACCACCTAGATAGTCTCCGCGTCTTTCTTTCTTTATAACAGTGGAATATACTTTACCTGTTGTTATATTGCTGTATTGATTTAAGTTATTATCTATAAATCGTTCATAATGCCCCAAGTCCAAATCCGTTTCTGCACCATCATGTGTAACGAATACCTCTCCATGTTGATATGGACTCATCGTACCTGGGTCAACGTTAATATATGGGTCAAATTTTTGTAATGTAACCTTTAATCCTCGGTTTTTTAATAAACGACCTAATGAAGCAGCAGTTATTCCCTTCCCTAATGAGGAAACAACACCACCTGTTACAAAAATATACTTCGTCACTATAATCCCTCTTTCTTTCTTGTTGTTGATAGTTTATTTTGTACTAAATATAAGAATAAAAACACGATGAATAATACCTTTAAAAAGAAAGAAATCTGCATTAGCCGAGCACCAAAAAACTCGGATGTACAGATTATTTCTATTTTAAAAATAAAAAGCGTCTCCCCAAAAATCATCCGGGGAAACGCTATGAATTTAATTTATAGAGCCCAAGTAAAATAATACTTATTGTACTCCAAAAAGTCAACTACCCTTTTTAATTCTTTTCTTCTTCATTATCGATGTCATCATCTTCATCAAGGTCACCTTTGAATTCTTCTTCAAGGTCCTCGTCTATTTCTTCATCAAGTTCATCATCATCTTCATCAAGGTCCTTATCTAACTCATCATCAAAGTCTTCAAGGTCATCATCTTTATCGTCAAAAACATCATCAAAGTCATCATCATCGTCAATGTCTTCAATATCATCGTCGATTAATGAATCATCATCAAGTCCTTCATCTTCTTCAATATCCTCATGTTCTTCCTCAACAACACGTTTTTTCTTTGTTGGTTTTTTCTTCTTTTTCTTCGTAGTGTGTACTTCTTCTTCTGCCTGTTCCACAGGATACCAGCGTTTTAATCCCCATGTATTGGAACCAAGTGTTGTAAAGCGTCCATCTACGTTCAAATCTGTATAGAATTGAGCAATATAGTCTTCCTTTTCAGCTTCAGAATATCCTTTTAAATCCGCAATTCTGTTAAAAAGTTCATTAAAGCCTATTACTTTCTTTTCATCAAATAAAATTTCACTTGCCAACTCAATCATTGACATATTCTCAATTTGCTCTTTTGTGTAGTCTTTTAAGCTCACGGTATGCACTCCCTTTACTTTGTATATTGATAGCATTTTTTGCCTATTAGATTAGCGAAATCATTCATATCTTATTTTACTTATTTTACTATAACACTTTTTGCTTTGTTTTAAAGTGAAACTTCCTTGTGTATTGTTTACTGACCGTTAGTGGCTTTATAGGCGTTCACTTAAAAGTGTTATGTTTTTAGTTGTTCTAGGTTTTTCGGATACAGTATGATTCAGAACATAATTACCATTATAAACAATTCTATTATGATTATGCCACATTTAAATGCAAATTAAAGTAAAAGTAAGTGGATCCGCATGTTAAGCATCCGCCTGCGTTTTCTTTTCTATGGCAGTCCGTACGTCTCTGAACAGCCCGTTCAGCCTTTCTTTGTCTAGCTTCACGGGCTAGAGACTAGCGAGACTTCCCTCACCTCCGTACGATAAGTCAACATCGTCTCTCTCCGTTCGACGTGTTTCCTTTATCTCCTTCGGCTCAGTCCAGTCCGTACGTCTCTGAACAGCCCGTTCAGCCTTTCTTATCACATATTCCTTCTGTATTGGCCGCCTACTTGGTAGAGGCTTTGGGTGATTTGGCCGAGGCTTGCTACTTTAACGGTTTCCATGAGTTCTTCAAATACATTCCCGTTTGTTGCCGCGACTTTCTTTAGTCGTCTTAATGCTTCTTCGGTTTGCTCCTTCTTGTTTTCCTGAAATTTTTGTAGCTCTTTAATTTGATGTTCTTTTTCTTCTTTGGTCGCACGTGCTAGTTCCATCGAATCAATTTGGTCTTCTGATGGTGGGTTTGGATTGATATAGGTGTTTACACCAACAATCGGAAGCTCACCAGAGTGTTTTTTACCTTCATAATAAAGCGACTCTTCTTGAATTTTCCCCCGTTGGTATTGACGTTCCATTGCCCCAAGAACACCACCACGATCATTCATTTTTTCAAACTCTTGCAGGACGGCTTCCTCGACTAAGTCAGTCAATTCCTCCACGATGAATGAACCTTGCAGTGGATTTTCATTTTTTGTTAAACCGAACTCTTTGTTGATAATCATTTGAATAGCCATTGCACGCCTTACAGATTCCTCTGTTGGTGTTGTGATCGCTTCATCATATGCATTGGTATGCAAGGAATTTGTATTATCCTGTATTGCCAGGAGTGCCTGTAATGTCGTGCGAATATCATTAAAATCGATTTCCTGTGCATGTAATGAACGACCAGATGTTTGAATATGGTATTTTAATTTTTGACTACGTTCGTTTGCACCATATTTATCACGCATGACAATTGCCCAAATTCTTCGTGCCACGCGTCCGATTACGGTATATTCTGGATCTAACCCATTTGAGAAAAAGAAAGAGAGATTTGGAGCAAATGCATTGATATCCATGCCTCTACTCAAATAATATTCAACATACGTAAAGCCATTTGCTAGGGTAAATGCAAGTTGAGTGATTGGGTTTGCACCAGCTTCCGCAATGTGATATCCAGAGATGGAAACCGAATAGTAATTCCGAACATTTTTATCGATAAAATACTGCTGGATGTCCCCCATCATACGTAAAGCAAATTCTGTTGAGAAGATACATGTATTTTGCCCTTGGTCCTCTTTTAAAATATCCGCCTGAACCGTACCGCGTACAACTGATAATGTATCCGCTTTAATTTTCTCGTATTCTTGCTTGTTTGGTTCACGGCCTTGTTCCTCTGCAAATTTATCTACTTGTTGGTCAATCGCTGTATTAAAGAACATCGCCAATATAATTGGTGCTGGACCGTTAATTGTCATGGAAACGGATGTTAGGGCATTTGTCAGGTCAAAGCCTGCATATAGTTTTTTCATATCTTCAAGTGTACAAACATTCACACCGCTTTCACCAATTTTCCCATAAATATCGGGTCGATAGGCTGGATCTTCACCATATAGGGTAACAGAGTCAAACGCGGTCGAAAGTCTCTTCGCGTCATCATTTCGAGATAGATAATGAAATCTTCTATTCGTTCGTTCTGGTGTACCCTCACCTGCAAATTGACGGGTTGGGTCCTCACCCTTCCTTTTAAATGGAAAAACACCTGCTGTAAATGGAAATGCTCCAGGAACATTTTCTTTACACAGCCACAGCAAACGCTCCCCCCAATCATAATATTTCGGAAAAGCAACTTTTGGAATCTTTAGCCCTGATAGCGACTCTGTTATGAGGTCTACCTGAATTTCCTTATCGCGAACTTTATAGGAAAGTGAATCCTTACTATATTGCTCTTTGGTTTCATCCCAGGCATCTAATTGTTTTTTCGATATCGGATGTAATTGTTCCTTATACTGATTCGCAATTCGTTCTAATCCCTCAACTAATTCTGTGTTTCCATCAATAGAAACCGCAGTCATTGCACCGTCCATTTGATACAGCTTACGAGCAATATTACTTTGCTTCTCCGCTTCTTCATGATAACTTCTGATATGGCTAGAAATTTCGCGTAAATAATGACGGCGCTCATTTGGAATGATCATGTTTTGCTTTTCAGCAATAATATGACGGTCGAATTCTACGGATGCTCCCCATGTATAACGGTCATTTAATGTATCAATTAAAGAAGCAAATAATGCATTTGTCCCTGCATCATTAAATTGACTTGCAATCGTTCCAAAGATAGGGAATTTATTCTTATCTTGTTTGAAAAGCATTCGGCTTCGTTCATACTGCTTCCGAACTTGATTTAACGCATCTTCTGAACCTTTTTGTTCAAATTTATTGATTACGATAAAATCTGCATAGTCAATCATATCGATTTTTTCAAGTTGCGTTGGTGCACCGAATTCTGCTGTCATGACATACATGGAAAGATCAGTCACTTCTGTTATCGCTGCATCCCCCTGCCCAATACCACTCGTTTCAACAATAATTAAATCGTATCCTGATGCACGAACAACATCTATAACATCCTGAATTGCCTTTGATAGTTCACTTCTCGAATCACGAGTTGCTAGAGAACGCATGTAGACACGATCTGTAAATATCGCATTCATCCGTATCCTATCTCCAAGAAGCGCCCCACCTGTCTTTCTTTTCGTTGGATCAATCGAAATAACAGCAACTTTTTTATTATCCACATCATTCATGAAACGGCGAATCAATTCATCGGTTAATGAACTTTTCCCTGCACCACCTGTTCCTGTTATCCCTAGAACAGGTATGCTCCCATCAGATTTCTCTTTTAACATGGTTAAAACCCTTTGTTTATCTTCTGCGGTAACTTCATTGCTTTCCACATATGTTATGAACTTTGCTATCGCATGACGGTCACCTTGCAATAATTTCTCAAAATCCTGATCGATATCAATTGGTGGAATGAAATCGCACATCCCAAGAATTTGGTTAACCATCCCTTGAAGCCCGTATTTCCTACCATCTTCCGGAGAAAAAATCCATGACACCCCGTAAGCATGAAGTTCCTTAATCTCACGAGGAATAATGACTCCTCCACCGCCACCAAATACTTTAATATGACCAGCACCCAGCTCCTCGAGTAAATCAATCACATATTTGAAATATTCCACATGTCCTCCCTGGTAAGAAGAAATCGCAATCCCTTGAACATCCTCTTGAATGGCTGCATGAACTACTTCTTCCACCGAACGATTATGACCTAAATGGATCACTTCAGCTCCGCTCGATTGCATAATTCTTCTCATAATATTGATTGACGCATCGTGACCATCAAATAGACTTGAAGCCGTAACAAAACGGACTGGATTTTTCGGACGATACACTTCTACCTGTTGCATCATAATCTCCCCCTTTATTTTGTATGATCTTTTAAGGAATCTCTAAGAAATGATAGTTGTGAATCAATATACGCTTCAAGCGTGTACTGCCTCTGCAGAATCCATCTTCTAAATCCCCACATATGCCCCTGAACAAAAATATTATTTGCAATTAGTGATGCCCGCTCTTTAGGTAAACCTTCTGGTACACAAGTTAAAATAGCATGCTCAAGCATCAAAACCATCTCTTGCTCTTTATGAAGAACATACCTTCTTGTTTCTTTTTTTAGCGACTTCACTTCTTGGTATAAAATAAGAATCTCTTCTTGCATTTCATCCATTAAATAGAAATAAGAGCGAACAATCGTAATCAGGTTTTCTAATGAAGGCTGTTCGAGGTTAAAGGCAGATTCAACTCTTTCTTGTACACGGTCATAAATCGCATCACATGTTAGGAATAGTACATCCTCTTTTGTTCGAATATATTCATATAAGGTGCCAATGCTAAATCCAGAGGCTTTCGCTATTTCTCTTGTCGTTGTACGGTGGAAACCCTTCTCCCTAAAAAGTGTTATCGCACCTTTTATCATTTGATCTCGGCGCTTTTTAACTAGCTCTTGATCCTTTATATTTGAAATAACCTTATCACTTGTCATCAGGTAAGAGCCTCCCTCCATTTCTTAAGCCAATCCATCGCATATTGATAAGGATCGTCACTCGGGTTTATCATTGGAAGGTCCTCATTTAACTCAACAAACTGTTTCACCTCCCGAAACAGTTCATCACGCATTAATTCTAATACTTCTAGTTCCAATTGCTTGGAGCGTTTAATGCTCCCTTCCATTGTCGAATATAAATACGTATGATGTTCCTTCATCTTATTCCACAGCTCATCAATGCCTTTATTTTCTGTTGTTATTGTTTTAACAATGGCAGCCATATGTTCTTCCGTTGCTGTCATCATTACGAGTTCTCTCAATAACCGTTTTAATTTTCCAACGCCATCAAGATCGGCTTTATTAATGACAAAAAGATCCGCAATCTCCATAATTCCAGCTTTAAAGATTTGCAAGACGTCCCCACTATTAGGTGTTAATACGACAGCAGTTGTATCAACAATTTTCATAATATCCAGTTCAGATTGGCCTACACCAACTGTTTCTACAATGACTACATCAAACCCAAATGCATCACAAATTCGGACAGCATCTTTGGTTGCACGTGCTAATCCACCTAAACTACCACGTGTTGCCATGCTGCGAATGTATACCCCATCATCTGTAAAATGTTCATTCATCCGAACTCGGTCACCAAGTAATGCTCCACCACTAAACGGACTAGTTGGATCGACCGCAATAACTGCCACTGTTTTTCCTTCATTCCTAATGTGTGTTATTAACCGATTGACAAGAGAGCTTTTCCCAGCACCAGGCGAACCCGTTAAACCAATGTAAATAGCATGCTTCTCCATTGAAAAAACATCACTAAGTAATTCCAGCTTATCAGGATAATCATTCTCTACCATGGTAATAGCCCTTGCCAACGCGCGAATATCCTTCTTCCTTATCCGTTTAACAATTTCATGCATGGGTTGTACTTCCTTTCCTTTTGGATCGTTTACAAGTTTATCTTTACTTCCTATCGTTGGGCTGGCGCGCGATTTTCGTTCTTTCCCGCGCGAATTTTCGGGGCTGTCGCTCGATTTTCGTTCTTTCCCGCGCGAATTTTCGGGGCTGGCGCTCGATTTCCGCTCTTTCCCGCGCGATTTTTCGGGGCTGACGATCGATTTTCGTTCTTTCCCGCGCGAATTTTCGGGGCTGGCGCTCGATTTCCGCTCTTTCCCGCGCGAATTTTCGGGGCTGTCGCTCGATTTCCGCTCTTTCCCGCGCGAATTTTCGGGGCTGTCGCTCGATTTCCGTTCTTTCCCGCGCGAATTTCACTAACGGGCGTGCGGTAAATCATTAAAAGCATCTACTTCGTCAACATCCGCCCAATAACCAAGCGTTGAATTTCGTTCGTCCCCTCATAAATTTGTGTGATTTTCGCATCACGCATATAGCGCTCGACTGGATAATCCTTCGTGTATCCGTATCCACCAAACACTTGAACCGCTTCCGTGGTCACTTGCATCGCCGTATCCCCAGCAAAAAGCTTACTCATTGCGGATGCTTTCCCGTATGGTAGGTCATTCGATTCAAGCCATGCAGCTTGATAGGTTAATAGACGTGAAGCTTCAATTGCTGTTGCCATGTCTGCAAGTTTAAAAGAAATACCTTGATTCGTTGCAATCGGCTTTCCAAATTGCTCGCGGCCTTTCGCATATTCTACTGCAGCGTCTAGTGCACCTTGAGCAATTCCAACTGCCTGTGCGGCAATCCCATTTCGTCCACCATCAAGTGTTGACATTGCAATCTTAAAGCCATCTCCCTCAGCACCAAGCATGTTCTCCTTAGGAACACGGCAATTTTCAAAGACTAATTCTGTTGTTGGTGAAGAACGAATTCCTAATTTCTTTTCTTTTTTACCAAAAGAAAATCCTTCCGTCCCTTTTTCCACGATAAACGCACTAACCCCTTTATGTTTTGCATCTGGGTTTGTCTTTGCAAAAACAAGATAAAGGTCCGCTACCCCACCATTCGTAATCCAAACCTTATTTCCATTTAAAATATAATCATCATGGTCCTTAACCGCTACTGTTTTCATAGAAGCGACATCACTTCCAGCCCCTGGTTCAGATAAGGCATATGCTCCTAACGCTTCCCCTGTTGCTAGACGGTAAAGGAAGTTCTTCTTTTGTTCCTCATTACCATATTTATAAATAGGCCAGCTCGCTAACGATAGATGCGCCGAAAGTGTTACACCAGTTGATGCGCAAACTCGTGATAATTCCTCAACTGCAATTACATAACTTACATAGTCAGCGCCAATTCCACCATACTCTTCTGGCCACGGAATGCCTGTTAATCCTAATTCAGCCATCTTATCAAAAATCCCACGATCGAATCTTTCCTCTTCATCTCGCTCGGCAGCAGTGGGCTCAACATCGTTTTTCGCAAAATCTCGCACCATTTTTCGAAGCATATCTTGTTCTTCTGTTAATTGAAAGTTCATTTATTCATCCCTCCAAGTATGTGTTTAGCAATGACTATATGTTGAATTTCATTTGTTCCTTCATAGATTTGCGTTACTTTGGCATCACGGAAAAATCGTTCAGCTGGATAATCCTTGGTATATCCGTACCCACCATAAACTTGTACAGCCTCAATTGCAGCCTTCATCGCTGTATTAGATGCATACAGTTTCGCCATTGATGCTTCTTTTCCGCATTCCAGTCCCTTTTCCACTAAGGAAGCTGCTTGATAGACTAATAGTTTTGCAGCCTCTACTTCCGTTGCCATATCTGCTAACTTAAAAGCTATTCCTTGATTCCTTGCAATCGATTTCCCGAATTGCTCTCTTTCCTTCGCATATTGCGTTGCATGTTCTAGCGCTGACTCGGCAATTCCGAGAGCTTGTGCGGCGATGCCAATTCTTCCGACATTCAAATTTGCTAGTGCAATCTTATATCCATCCCCATCTTTACCAAGCAGTTGCTGTGCGGGAACTTTACAATTGTCAAAATTCAGCCCGACCGTACTTGAACCAGCGAGACCCATTTTCTTTTCCTTTTTCCCAATAATGAGCCCTGGTGTGTCTCCCTCAACAACGAATGCGCTTACCCCTTCTACCGTTCGGGCAAACGTAATATACGTATTTGCGTGTGCCCCATTCGTGATAAAAACCTTTGAGCCATTTAAAATATAGTTTTCCCCATCTTTTTTTGCGGTTGTCTTCAAATTGTTCGCATCTGAACCAGCACCTGACTCCGTTAAAGCAAAAGCACCTAAATATTCACCTGAGGCAAGCTTCGGGATGTAATGCTTTTTCTGTTCTTCCGTCCCAAAATAAAGAATGGGACTCGTTCCTACTGAAGAATGCACAGACAGAATAACGCCAATCGTTGCACTAACCTTTGATAGCTCATGAATTGCTAATATATAGGACGTGAAATCCATCCCACTACCACCATATTGTTCAGGGATCGGGATTCCCATTAATCCGAGCTCACCCATTTTCTCGATAATTTCAGATGGGAAAACATCTTCCCTTTCCATCTTTTCAATATGCGGTGCAATTTCGTTCTGAGCAAAATCTCGAATTACTTTCCGGAGCATTTCCTGTTCCTCTGTAAAAAACATGTTCATCTTGATGTTTCCTCCTTCATGAAGTTTCCATTAATTACTCATAAACATAAAAGCCTCTTCCTGATTTCTTACCTAACCAACCAGCTTTTACGTATTTTCGGAGTAATGGGCATGGACGATACTTGCTATCACCAAATCCTTCATAAAGAACTTCCATAATGGATAAGCAAGTATCAAGACCAATAAAGTCTGCAAGGGTAAGTGGTCCCATTGGATGATTCATTCCTAGCTTCATAACGGTGTCAATATCCTCCGGTGTTGCAACTCCTTCATAAACCGTGTAAATTGCTTCATTGATCATGGGCATCAGAATGCGATTAGATACAAACCCAGGAAAATCATTCACTTCTACAGAGGTTTTATTCAACACTTGAGACATTTCTTCAATTGCTTGATACGTTTCGTCACTCGTTTGTAATCCACGAATAATTTCTACCAATTTCATCACAGGAACTGGATTCATAAAATGCATGCCAACTACCTTTTCTGGTTTTTTTGTTATTGCAGCAATTTCTGTAATCGGCAGGGATGATGTATTTGAGGCTAAAATAACATGGTCAGCTGTAATTTCGTCTAACGCTTGGAATACTTTTGCTTTTACATCCATGTTCTCAACAATGGCTTCAATAACGACATCGACAGAGGCTGCATCAGTAAGCTTTGTTGAGGGGGTTAGTCTTGCTAATGTTTCTTCCCTTTCCGTCTCGGTCATTCTTCCTTTCTGCACATTTCTTGCGAGTAGCTTTTCAATGGAATGCATTCCTCTTTCGAGAGCGTTTTCATTTTTGTCGTTTAAAATTACATCAAATCCTGATTGAGCACATACTTGCGCGATTCCTGACCCCATTTGGCCTGCACCAATAACCATTACTTTTTTAATTGACATCCTTGTACCTCCTTCATTTATTTGGAGCACTCCTTTTTTGGAGTGCCCTGATTTATTTGTAAAGCTCTTTATTAAATGTTTGTCGCAATTGATAGAAAATGCGACGTAAGCGTTTTGTTGATTTCCACTCCGGGCAGCCAGTACGCATTCCTAGTGGAGGCAATACACGTAGACTCCTCGAAAAAGAAAAGCACTTTTTCTGCGTGCGAAGTAAAGCTGACGAAGCCATCCTTGTCCTGTGGGAGGACAGGCCTAGGTGAGACTACGTAGTGCTCACCAGCCGCCCTAAGGTGCGCGAAGTGTATTGCCGAAACGGTAAGGAAGGCACTATCTCAAGCTATTGCACATTTTATATCCTTCCAGACAAAACACCAGTCTTATAGAATTCAGCCATTAGGGACAACAATTACCCTTTTGGTACTTCAATTAATATTGCATCCCCTTGGCCTCCACCACTACAAATTGCAGCAATACCAAGTCCACCACCGCGTCGCTTTAATTCATGGATTAATGTTAAAATAATTCTCGCACCACTTGCTCCAATTGGATGTCCAAGTGCCACCGCACCACCATTAACATTTATTTTTTTGGCATCTAATCCTGCGATTTGACCACTCGCTAATGAAACTGCAGCAAATGCTTCATTAATTTCAAATAGATCAATATCCTCTACCGTGTACCCTGTTTTTTCTAAAATTTTGTTGATTACAATACCTGGTGTTTGTGGGAAATTCTTCGCTTCTACAGCTACTTCCGCATGACCTAAAATGGTTGCCATTGGTGTTTTTTCCATTTCCTTTGCTTTTTCTTCGGACATGAGGACGAACGCACCCGCACCATCATTTACACCGGGCGCATTTCCTGCTGTAATTGTTCCGTCTTTATCAAAAGCAGGACGTAAACTTGCTAATTTCTCAAGTGTCGTATCTTTCCTTGGTGCCTCGTCTGTATCTACTACGACGGGATCACCTTTTCTTTGCGGAATGGTAACTGGAACAATCTCCTCTGCAAATCTTCCTGCTTCAATTGCTTCGGTTGCCTTCTGATGACTACGTAGAGACCACTCATCCTGGGCCTCTCTTGTAATACCAAATTCCTCTGCAGTAGAGTTTCCGTACGTACCCATGTGTACACCCGTAAAGGTACAGGTTAAACCATCATGTACCATCAAGTCTTTTACTGCCTTGTCACCCATTCGATTTCCCCACCGTGCATCTGGAAGGAAGTAGGGTGCATTACTCATGCTTTCCATTCCACCAGCAACAATTACTTCTTCATCCCCAAGACGAATCAGTTGATCAGCAAGTGTCACGCTGCGAAGACCTGAGGCACAAACCTTATTAATCGTTTCTGTTTTCACTTCCCACGGCATACCAGCAACTCTTGCTGCTTGGCGAGATGGAATTTGTCCTTGACCTCCTTGGAGTACAGTTCCCATGATTACTTCATCCACTTCTGCTCCACTCATACCTGCACGGTCTAGCGCTCCCTTAATTGCCTTTCCACCTAATTCCACAGCAGTTAGTGATTTTAATCCTCCACCAAACTTCCCAAATGGTGTCCTTGCACCTGAAATAATAACAGTCCTTGTCATTTATAAGCACCTCTTCTTGAATTTTGATTGAACGCTCGCTCAAGTTAATTTCTTTTATATAGAGAGGAAAGATTTATCCCTCTCTATATATTTTAATCTATTAAACAATTATTTTCGTTGTAGTAGTCTCTTTACTTATGCAATTTTTTCATCTTCATCAGCAAAAACAGATAATGCTAGAATTTCAGCAACATCCAATGTGCTAATATCCTCTTCAACCTCTTTCGCTTTTGTTCCATCACTAATCATCGTTAAGCAGAATGGACATGCCGTAGAAATCATCGTTGGTGAAACGGCTAAAGCTTGTTCTGTACGAGCAATATTTATTCGGTTACCTGTCGTTTCTTCTGCCCACATTAATCCTCCACCAGCACCACAGCACATGCCATTCTCACGGCTACGATCCATTTCAACAACTTCTAGCCCAGGAATAGACCTTAGGATTTCTCTTGGTGGGTCATACACTCCATTATACCTTCCTAGATAACAAGAATCATGATAGGTTAATCGTTGATTGATTGCACGTTTTGGTTTTAATTTACCAGACATCACTAGGTCATAAAGCAATTGTGTATGGTGAAGCACTTCTGCTTCATACCCAAGATCAGGATATTCATTTTTAAATATATTGTATGCATGTGGATCGATCGTTACGATTTTCTTCACTTCATTTTTTTCAAATGTCTTGATATTCTTTTCTGCAATTTCTTGGAATAGGAATTCATTCCCAATACGGCGAGCTGTATCTCCAGAGTTTGCCTCTTGGTTTCCAAGAATTGCAAAGCTAATTCCCGCCTGATTCAATAATTTAGCAAAAGAAAGGGCAATCTTTTGACTCCGGGCATCATAAGAACCCATCGAACTAACCCAGAAAAGGTATTCAAATTCTTTGCCTTCTTTTTTCAATTCTTTCACAGTTGGTACATATACAGATTCATCTTCATCACGCCACTTAATACGATCTTTTTTCGATAATCCCCAAGGATTTCCTTGGCGTTCAATATTCATTACTGCTCGTTGGACATCAGAATCCATTTTTCCTTCTGTCATAACAAGGTAACGGCGCATGTCAATAATTGTTCCCACATGCTCATTATTTACTGGACAAGCATCCTCACAGTTTCGGCATGTTGTACAAGCCGATAACTCCTCTTCCGTAATGATATCTCCAATCAAACTTGCTTGCTGTATTGTTGCTGCAGCTTCACCACCAGCAGTTGCTTGATTACCTGCAGCACCAGAGAAGGCATATGCGGGAACCCATGGCTGTTTACCAGTGACAGCTGCTCCTTTTTCGGTTAAATGGTCACGAAGTTTTACCATAATATCCATAGGTGACAGCATTTTCCCAGTTCCTGCTGCTGGACAAACATCCGTACAGCGGCCACATTCTACACAGGCATAGAAATCAATCATTTGATGTTGTTCAAAGTCTTCAATCTTCCCAACACCAAAGGCAATTTCCTCTTCGCTCTCTTCTGTTTCTTCATCAATCTCAAAGTTAAGTTTCTTTAGCTTACCTGGCACCTTTTTGCTTAAGAAAACATTAATTGGTGCAGCAATTAAGTGTGCATGCTTTGATTGTGGTACATAAACCAAGAACGACAGTAACGTTATCGTATGTATCCACCATGCAATATAAAACAATACCATCGCAGCTTCCTGTGATATAAAGCTAAATAGAAGGGCTACTACACTAGCCACTGGCTCTGTCCATGTTAATTCATGTCCATGCCATATTAAAGACATTCCATTTCCGAATAAAACAGAAATCATTAGGGTTCCAATAAAGATCAGCACTAATCCTGATTTCAATCCTCTTTTTAGACGAACTAACTTTTCAATATAACGACGGTAAAATGCCCAAACTACCGCAGTAAGAATAGTCAATGTGACAATCTCTTGAAAAAATACAAATCCCGGATAAAACATCCCGAATGGTAGGTGATTACCAGGAGATAATCCTTTGACAAACATATCAATTGCACCAAATTGAACCAAAATAAATCCATAAAACATCATCACGTGAATTGTCCCAGATTTTTTATCTTTTAACAGCTTGGACTGCCCAAAAACAATCTTACCAATTCGTTTGAGACGAAGCTTTATTTCCCCATCAAACTCCGATTGCTTCCCAAGCCTAATATAGGACACCCTAGTAGCAATAACTCTACCAAATAAGTAAAATGCATAAATTGCAACTGCTAGAAATGCGACCCAATTGATGATTAAAAATGTATCCATTTGTCCTCCCCCTCTTTTCTAGTACACAATAAATGGTAACGATTTCATTTATCCTAAAGATAACCTCTTTCTATTCTATTACATACTACTTTATATTATGAATGAGCATTCAGTCAATATCTTTAATCTAAAATTTAAATTTTACAGTCTATTTTGAATATAAAATACACTAATTCCTTGTATTTGTAAAGGAATTAGTGTATTTTTTTCTAGGATGTTTTCGGATTTCGTTTACTCGTCCCACTGATAAACTTGTTGTATTACTCACAGTAGAAATAAAATGCGACGTAGATAAACCTTTGGAAACTAACTGAAAATATTCTGAAATAATTTGCTTCGACGCTAATCAAGTTGTTTTCGAACGCACAAGAGCTCCGTTTTGATCTAGAGAAGCTCTTTCAAGTTACTTTCGAACGCACGAGAGCTCCGTTTTGATCTAGAGAGTACTTGTTAAGTCACTTTTTGTGCTATTCAACTTACGTCGCATATTACATCAACTGCGCACTGCGCCTAGCGAAAGGAGGCGAGTATTACATTTTCTCAGGTGCAGTAACACCAATCAACCCGAGTGCATTTCTAATCGCGATACGTACTGCTTTCATCAACGCGATACGTGCATTCGTTCTTTCGATGTTGTCTTGATCAAGCACTTTTTCTGCATTGTAAAAACTGTGCAATAAAGTAGCCAAATCAAAAACATATTGTGTCACTTTATGTGGTGTCTGTTTCACCGCTGCATCTGACACTACTTGTGGGAACTCTCCAAGTTTTTTCATCAAATCGAGTTCCTTTTCCGCAGTTAAAAGGGAAACATCATAGACTTCACCTGAACCTAAGCCTTTGTTCTGTGCCTGTTCTAACATCGTGCAAATTCTTGCGTGCGCATATTGTACGTAGAAAATTGGATTGTCATTTGACTGAGAACGGGCAAGATCCATATCAAAGTCAAGTTGAGAATCATTCGAACGCGTTACGAAGAAATAACGTGCTGCATCTACGCCAACATCCTCTATTAAATCACGTAGAGCAACAGCCTTTCCTGTCCGCTTACTCATACGGATCTTCTCTCCACCTTCAAATAGATTTACCATTTGAATGATTTTTACATCAAACTTCTCAACAGGATAGCCTAATGCCTGAATAGCCGCACGCATTCTTGGTACATAACCATGATGGTCCGCACCCCATACATTAATAATTTGATCATAACCACGGTCCAATTTATCTTTATGGTAAGCAATATCTGGTGTCAAATAGGTATAATTCCCATCCTTTTTCACAAGTACGCGGTCTTTGTCATCACCGAATGCTGTTGACTTAAACCATGTTGCATCATCTTGTTCAAAAATATAGTTGCCTTCTTCTAGCTTTTTCAATGCTCCAGGAATTTTGTTCTCTTTGTATAACGACCTTTCAGAGAACCAATTATCAAATTCAACACGGAATTCCTTCAAATCCATCTTTATATTTTCCAAAGAGGATTGTAGGCCAAATTCTTTAAAGAACGCGATTCTCTCATCTTGTTCTTTAGTTGCCCATTCTTCACCATACTCAGCAACGAGCTTCTTCGCAATATCAATGATTGCCTGTCCATGATAACCATCTTCAGGCATTTCCGCATCCTGCCCTAATTCTTGTAGGTAACGTGCTTCAACCGAATTAGCCAGTTTATCAATCTGACTCCCAGCATCATTAATATAGTATTCACGTTCTACATTGTAGCCTGCTGCATCAAGCACATTACAAAGCACGTCACCATATGCCGCACCACGTGCATGTCCTAAGTGAAGGTCACCAGTAGGATTTACGGAAACAAACTCAACTTGGACCTTTTCCCCATTTCCAATGTTTGTTTTGCCGTATTCTTTATCCGACTTTAAGATGGTAGGAATAATTTCTCCAAGAAAATCATCCTTCATAAAAAAGTTAATAAAACCAGGTCCAGCAATTTCTACCTTTTCAACGGATACTTTTGCCTTGTCAAGGTTTGCTACGATATCGTCAGCAATTTGGCGTGGTGCTTTTTTAGCAATTCTCGCTAGCTGCATGGCAATGTTTGTAGCAAAATCTCCGTGTGATTTATCCTTTGGTTTTTCTAATACAATATCTGGTAGTTCTTCCTTGCTTGCAAGATTTGCTTGGATTGCTGCATCTGCAATTTCCTGTTTCAATGTTTCTTCTGTTTGTTCTAATACGTTCATTTGGGGTCCTCCTCTATGTACACCAACATTAATTCATGTTTTCGTTCATCTTGTCCATTTAATTTTACTGTATAGTCAATCATTAACTTACCTTCATTACTTGAAGTGTCTGAGTGATAGGTAATTTTTTTCGTGAAGGTTTCCATATGTAATGTACCATGTGGGTGCTTATAAACATTTTCAGTTATTTGGTTCGCATGAAACCTTTGATTCATCGATACAAGGCCCGTACGCTTAATATTCACCTTTCCTTCTTGGAGAGTAATGAAATTTTTTATGACAGCTTGCTCTTCTGTCTTTTCCTCGAAGGTGATAACATCTATTTTCCCTTTCCTGAACAAAGTACCTGTTTCTTGTACTTTGTTATACTCCTTATTGCCATTATCTTCAATGGTTGTTTGAAGTGTAATCGCAACTTTCATTTGACCCGAATCCATACGCTCGCCTCTAATTCCTTTATGAGTTTATCCTCTATAAAAATATATAATGCCTATTATAGCGATAATTAGCATGGTTTTTCAATAATAAGTGTAGATAAGTTTATTTCTAGCTATCTTTTCCAATAATGTAAGTAATAATCAAAAGCGTAAGCGCCCGTTTAGCGTCGTACGAAGGTGAGGGAAGTCTCGCTAGTCGCTGGGCGCTGGAGCTGGACGTGGCCTGTCCTGGAATAGACAGTCTTCACTACAAAAAGCACTTCCTAAAAATGGGGTAAATGATATGAAAAAAAAGAAAAGAAGATTACCAAAGTCACTTCGTATAATAAGCAAATTGGCAATTGGCATAGTGGGTTTACTATTTATCGGTTTAGTCGGAATCTATCTCACGAGCTTCCTACTAGGTCCACCGTCACTAACAAACGAGCTAAATACTGTGTATTATGATCACACTGGTGAAGTGATAGGAAAGGAAAAAGGGGTAGAAAACCGACAATGGATTGAACTTGATGAGATGTCACCCGATGTTATTAACGCAACCCTCATTACGGAGGACCAGCATTTCTATGACCACCATGGTTTTGATTATAAACGAATTGCTGGTGCAGTGTTAAAAAACATACAAAGCCAGTCCCTTAGCGAAGGAGCAAGTACGCTTACGCAACAGCTTGCAAGAAATCTATTTTTATCTCATGAGAAAACGTGGGATCGAAAAATCAAAGAAGCCTTCTATACGGTTCGATTAGAAATGTACTATTCAAAAGAGGAAATATTAGAAGGCTATTTAAACACCATTTATTATGGCCACGGTGCATACGGAATTGAGGCAGCTAGCAACTATTTTTTTAACAAAAGTGCTAGCGAATTAGATTTGGCTGAAGCATCGATGTTGACTGGCATACCTAAGGGTCCAACCTATTACTCTCCATTAAATGATGAAGATAATGCAGAAAACCGCCAAACACAAATATTACATCTTATGTTAGGCGCTGACATGATTACAGAAAAGGAATTTGAGATAGCTAACGAGCAAGAACTCGTATACATTGAGCAACAGGAGAAGAAAGAAAAAACAATTGGTCCCTATTTTCAAGATATTGCCTTAAGGGAGGCTTCTCAGATACTCGATATGGATATGGAAAGCCTTCGTTCAAGTGGATACGAAATCCATACAACACTGGACAAAGAATTACAAAAGCAGCTTGAAGATAGTATTGATCATACAATGAATTCTTCAACCGAATTGGAGGTAGGCGCATTGTCACTCGATCCAGACTCTGGTGCTATTCGTGCATTAGTAGGTGGGAGAGATTATGCAAAGAGCCCCTTCAATAGAGCCGTTGATGCGAAAAGGATGGCTGGTTCGACGTTTAAGCCATTCTTATATTACCTCGCACTTGAGAACGGGTACACAGCTACAACCATGTTAGACAGTAAACCAACGACGTTCGAACTTGAGAATGGGGAAGTATACCAACCTAGTAATTTCAATGATTATTATGCGTATGAGCCAATTACATTAGCACAAGCGATTGCCCTATCAGACAATATTTACGCTGTAAAAACGAATATGTTTCTAAGTGTAGATAAATTGCTTGATACAGCAAAGACATTTGGTTTCACGAGTGATCTACCTGCTGTTCCATCACTTGCTTTAGGTACGGCTTCGGTTTCTGTAAAGGAAATGGTAACTGCCTATGGGATGATAGCAAATGGCGGGCATACAATTGACGGACATGCGATTGAAAAAATTGTTGGGCCCCATGGAAAAACAATTTTTAAACGGGAGAAGGACAAAGGTGAAGCCGTGCTGGACCCGAAGCAAACGTTCATATTAACTGATTTAATGACTGGTATGTTTGACCCAAAGCTTAATGGGTACACCGCTGTAACCGGTAGTACGATTGCAGATGAATTAACTCGAACCTACGCTGGCAAATCCGGTTCAACCAATGCAGATAGCTGGATGATTGGATTTAGTCCTAGACTCGTTACTGGAGTTTGGGCTGGTTACGATGATAACCGTCCAATTCAGCTTGTTGCTGAAACAACTTATGCAAAGAAAATCTGGGGTTCCTTTATGGAAAGTGCACATGAGGGATTGCCACATGAAGGGTTTGATACTCCTCGCGGGATTGTCGCTGTTCCAATCGACCCCGCAACAGGTATGCGTGCAACACCCTATTGTGATGTCAGTCGTATCATGTATTTCGAAGCTGGAACCGAGCCACAGAGTAATTGTATGGAGCACTTTCATGGTGATCAGCATGAGCACGGTGAAGAACAAGACCCTAACAAGGGTACCTTAGAACAGCTATTTGACTCATTATTTAGTTGGTAAGAAGGCGATTTCCTTAGAATCGTAGCATTTGCCAAGCGTTTATAACGAGCTATTAGCTTTCGAAAGAACGTTCTATACTTTCTGACAAAAAGAAACCGACATCGTCCCAGATTGTCGGTTTCTTTTTGTCCTAGTAATTTTCTTGCTTTGTCCATGTAAACCTATTTTACAAACTAATTTTAAAAAGTACAACATATTAAAAAAATGTTCATGATTCGTTCACAAAGTTTTCACTTTTAGTGAATTAGGAATTTAGATTACAATTGCCGAACTGCCTCTTTAATATCTTCCGTCATTGTGATTGCACTTATAAAAGAAACACCATCTGCACCTTTACTAATCACAGAAGCTGCATTTTCAGTGGTGATTCCCCCAATTCCTACGATAGGGAGATTTGGAAACTGTTCTCTTAATGTTGCAATCCATTCTACACCAACAGCTGACTTAGCATCCGATTTTGTTCTTGTTGAAAAAATAGGGCCAGCACCAATGTAATCTACCAAATGAATGGGACTTTTAGCGACTTCACTAGCGTTTGATACAGAAAGACCAATTATTTTATCAGGGAAAAGGTTACGTAATTCATCTACAGACTGATCATCTTGTCCGACATGAATTCCGTCAGCATCCAACGTATCGACTAGACTGACATCATCATTAACGATAAACGGAATATGATACCCGCGGCAAATTGCTCGTAGTTGTTTGCCTAATTCCAGCTTAGCATCTCCAGTCAGTGAACCTTCCCCTTTTTCTCGAAATTGAAAAGCTGTTATACCAGCTTTTACTGCAGATTCGAGGACTCTCACAGGATCATCATTACAATTTTGACTACCCATGATAAAGTATTTACGTAAATTTTGCTTTATTTGGTATGGCATTGTTTATCTTCTCTCCATTTCTTCTACTTCAAATGATAGTGCATCGATGAACCTTGGTATAAACGTCCCCGGTCCATGAACTTCAGGATGAGATGCGGCATATTCTGCGGCTAGTCCATAAAATTTGACAGCTGTTAATGCTTGTTCCTTTATGGAGTGATTTGTTGTTAAACAAGCTGTTAAAACGGAACCTAGTAAACATCCAGCACCCGTCACCTTTGCCAAAAATGGATGTCCTGTCTCATTTCTGATTACATCTTTTCCTGTACAGATAATGTCTGTTTTCCCTGTGACAACAGCAGTCGTTTGATAAGCCTCTGCCACTTTTACAGCAATTTCTACGGCATTTCCATTACCAATAGATTCAACGCCCTTTGTTTGCCAAGGGATACCTGCAAGATGGGCGAGTTCACCAGCATTTCCCTTAATTGCAGTTGGCTTTACTTCTGCTAAAATTTCTTTGACAACCTCTGTCCGAAATGAAGTCGCTGCAACACCTACAGGGTCCAGCACTACTGGTATTCCTTTTTTATTTGCTGCTTTTCCAGCAAGGATCATTGCTTTTATTTCAGATGCTGTTATCGTACCAATATTAATTAGAACACCATCAGCAATAGAGGGCATAACGCTTGCTTCCTCTTCTGCTTTTGCCATGACGGGTGCACCGCCAAAAGATAGGAGCCCATTTGCTGTAAAATTCATAACTACTTGATTTGTTAAATGATGAATCAATGGAGCCTCTTCACGTACTTGCTTTACAATCTCATTCATATTCTCACGCCTTCTTCCCTTGTTGCCCAATGATTTGTAGGGCCATGGCCAGCGCCAAGCGGAAAAGCATGTTTGATAGCAACTGTTACAAAATGTTTCCCTAATTTTACCGCTTCGTATAAAGGCAATCCATGACTTAAATAAGCAGTAATAGCAGCAGAATACGTACAACCTGTTCCATGTGTATTTTTTGTATCAATTCGCTTAGCTGAGAAGGTGTGCATTGCTGACCCATCATATAAAAAGTCAATCGCTTCACCCTCCATATGTCCACCTTTTACTAAAGCAGCACCAGCACCAAATTTCTTAACTATAAGTTCGGCTACTTGTTTCATATCATGAACCGTTTCTATCTTTTCTCCAGTAAGATATTCAGCTTCTGGAATATTCGGTGTTACTAAAGTAGTTAATGGCAAAAGCTGCTTCCGTAAAAAATTTCGAGCATTTTCTTCAATTAATGTGTCCCCACTCGTCGCAACCATTACTGGGTCCATGACATACGGGACCTCCAGCTTGGAAACTTTATTAGCGATTATTCTCATCATATCGATATTTGCGATCATACCTGTTTTAAATGCTTGAAAAGGAATATCGGAAATCACGGAATCTAGTTGCTGTTCGATCATTTCAAGTGGAATATGATGAATCGACTGAACACCTGTTGTATTTTGTGCAACGACAGATGTAATAACTGACATTCCATAGCTTTTTAATTCCTGAAATGTTTTTAAATCTGCGTGAATTCCTGCACCTCCACTTGGATCCGTTCCAGCTATAGTAAGCGCGCATTTTACTTGTTTCATAGATTTGACACCGTCCTGTTCGAAGGCCATTCTTCACATGTCAAAGACATTTCCCAGAATCCTAATTCAAGCTGGCAACTTTTTCGAAATGCATCTTTCATACGCGCTTGTTCCTCTAATGAGGCATCACCAGCCAGGGTGTCCAATCTTTTTCGCATCTCTAATGTAGCGCTTTCGGAATCTGCATAAAAGCTAATCCATTTATAGAAAGGATGTCCAGCAGTTGGACTGTATTTTTTCACTAATTCCTGACCAATTTCAAAGTAGGTCCATGGACAAGGTAACAATGCAGCTAAAGTTTCACCTAATGTCCCTACCTGTGCATGATACATCATATGTTTAATATAATGGTCAGCTGTTGGTGGGAGTGGGTAACCTTGAAGTTCCTCATAGCTTACACCAATATAATCACAGAAATTCAGATGCGGTTTGACTTCATCATGTATTGTAAAATGAATTTGATCATGAAAGTAACTCATCTCGTCGCGCATTAATGACTTTGAAATGGCAATACCATAAACCCTTATAAATGCATTTAAATATTCATAATCAGCTTTAATATAATGTGCAAGTGCTTCACTTGGAAGCTCTCCTTTACCAATCCCTTGAACAAAAGGATGGTCGAAAATCATTTGAAAAATATCTTCATTTTCTTTTCTCAAAACGTCTGTAAAAGTCACCCGAATAACCTCCTAATTAGATACGTACTAAATTCTCAGTCTTAACTCGTAAAACAACAAACCAGCCAATGAAAGCTCCCGTAATACTACTAACAAGAAATCCTGGTAAAAAAGCAAATGCACCAACAGAGCTTCCCATTAGAATTTGAGCAAAAGGAACTGCGAAAAATGATCCGATTACTCCTGTACCAAAGGCTTCTCCAATAACAGCCCATAACTTCTTTCCAAATTTTTTATACAGATAACCTGCTAAGTATGCACCAATCATGCCGCCTGGAAATGCTAGTAATGTTCCTAGTCCAAGCAAATTACGTAGTAGTCCAATCATGAAGGCAATAATAACTGCCGGGCCAGGGCCAAGCATAACAGCTGCCATTACATTGACAGCATGTTGAACAGGATATGCCCTTGCAATTCCCGCTGGAAACCATAGCAACTGTGCACCAATCGTTCCAATCGCCACAAAAACAGCCATGGTTGTTAACAAACGTGTTCGATTCATCTGATAGCTTCCTCTCCTTATTTTAGGGGACAGCAAAAAAAGCCAGATCCGTGTAGGACCTGGCTTTGATAAGCAGAAATAGAATAGACGCATTGTATCGTCCGACTACTTCCCTCCGCTGGTATTAACCAGATCAGGTCCATAAGAGTCGGAAAGTGTTTACGCGCTTTCCTCTCAGCCCACACATATTTGGGCACCCCTAGTAGTTAGTGAATATGAAATTTTGTAGCTATAAATTGAGGATATCAAATATAAAGGCTTTTGTCATGTATTAAATTAAATTCTTCAATTATTCTTTATTTTACTCAAATTGGTCTAAGTATTTTCCGATGAAGGAAATCTCTCCTGTTTCCCTATTGTCTCCTATACTAAAACAAAATTTCAATACTTAAGAATAAAATAAATAATAATCCCTTTGCTCCTTAGCCCTATATAAAGCTTGATCTGCATGAGAAATTAAAGACTTTGATTCCAAACCATCTTTAGGAAAAACAGCAATCCCTATACTTGAAGTTACATTTAGTCTACTCCCATTTATTTCGTATGGCTCCCTGAAAGCAGTATGTATTCTTTTAACTAAATGATTTATTTGTTTCTCTTCCTTGATACCATTTAGTAAAACAAGAAATTCATCTCCACCTACCCGACAAAGCACATCATCTTCACGCACACTAGATTTTAACCTATCAGCATATTGCCTAAGCAATATATCTCCAACATCATGACCATGTAATATGATGAATTCCAGCTGTTTTCAACATATCTCACACCCCAATCTATTTTGGCCTCTCTATGGAAAAGACCTCACCGATTTTTGCATAATTAGATCCTGCCAATCGACTTACAGCTGCAAGTGTATCGTGGTTTATTCTCCCGTTTTCATATATTTCCTCATCTATATGAAAGTGAACGACCTTTCCAATGAGGAGGTCTGTTCCAATCGAATCCATTTCACCAAGCTGGACGGAATGCTCCAAGGTGCATTCAAATCGAACTTTAGCTTCCTTAACCCCTGGAACAGAAATCCTTTCACTCTCAACAAGTGTTAAGTTTGCTTTTTCAATTTCGCTTATCTGGGGTGGCAGTGATGCTGCAGTGATATTTATTTTCCGGGCATTTTGTTCGTCAACGATGTGTACAACAAATTGTTTATTCCCCATAATGTTTCGAGCTGTATCTTTCATCATCCCATTTTTACGCTGGGTAGATACCGAAAGCAACGGTGGATTAGACGAAACAATATTGAAATAGCTAAATGGTGCGCCATTAACTGTTCCATCTTCCGCAACACTTGTAACAAAGGCAATCGGTCTTGGAACAACACTACCAATGAGCAGCTTATAATTTTCCCGTTCTGTATTGTTATTAGGGTCAAAGGAAAGCATGCATATCCCTCCTACTTATCCAAATTTCTTATTTCGATTGGAATCAGTTTTCTATTCAATTGTTCACGATATTGTTCGTATTGTGATGGAAGTTTCAATTCTTCTCCCATCGTTTCATAAGACTCGTCATGAGCGAATCCTGGTGGATCTGTTGCGATTTCAAACAGTATTTCACCATGCTCCCTAAAGTAGATAGCATTAAAGTAATTTCTATCTTTTACTTCCGTGATCCCATATCCTTTATTTCCTACATATTGCTGCCAATCCAAATGATCCGCGTCATCTTTTGCACGCCATGCAATATGGTGAACCGTTCCTACCCCCATTTGTCCCCGTCCAATTGGCGTTTGCTTCACATCAATAATATTTCCAATATCGCCGTAAGATTTAAAACGAGCTAAGTCATTTTCTTCGCCTACTTTTTCAAGACCCATCACTTCCTGAAGGGTTTCTTTTGTTTTCTCTGGATTAGTAGATAATAAAATTGCCCCACCAAAACCTTTAATAGCAACCTCTGGTGTAACATCACCGATTGTCCAATTGTTCGGTTCCCCTTCTTCTCTCTCCACTAGCTCTAGCTGTAAGCCGTGAACATCTTCAAATTCTACATACGTTTCTCCAAAGCGTTCGGTTTTATTGTACTTAATATTGAATTTTTCCAACCTATTTTCCCAAAAGGCCATGGAACCAACTGGAATGACATAAGTAGTAACACCTACTTGTCCACCACCAATTTTCCCTTGATATGCTCCAGCCCAAGGGAAGAAGGTAATAATTGTACCTGGTTTCCCACCATCATTACCGAAGTAAAGATGATACGTTCCTCGATCATCAAAATTGATGGTTTTCTTAACTAATCTTAGTCCTAAAACTCCTGCGTAAAAATCTACGTTTTCCTGTGGGTGGCCAACAATTGCAGTGATATGATGAATACCTGCTGTCTTTTTCATGTAAATTCTCTCCTTTTATCATTTGAAATTATTATTAAATTAGATTTCTGGATTTTGTTAACACAAACTGTGAGATAACATCGAACTTTAAAAAATGGCTTGCTTGTAAGCTCATGTTCAATAAAGAATAATGAATACCAATACTCAACGGAGAGCTATCAAGATTAAAATAGAGTAAGATTCCTTTGAAATGAACTTGATAGGCGCTCTCAAGATTAAAATAGAGCTATTTCCCCTTGAATTGAACTTGATAAGCCTTCTCTAGATTAAAATAGAGCAAGATTCCCTTAAATTGAACTTGATAAACCTCCTCTAGATTAAAATAGAGCTATTTTCCCTTGAATTGAACTTGATAAGCGCTCTCAAGATTAAAATAGAGCTATTTTCCCTTGAATTGAACTTGATAAGCCTCCTCTAGATTAAAATAGAGCTATTTTCCCTTGAATTGAACTTGACAAGCCTTCTCTAGATTAAAATAGAGCTATTTTCCCTTGAATTGAACTTGATAGGTGCTCTCAAGAAAATTACCCAAAGTATTGCTACCTCACATTTAAAATCAAACATAATGTTTATAAGCAACAATACATATGAAGTAATAACTAAATATATTTCACAAATTCAGTTACTGGTTTACGATACCCTCTTGGCTTCCTACTGTTAACCTTTTCTTTCCCTAAGGTTATCATCATGACTGGCTCATGTTGGATATCAATTCCCAATATTTCTTTTACCTCACTTGGATTAAAACCAATCATTGGACAGGTATCCCATCCTTTATCTTTAGCTGCTAACATAAAAAGCATTGCAGAAAGAGAAGCGTTCCGAATCGCTTCATCACGCCAAAATCTTTCACCACGACTTGTATACAATGATGTTGTGTCCCGAACTTCATGCTCATATTCCTGTAGATTCATAACACCTAAATTCAGGCAGTCCTTCATAAATTCTTGCCGCATCTTTATAAGCCAATTTATCTCCAGTAACAATAATTACAGCAGAAGCAGAGTGTACCTTATATTGTCCATTAGCAGCCTCTCTAATTTTTTCCTTCACTTCAGGTTCTGTTACGACAATATAATTCGTATGCTGCAAGTTAAATGCAGAAGGTCCAAACTTAACCAGTTCAAAAATTTCATCTAATTCTTTTCTAGTAATTGGATTATCAGGTAAAAAGTTACTCGCTGAGCGTCTTTCTTTCACTAAGCTTTCAAAAGTAGACAATTCCTTCTCCTCCTAGCAATGCGTATCTTTCTTTCATCTATCATTAATTCAATTATATTTAATTAAGTTATCTTTAATTAAATATAATATTATCGTAGGTATTCTTTTTTGTCAACTTCTTTAATCAATCATTTGTTTATGTAACAATAAAAACGGCATACGAGTAGACGTATGCCGTTTTTATTGATCTATCTTATTATTTTTTCACTTTCGAAACAGTCAGCCCATCACCGATTGGAATAATTATAGATTCTAATTGAGGATGCTTAGCAACTGTTTCATTGAATTTTTTCATGAATTCAGTGTGTCGTCTAGGTTCAGCACTGTCATCTGCTACACTACCGTTCGCAAGTACATTATCACATACAATTAAGGCTCCATTTTCTGCTAGTCTAATACAATAATTTAGGTAGTTCTCATAATTTTCTTTGTCTGCATCGATAAAGAAGAAATCAAATTGCTTACGATCGCTAACTAAT
This sequence comes from Oceanobacillus bengalensis, assembly GCF_003628445.1. Taxonomy (GTDB): domain Bacteria; phylum Bacillota; class Bacilli; order Bacillales; family Amphibacillaceae; genus Oceanobacillus; species Oceanobacillus bengalensis. The sequence goes on from NZ_RBZO01000014.1 coordinate 84,802, forward strand.
TGCTCAAGACTTTGCAAAGCCGGACCTACCATATATGATACTCGGTCGCCAACACCCGCTTTAGATAAATTGTTATACGCTAACTTTGCGTAACTCTCCACTAACTCAAGAGAGGTTAGTTTTCCTTCTGTACCCATTCCTTTAGCAAGGAAAATCCCGCTATATCCCCCGAGTGCCCCTATTTCAAGTACATTTTTAGCTCCTGAAATAGATACAAGCATGGAAAGAAGTTTTCCGGTGGAGGGAGATACTGATATAGAGCGCATTCCGTTCTCTTTTATGGAAATAAGAACTTCCTCTAAAATGCTATCTTGGCTATAAAAGACGGAATCGATATAACTGTTAATTTGCTTCATTACGTCTACTCCTTCATTAAAATTATTCGTTTTTTTCATCATCAGAATCTGACAAGGGAATTTCATTTCTGTTATTATCCGTCTCCGATTCAAATTCGTCTATTACCATTTCAACTGCTTTTTGTTCACCTACTAAAATTGGATGAATTGATTGTAACTCTGGTGTTTCTAGTTGTTTTCTTAGTGTAGAACGTCTAAGATTCATTCTCTCTAAAAATGTAATTGCTCTTCCTTGCACTCCTTTTGCCACTAGTAACTGAGAATATCGGTTTTCAGAATTTGTATAAATCTCTCTTGATCCTCTAAAAAAGGAGAATGTGCAGCGTTCTCAAATGTATAAAACTTTTTCGACGGTGCCTCTATCTTTTCATAAAATCGCTTTGCCTCTTTATATGATGTTTGATAATCATACACACCATGAATGATAAAAACAGGAACGTCAAAACGAGGTGCCAATAACGTAGCATCCGCTTTTGCAACTGATTCACTTAAAGAATCATAACTATGAAAAATCCCCTTTGGTATGTTAAAACGCTCTTTCCATGAATATTGTTTACAAGTAAAAAGGTCTTTCATGCCCTGCCAGTTAGAATATCCTGTTCTTACCGCGCCACCACCAAATTTATTCAGATATCTTCCTAGTATTCTACGATAACCTTGATTTTTATAGAAATCCGCATCGAACGTAACAGAACGAATATCTTTTTCTGCCTTTTTGTCACCTCGTTTAATCGCTGTCTCCAATAGAAACTCATAAGTATGTTTGTTAGATTCAAAATGTCTTCCAAACTGCCCTACACCAATGTAAGCTTGAAAATACTGAGGATATCGACTAACTACGATACTTCCGAGTAACGATCCAAAAGAATATCCGCAAATGTAAATCTTCCTTTTGTCAAACTTTTCCATTAAGTAATTTGTTATGATTAATATGTCTGAAACGATTCTTTCTAACGTAAGTTCACCTTGGGTTGATGCATTATAAGACATACCAGTACCTCGTTGCTCCCAGTAACAAACTGTAAAATCATCTGTCCACGTAAGTCCTGATTGTTTAATGCTAGCGTATTGCGGGAATCCTGGTCCTCCATGTAAAAACAATAAAACAGGATTATTAAAATCCACTGACTCAATAAACAACCCGTTTTTATGACCATCTATGTCTACATACTCCTTCAAGAAATCAACGTTTTTTTCCTCTGCTTTCAAGAACTTCCCCCTACCATCTTAGAAGCTATACAATGCATATAAAGATCCTTTTTTAGTTAAACTGCCAATATAATATAACTGAATAGTCCAATTTTAACATGAACCTTCATTAGGTACGCTCGAATTAATCAAAAAATTATTATATTCTGATATTGATGGATGCCATTAATGAAAATAATTCGGGAGTGTATTATTTGATGCGATAGGGGTTAAGGAAAGAGAGGTCTGTTTCTACTAAAACATAACGCTTCAAATGCACCTATAGAGTAGTCTTTTAGTGTCTACCCTATAGGGGAACATTTTAAATCAAACGATTTATTGGTCAATCCCTCATTTTCTTTTGATTACCGTTCACAAAGTTTTGGATATAGCAAAAAAGCACTGATAAGATTTACAGTGCTCTAATTTCTTTTATGAAAGATAACCAATACAGTTATACATTTGATTTGCAAAATCTATTTACTCAACGCATCCTTCAACTCATCCTTTGAGTTATTCCACATTTCCCCATTAAATTCTACTAGAAAATCTTTCAATAATTTCTTCGATAAATCATCCATATGGTCGACAACAATTCGTCCCTTTAATACTTTACTCATATGGTTTACATGTTCTGGCATAGACTTATAAGCTCGTTTGATTTCACGGTCAACACGAATCTCACTGCCTGCTACTCCACTATAGAATGGACCATTTTCATTTCGCTCAACATTAACCCAAACAATCCAATATAGTTTTCCATTTGGCACTTGGTCTTTTTCATGTATCCATTTCACACGCTTTTCCACTTTACTACGCCCATGCATTGCATCCATATCAACATATGCCGTCTGTTCATTTGGATCAACAATGACCGACGACATATTTTCCAAGCTTATGACTCCTGTTCCATATCCACCATGCCCGTCCGTTGAATCATCTTTAATGATGGTAAATGAATTTTTCTTTTTTTCTTCACTCACGATAAGAACCCCACTTTCTTGATAAGATTATCTATCTGTTAATTCCTTCCATTAACCATTTTTACTCATCTTATCAGATATTAACCCTTATTTCACATATCTTACTGTTTCATTTGATAAATAAATTGAATGGCTTCATTAATTTCTTCTTCACTATATTTTTGCTTTGGTTTAACGGTATGCACTTTCTCTACCGTTTCTTCGATTGGTAAATCATCAAAAAAGAACATGGTTGCAACCAACTCTAGGAATCTTGAGCTTTTCATTTTTAGCTTGTCCACTTTCTCCCTGTAGTCTGGCATGTCTAGGGAAAATTGCTGCAAAAAACGCATTCCATCGTCCGTAATTGTGTAATTATATTGATAATAATTACTCTTATCCTCTTTCACTTCATTTAAAAAACCAAGATTGCATAGTTCCTCGATACGAAGTGTTAGCTCTTCCGAATATGGTCCGTAAAAATGGAAATTATACTTTTCCTCAAAAGGAACACCCGATTTTTGTAAGATATAAATCATCTTTTGCATTTTCTTCCGACCAGTTACTTCCTGTGCTACTGAAAAGAATTGCATAATTTTCGCATGATTATCTAACATTTTCTACCTCTCCTTGACCGTATAAAATTTGCTTGATTTGTTTAACTAATTGTTTGTCCTCGAGTTCCTCTATGCGGTCTTTTGGAAAATATAGTTTATGGTCTGTACGTTTTTTTCCTGAAATAGCTTCAACAATATCAGAATGCCTTGATAACTCTTTAAGAGAACCATCTGGCATCAATAAATGAATAGGGAGACGCTCCCCTTCTTCACCTGGACGGTAAAAGTCGTATGGTAAATCGGATGAAGAGTCGACAACAAGATAGTATTCTGGATCAATACCCGCATATTGAAACAGTTTATAGAGCTTCATCCACTCCTTCATTTGTAAATTCGGATTGAATTCTACATATTTAAATAACCTACGATTTATAAAACGCTCCGATAGATCCCGTAAAATTTCATCGTCTTCGTCTTGCCATAATTGAAAATAATATTGAACAATCGATTCATCTAGTTTCAGATATTCATCAAGCTTAACGTCTCCATTGAAAAATGAAATAAAGTGCACAGGTTCGAGTTTAAATGTATAATTGCCGTCTTCAAACAATTCTTTCGCTCGATGTAAGATTTTTGTTAAAATAACTTCTGCACTTCTAGTAACCGGGTGGAAATATACTTGCCAATACATTTGATAACGACTCATAATATAGTCCTCTACCGCATGCATTCCTGTAGATTTAATGACGACTTGATCATCGATTGGACGCATCACACGCATAATCCGTTCCATATCAAAATGACCATAGCTTACCCCAGTGAAATAAGCATCACGTATGAGGTAATCCATTCGATCGGCATCAATTTGACTTGAAATTAAGCTGACAACCAATTTGTCTTTATACGTTTTCCCAATTACGTCAGCAACCTTTTGCGAAAAGCCTGGACTTACCTTCTCTAGGATTTGATTAATAGTTGTATCTCCAACAATTATTCTCTGCGTAAATTGTTCATGATCTAATTTAAATACTTTCTCAAAGGAATGTGAAAACGGCCCATGTCCTAAATCATGCAAGAGAGCTGCACATAGAGAAAGCAATCTTTCTTCCTTGTTCCAATGAGGTCTGTCCTCAAACATATTTATAATTCTGCGGACAATTTCATATACGCCAAGAGAATGATTAAACCGACTATGCTCTGCACCATGAAAGGTAAGATTCGTTGTTCCGAGTTGTTTGATTCGACGGAGCCGCTGAAATTCAGGTGTTGCAATTAAATCCCAAATCACTCGGTCTCTTACATGGACGTAACGATGAACAGGATCTTTAAAAACTTTCTCCTCTGATAATTGTTCATTTTTATATGTCATCTTCCCCATCCATTCTTTAAACATTTTTCGTGTAAGTATCTGTTCCGCACATTTGATGTTTGTTTTAGGCTGATTTACCATGCAGGCACTAGCCTCGTATTCAGGCGTTCATTCTCATAATCAGGCGCTCAGCACATTTCCACGCCCCGAAATAGAAATCATCATAGCACTTACTGCGCATTTTATATTAATATATATTACTTAAAAATAACCATGTTTTATAATCTATTCATTCATTATATAATAGATAATAAGTTGAAAAAAGGATTAGGTGTAATTTATGAAAAATTGGAAGGATGTTATTAGACATACTACATTTAGATATATCGATCATTCTGGGGAATCTGAATTCCATGGAAAACCCTATACAGCCTTGACTTCATTCGCAGTGGACGATGCCCTCGCAATTTCAGTGAGTAACGAAGAATCTGCTCCAGTTATGCGCTTATGGGTTCATCCGTATACGATTGTACTTGGTATACCAGATGCTAAACTTCCCTTTATTGACCAAGGTGTTCGTTTTCTGTCAGAGAAAGGATATAATACTGTCGTTAGAAACTCAGGAGGGCTTGCCGTTGCTTTAGATGAAGGTGTATTAAATCTGTCACTCGTCATACCTGGAATCCATCACATTTCCATTCATGATTGCTATGAGGCGATGGTGAGTTTTGTCCAATACATGCTACGTGATTTAACTGATCAAATAGAAGCATATGAAATTGAACATTCCTACTGCCCAGGGGATTATGACCTTAGTATTAATGGGAAAAAATTTGCAGGAATTTCCCAGCGCAGGGTAAAAGATGGTGCCGCCGTGCAAATCTACTTGGATGTAGAGGGCGATAGCAAAAAGCGCGCAAGTATTATTCGTGATTTTTATTCGATTAGTAAGAAAGATGAGGAGACAAAATTCTCGTATCCAACTGTTGACCCAAATGTCATGGCTTCCTTGTCTGAATTACTAGGGGTCGACTTAACGGTTGAGGACATGAAAAATAGAGTGTTTACTGCTATCAATGATTTTAGTGAGGAAATTGTTGAACCCACCTTCTCATCCGGAGAACTTGATACATTTGAGAAACGGTATAAGCAAATGATTAAACGGAATGAACATGTTTTTAAGATATTAGAGGAATAGAATAAAATAAAAAAAATCCACGTCAGCGTGGATTTTTTTTATGGTGATGGAGTAATCTGATGACATAAGCCCTGTTTCGCCGATATCCACAGACCCCACTCCACTCATCTCAAAAAAAGGGCGCATTAGCAAAAAGCGCTAATGCAACCCCGCAAAAATTATTCTCCAACTGCTTGTGCAGCAGTAATAATAGCTAAATTATATACATCCTGTGCATCACAACCACGAGAAAGGTCGTTCACTGGTTTGTTTAGTCCTTGCAAGATTGGCCCAACCGCTTCAAAATTCCCTAGACGTTGCGCAATTTTGTAACCGATATTTCCAGCTTCTAAGCTTGGGAATACAAATACATTTGCGTCTCCTTTAATAACGGAGTCTGGTGCTTTTTTCTGTGCAACACTTGGAACGATTGCAGCATCAAATTGGAATTCGCCATCAATAACTAGGGAAGGATTTTTTTCTTTTGCAATTTTTAATGCTTCTTCTACTTTTTCTGTCTCAGGTGATTTTGCTGATCCCTTTGTTGAGAAGCTTAGCATTGCAACACGTGGGTCCACGCCAAATAATCCAGCAGTTACTGCGCTCTCAACTGCAATTTCAGCAAGATCTGTACTATCTGGTGAAATGTTGATTGCACAATCAGCAAAAACATATTTTTCCTCTTCACGAACCATGATGAATACGCCTGAAGTCTTCTTAATGCCTTCTTTTGTTTTAATGATTTGTAGTGCTGGACGTACGGTGTCAGCTGTAGAATGTGCAGCACCACTTACTAAACCATCCGCCTTATTAAGATAAACAAGCATTGTTCCAAAGTAATTTTCATCTAATAAGATTTCACGTGCTTTTTCTTCCGTAGCTTTTCCTTTACGACGCTCAACGAAAGCTTGAACCATCGCATCGAATTCCCCATAATTTGTTGGGTCAAGTATTTCACAACGAGATACGTCTACACCTACTTCTTTCGCTTTTTGTTCTACTTGTTCTTTATTACCAATTAAGATAGGTGAAACGATTCCTTCTGCACTTAATTTACTTGCAGCAGTTAAAATACGTTCATCTAACCCTTCTGGAAAAACAATTTTTTTATTTTCAGATGAAATTTTCTCGGTTAGTTGTTCAAATAAGTTACTCATCTTTCAAATTCCTCCACATACTAATTTAATTATCACGCACTTAATGTTAAATCATACCAATCATTATTTAAAGTAATTACCATCAAATATTAACATTTTTTGACAAAGGTTTGACAATCCTTTAAAATAGCCTCAAATGATAGCCCTTCCATATGATTAGAATACCCTATTTGTGCTATAGTAAAGATATATTTCAGTATAAGGAGCGCGATTTTCATGGCAGAAGCAGTAGTAACCGTTGATGGCTGGAGTTCATTACATGATACACGTACATTTGACTGGCCATCTTGGAAAATGACACCAGAACAAGAAAGAACACAAGCTATTGAAGAGTTTCAGGGCTTACTAACTAAATGGGAAGCTGTTGAGGAAGAAAAAAACGGTAGCCACTCTGTATATAAAGTAGTCGGAAATAAAGCAGATTTAATGTTTTTCTTCCTTCGTCCGACAATGGAAGAATTAGAAGAAATTAAAAGAGACATTAATAAATCAAAAATCGGCGATTATTTAATTCCTGGTTATTCTTATGTATCCATTGTTGAAAAAACAATGCATAACCCAATGGCAGAAGGAAAAGACCGCGAAATAGACCCAAGATTAGAAGCACTTCTTAAACCAATCATTCCGAAATGGGAACATGCTTGTTTCTATCCAATGGCACGTCGCCGCTGGAAAGATGCGAACTGGTTTGAAATTTCAAAAGAAGAAAGAACACAATTACTTTACGCACATGGCATGACTGGACGCAAATATGCTGGTAAAGTAAAAGAAATTATCACGGGTTCCATTGGACTTGACGAATGGGAATGGGGCGTAACTTTATTTGCGCATGATCCATTACAATTCAAAAAAATTGTTTATGAAATGCGTTTTGATGAAGTAACTTCAAAATATGGTGAATTTGGCGACTTCATCGTTGGTAACTATTTACCAAAAGAAGATGTTGCTACATACTTCGAACTATAAGAAAATTAAAGAAGGCTTTCTGTTTTAAACGAGCAGAGGGTCTTTTTTTTGTCATTTTTTTATAGGCAAAGACATACTTATAGGTATTGAGATTAGTACCTTTACACACATAGGGAATATAAAGCTAATCGTCATTTTTCGACAAACTTCGGGGAGTGACAGGCACCATAAAATAGGAGGGATTTATAATGTCAGGGAACAATCCGAATCAGCCATATGGGGCTTACCCTTATTATCCACAGGCCTATTATCCAGCATATACGAGGCAATTTCCGCAGCAGTTTCAACCCCAACAACAGCAACAACCAGAGAACCCAGCAGCAAATATACCAGGGATGCTTCCACTTCAACAGTCCTATATCGAGAATATTCTACGTCTAAATAGGGGGAAGTTAGCCACATTTTATTTAACCTTTGAAGGTAATACTCAATGGAATGCCAAAACATTCACAGGTATTATCGAAGCTGCTGGAAGAGATCATATCATTATAAGTGATCCAGAGACTGGTAGACGTGTTTTAATGTTAATGGTTTATTTAGATTATGTCATATTTAATGAAGAAGTTAATTATGAATATCCATATGCCGATGGACAAAACAGCCAATTGTCTACCTATGCACCAAGAAGCAAGTGATATTCTAATTTAAAGTAAAAAAAGGATGACTAGGAGCTTATCCTCTGTCATCCTTCTTCATACATAAGGAGTGATTTTATGCGACACCGGGCTTCTAAGATTCTTCAATTTGAATTAATATCACTCGCGGCTGCTATCCTTCTCTCTATTTTTGCCTTCATTCTAGGTTATTTATTTTTTGTATTTCTTGTGTTTTACATAATTATCTTTAGCTTACTTTGTGATGCGCTGATAAACCTGCACTACGGTAACACGCAACAAGCCGGAAAACAGGTCCTTCGCGGCGCACTATTATTTATCTTGATTACCTATTTAGCCTTCTCACTATAAATGCATCCTTATACGTTTTTCAGTACAGCAATACCTATTAAAACCCACCCAACCAAGAACGCTATTCCACCAATTGGGGTAATCATTGCGAATGTCTTAATTGCCGTTGTTGCATAAATATAAAGACTACCAGAGAAGAGAATAATACCGATAAAGAACAACCATCCTGCCCAATTTAAACTACTACTATCAAATTTCATTAGTAATAAACCTGTTACAAATAAAGCCATCGTATGGAACATTTGATATTGTACTGCCGTATTCCACGTTTCAAGTTGGCTTGCCGAAAGCCTTCCTTCTAGACCGTGTGCACCAAAAGCCCCAAATGCAACAGCTATAAATCCATTTAATACTCCTAACAATAAGAAGACCTTCATCATTTCCTTAATCACCTTTCTTTTCTTCTATATTGACCATCCTTTTAAAAATCAAAAATTGACGAACCGTTTGCATCCTCTTCTGGTTGATACGTTCGTTTTATTTTATCTTGATTTGAGGAGGCTGTTCCCACACTCGCACCCAACATTGCCTTTATTTCTTCATCAGAAATTGTATCACTATCCGTTACCTGCGTTTGATCTTCCTCTAAAAATAACTCGCAAAGTAATTTCACATTCGAGATATGTCTCACCATTTTAGTGTAGCTCTGTTCACTTTCCTTGGCTTGGTATAACTCATGTATCATTTTTTTGATAATCTTCTCATTTGCAATTGCCACTCATATTCGCTCCTTCTTTATTAGAGAACTTGGCATTCGCCAAGCCATTATAGCGAAGCCCTTCGTTGCACTTATGCAACTAGTAAAGGATAAACTTTCTATTTTTCCGATGTTGACTACATTATAACATGTATTATACGCATGAACACCAATAGCCCTAGGGATATCCCTAAGGCAATAAGAGTAAACGCTTTCACAAACATTTCCTTCTAGTGTTTCACACACGCTACTTTATTCTCTTGTTGTTCTTCCGTATAGCGATTATACATCCAGTGTAAAAATCGCAGCTCATCTTCCTGCAATTGTCTACCAAGCTTCTCTTTTGTATCTTCACATACTTGTAAAAAGCTTATCATACGCCATAATCCCCCAATACTGAACAACTTCCGAATATTTGTAGGTTCATTGTACATGCAATCTTCAGAAAAATCAACTGAAATTTGTAGTAAATAGAAATTTATTAATCGGTTCATTAGAAAACGAGAACATTCAACAAACCTTTACAGCAAATGTCAAAAAAGGAGTGAACAATAATTAAGTGTCCACCCCTTCCAATCCCGCAACCTATTGTTCTTCTTTATCTGTTATCTTCATTTCTAAATCATTTATTCTTTTCCTTAATTCATCAACATCATCTTTCGTTGCAAGACCAAGTTCTTTAGCCATCTTCAGCATTTGTTCTTTTTGCTTTTGGCTCCATTCTTCCTTTTTCGAATCACCTTTTTCAATGAAGTCATTCATCATTGATTTTGCTTGTTCTTGACTCAATTCATTCTTATCAACTAGTTCTTTTAACTTTTGTTCTAATTTCTCTTTTCCACTTACTGCAGCACCAAGACCTAATAAAAAGCCTTTTTTAAGATAGTCACTCATGATTACACCTCCCTGGACGTCGTGAACGTATGAATCGGTAGTGCATAATTAAAGTAATACAAAGTACAACAGTAAAGATTGCAAAAATAATAATGCCAATTACAAAGAGTGCCGTTGTTTCCGTGCCAAAGCTATTCATGAAGAATATTGTACCTATTACTACCATGATAAAGGATAGCATCTCTAAAAGTAAATAAAATTGATGCCTTAATTGAATAAAATGTTTCTCCTTTTCCCACTTTCGATCCCGTTCTCCACTCTCTAGAAAATTGAGAATAGCTCTCGGATAGGATAAAAGAGGCTCTGTGGCATTTTTCACGTATTGTTTCGCTACTGATTCTGCAATACTCTTCCTGCCGAACCAATCCTTAATAATAGGCTTAGCCCATTTAACAATATCTAATGCTGGATTTAAAGAATAAATTAATCCCACAACAATGGATACGGCACGGATTAAATATGCATAATTAGCAGGAAGTTGAATGGCTTGATCCTTCATAATCATATTTATTTCTTCACCTATTTGATCCATTACCTTTGCATCAAAGTTTCTAAAGGATCCGTCCGAATACATTTCAATCGTTTCCATCAGCATTCTCTTTATTTTTCGCTTATCAGCATGAGGGAGTAGAAAGTTCATTTTATCCAATGCATCCACAACAATATCATAATTATCAATAATAAAGCCTTGAATAAGCAGTTTAAAATGCCCAATATCCTTATGTTTAATCTCACCAATCATCCCAAAATCGATAATCGCAATACGCCCATCTTCTTGTATTAAAATATTTCCAGCATGGGGGTCAGCATGGAACTTTCCTGGATTTAAAAATTGGTCCATATAAAAATAAAAAATTGCTTTTGTTGTTTGTTCGATATCGATATCGTGACTCTTGTAAAAATCTCTATTTGTAACTTTAACACCACGCATCCATTCCATTACCAACACTTTCTTTGTGCTTAACGCTTCATAATAATGCGGAATTCGGATATGCTCATTCTCTTTATATCGTTCCTGAAAATACTTTCCAAAGGTAAGCTCCTGTGTAAAATCCAGCTCCCTGTCCATGACTTCAATTAGCTCACGATAAAGTGCATCAAGATCTGCCTTTTTCCCGAATGCAGTAAACACTTTTAAAATCCAGAATACCAAACGCAAAGCTATAAAGTCCTTGTGGAATATTTCATCGATTCGATACCGACGTACTTTTATCGCAACTTCTGTACCATCATGTAATAAAGCATGATAAACCTCTCCAATGGAAGCCGATGCGATAGAATCCTTTTTTATAGCTTGTACATGTGTAGCAATGCTTGTCCCCCATTGTTCCTCTAGTAGCTCTTCGGCATACTCATATGGCATTGGAGGCACACGGTCAACTAATTCTGTCATTTCCTTTATAAAAACCTCGGGCATAAAATCAGTTCTCGTACTTAAAAATTGACCAACCTTGATTAATACGCCACCTAACTTTTCTGCCTTAATACGGTACTCTTCTGCTAATTTTGCTAAGAGATTGTCCCATTTCACCTTTGTTTTTTCATCCCAAATGGACGTTCGAAAGTGAAATAGATATATTTGAAAAATAATTTTCATCGCCAACCACACGATAATCGTACATCGATAAATGAGGTTATATTTTAATTTTTTCATAAACACACCTCCTTTGAAAAGATTAGTTTTCTTCATAATTTGAAGGCTAAACACCCAACCTTTGGATATTATAACGATGGATACTTTTTATATACCCTATATTTTATAGATTTGTTCATTTTGTTGTGTGGTTGACGTCACATGTTATATCTTCTCAAGATTTCTATCTATAAAAAGGATAATTTTATATTGAATATTTTCTCACTAACGTGTATAATCATGCATTGTGCTTACATTCGAAATATCTATTAGGAAGGATATACTTTTTATGAAACACCAACATCTAAGCGTCCACTTAAAATTTATTATACCATCTATTTTGGGAATCTTTTTATTCATCATCCCTGTTAATGCTGGGGAGGGTTGGACGATACCAATTGCAGTTTTAGCCAATTGGGTTCAGAAAAACCTTACAGACCAGCTTTCTACAATCATGATGATCATTATTGTAATAACTGCTATTTTTACGATTTTGGCGAAAGTTTTAGGAAAAAATGCCTTTCATAAAACACCATTCTTTCATAACTTATTTTATGTCAATATGTTCTGGACAATTACAAGAGTCGCTGCCGCGTTTTTTGCAGTAATGGTATTTTTCAGGCTAGGTCCAGAGGCTATTCACGGACCAAATACAGGTCAACTATTATTAGATGACTTATTACATGTATTATTTGCAGTATTTTTATTCGCAGGTTTATTTTTACCTTTATTAATGAACTTTGGTTTATTGGAACTCTTCGGTACATTAATGCAAAAAATTATGCGTCCGTTGTTTCGGTTACCTGGCCGCTCTTCTATTGATGCCTTGGCATCATGGGTTGGTGATGGAACGATTGGTGTATTATTGACAAGTAAACAATATGAAGAAGGATACTATACAAAACGTGAAGCTGCTGTTATAGGAACCACGTTTTCTGTTGTGTCTATCACCTTTTCACTTGTTGTGCTTGCTGAAGTAGATCTTGCACATATGTTCCTACCATTTTATGTAACGGTTCTTATTGCAGGAATTGCTGCTGCGTTAATTATGCCTAGAATCCCACCTTTGTCGAAAAAGGCGGATACGTATATAGATGCATCTCAGAAAGCGATTAATGAGGAAATACCAAAAGGAGACACTGTCCTTTCCTTTGGGTATAAAAAAGCACTTGAGCGAGCGAAAAAAGAAACAAGCGTTTATACATTTTTAAAAGAAGGCGGACAAAACATACTAGATATGTGGATGGGTGTCGCTCCAATTGTAATGGCATTTGGACTTGTTGCACTTATCATCGCAGAGTATACACCTGTTTTCCAGTGGCTAGGAGTACCTTTCATACCATTCCTTAAGCTATTGCAAATCCCATATGCTGCTGAAGCCTCAGAAACTATTTTAATCGGTTTTGCCGATATGTTTCTACCGTCTATCATTGGAGCAGGAATCGAAGCAGAGATTACTCGTTTTATCATTGCGGCACTTTCCGTTACACAATTAATCTACATGTCAGAAGTCGGTGGTCTCTTATTAGGATCTAAGGTGCCTGTCACTTTTCTTGATTTAGTCATCATCTTTCTATTACGTACTGTCATCACATTACCAATTATTGCACTTATGGCACATATTATTTTTTAAGAAAGCTACTTGCTCGGTGAGGTGGAGTCTGGAATATATCGGACTTTTCTTGCCGTGCTTTTGTATTCGGCCATTTCTCAGGAGATATCTGTCATTCTCACCTCCAAAATAAAAATCCCCCAGAAGTTTATTTCTACCTTCTCGGGGGACATACACGATCCAATTTCCTGCGTCCTAATTTCTATTTATCAGTGGATTAATGTTGCTCTTTTAGTCTAAGTGCATTGCGAATAATTGACATTTTCCCTTCTATAAATGGTTGCCATAAACCAAGTACCGGCTTTCTCGATAAGAGAATTACAATTGAAGCTGAAACGATGGCAATACCAATAACATCTGTTATATGATTCACTTCAAATAAGTCTGTCGCTCGGAAAAATTGGATAAAGAAACCATGTAACAGATAAACATACAGTGTTCTACTTCCAATACTCGTAATCCAACCGAAATGCCGCTTCGGTACCCAAGCAAATACACTCACTACCATTGCAACAGCAGTAATGTAGACAAATAACCTCGCAATGCCACCATACTCTTCCATTCCTAGGTCGAAGTAGGATTTAGAAGCAAGCAACCAACCAGAATTAATATCAGGTGCTGCATACAATGAGACTGCTAAAGCCACCATTACCATAAGAGAGGCAATTTTTATAGGGCGCTTTGTAACGAAACGCATTTGTTTCTCTGTGAGCCAATATCCCATTAGAAAGAATGGAAAGAATACAAATGTCCGCGATAAACTAAAAGTATGCCCGATATCACCAATATAGCCGATAAAAATCCCGATTAGAATGGAAATTGTAATCCCATGTACAGGTGGTAACTTTTTAAACCCAATCAATAAAATATGCCAACTAAATAAACTAAATAAGAACCAAAGTGACCAATGCGGGTAAAATATCCCCGCCTGCCAGCTATCCTTTCCAATGATGAAGTAAAACACGCTATACATCAATTGAAAAATAAGATAAGGTACCAATAGCTTTTTAGCAAGGTTTATAACGTAATTCTTGCTCCCAGAGCCTTTAGCAAAAAAACCAGAAAGCAGAATAAATGCTGGCATATGAAACGTATATATCCATAAATAAAGTGTATTCATCTCTTTAGAATCAGCAACAAACGGCTGGATCATATGCCCAAAAACGACTAAGAAAATTAATAGCACTTTTGCATTATCAAAAAAGGCGTTCCTTTTCAAATTTTTTCTTCCCTTCTAGTAAGCTGAAATTTACTATGCATAATTCAATTTACTCTTTTTAAAAGGAAAAATCACCTTTTTTGCAGCGATTTCAATCGATTGTTAACCCGCTGTAAGAGATTTGAAAAATTGAGACAAGACTGTAACATTTGCCGAACGGTGCCTGTCACTTGTCGATTTATGTCGAAAACAGAACGGTGAGAGGTACTCATGGCTTGGATTTCTCTTCTACCTTTCGTCCCTAGTTTCTCTTCATTCCGGCGATGATACCCTCTCTCTTCTACCTTTCGTCCCTAGTTTCTCTTCATTCCGTCCATGACAACCCCTCTCTTCTACCTTTCGTCCCTAATTTCTCTTCCTTCCGTCGATGACAACCTCTCTCTTCTACCTTTCGTCCCTAGCTTCTCTTCATTCCGTCGATGACAACCCCTCTCTTCTACCTTTCGTCCCTAGTTTCTCTTCATTCCGTCGATGACAACCCCTCTCTTCTACCTTTCTTCTCTAGTTTCTCTTCCTTCCATCGATGACAACCTCTCTCTTCTACCTTTCTTCTCTAGTTTCTCTTCCTTCCGTCGTTGACAACCTCTCTCTTCTACCTTTCGTCTCTAGTTTCTCTTCCTTCCGTCCATGACAACCTCTCTCTTCTACCTTTCGTCCCTAGTTTCTCTTCATTCCGTCGATGACAACCTCTCTCTTCTACCGTTTGAAGCAAAAATTTTACAAATAAAAAATGCCCCACAATTGGAGGCACATTATGATGTTGCTCTTTTCTTAGCTGCTGTTGATTTTGTTTTCCGCTTCGGCTGCTTTGGTTTCGGTTTGTCTTTCTTCGCTCGTTCCAATGAGGCTTGAAGGGCATCCATTAAGTTCGTTACATTATCTGGCATTTGTTTCTCTTTTGCTGTTGCAGTTTGTCCCTCCTCATTCTTCTTCTGCTCGATTAAGTCGAGGAGTGCTGTACGGTATTCATCCTGATATTTATTTGGATCAAATTCCGTTGTTAACTGATCAATTAGCATTTTTGCTGTTTTTAACTCATTTTGCGATAACTCGGTTTTCTCTGGTATATTCGGAACTTCCTTCACATCTCGAACCTCATCAGGGAAATGAATCGTCTCAACGACTAATGCATTCTCATATACGCGAATAACAGCTAATTGTTCTTTTGAGCGAATCATCATTTTCGCGACGCCTATTTTCCCAGTTTCTTCTAAAGCACTACGCAATAAACTATACGCCTTGCTTCCGCCATCATTCGGTGAAAGATAATACCCTTTTTCAAAATAGATTGGATCAATATCCTCCAGTTTCACAAAATCAATAATCTCAACGGCTTTATCTTCCTGTTCCTTTCGTAAAGCTTCTAAATCCTCTTCATCTAATATAACAAATTTATTTTTTGCGTATTCATATGCCTTCACAATATCCTCATTTTTAACTTCACTTTCACATACTGGGCAAGTCTTTTCATATTTTATTGGAGATTTACATTCCTTGTGCAATTGCCTTAATTTCACGTCTTTATTTTCGGTGGCAGCATGCATTTTGACAGGTATATTGACTAGGCCAAAACTAATTGTCCCTTTCCACATGGTGTGCATTATCATAACCTCCTCTGTCTTAGTTTACCGATTAATCCATTGCTTATCCTTTGTATAACACGTCTATAACAGAAATAATTTTCATGCTTTAAGCAAAACATATGATTTACGAGGGGGATCAAAATGGAAATGATGAAACCAATTGCAAGCAGTGACGTTCCACATGGCGATGAATGGATTTATGAAGTGAAATATGATGGTTTTCGTTGTATTTTATTTTTGGAAAAGAATGGGGAAGTTCGCTTAACAAGTAAAAACAAGAAGGATTTAACATCGAATTTCCCAGAGATTGTAGTATCTTGCCAAAAACTTGCTTCGACAATAATAGAGATGCTACCACTAAAACTAGATGGTGAGTTAGTTGTCTTAAATAATGCTTACCAATCCAATTTCACTTGGATACAGAAACGGGGTCGCCTTAAGAATAGCGATTCCATTCAGAAAGCTGCAAAACACAGACCTGCTACATTTATTGCTTTCGATATTTTACAGGAAAAAAATACACCCTACTCGAATCACACCCTTATAAAACGTAAAGAAAAACTTCAGGCATTCTTTGAAAAAGTGGAAAATAGGAGTCATATTAAAATGATTCCTTATGATGAAAACCCTGATAAAACATGGAAACAGATTGTTGACTATAAAGCTGAGGGCATCATTGCGAAGCGAAAAACAAGTAAATACATAGCCGGTAAGAAACATCAGGACTGGTTTAAAATTAAAAATTGGCGAACGATCCAAGGGATTCTAACACATTATGATGCTGGAAATGGCTATTATTCCTTTCGGGTATATGACAATAAACAACTTATTGAAATTGGAAAGGTAAAACACGGACTAGATACGGATGCAGCGAATACCTTGAAGCAGTTATTTTTAACAAATGGAGAAGTAAAAAAGAATGTTTATTCCCTTCCACCTGCAGTTTGTGCTTCCATTCATACACTTGACCTTTATAAAGATGAGCTCCGTGAGCCTGAATTTGTAAAGCTTTTACCTAATACAAGGCCTGAGGAATGTACAATTGAAAAATTACAACTTGATTTAGCCATGATTCCTGAGCGTGTTGGCGTATCTAATTCAGAAAAGCTCTTCTGGCCAATAAATCATTTTACAAAAGGAGATTTACTTTGCTACATAAGGGAAATATCCCCTTATATGTTGCCCTTTACAAGAAATCATGCAATCACATTCATTCGCTGCCCAGACGGTGTAGATGGAGAACAATTTTATCAAAAGCACCTTCCAGACTATGCTCCACCTTTTATTGATCATTTTTCCCAAGAGAGCGATAAATTGATTATCTGCAATCACATGGATTCTCTTGTTTGGTTTGCCAATCATGGGGCAATGGAATACCATGTTCCTTTTCAATTTGTTGATAGCAGCTTTCCGAAAGAAATTGTCTTTGATTTAGATCCACCAGGTCGCGAGCGGTTTGATTTAGCAATTCAAGCTGCACAGTTGATTAAACCAATCCTGGATGATTTGGGACTTGTATCTTTTGTAAAAACTTCTGGTAACAAGGGACTGCAAATTCACATCCCAATTCGTGAAGAAAGCATGACCTATGATGAAACGGCAATATTTACACAAGCAATCGCGTATACAGTAGAAAGTGCATACCCCGATTTATTCACAACTGAGCGTATGAAGAAAAAGCGTAATGGAAGACTTTATATCGATTATGTGCAACATGCAAAGGATAAAACGATAATCGCTCCCTATTCGCCGCGACGAACAGATGAAGGAACTGTCGCAACACCTCTGTTATGGGAAGAGGTACAGGAAGCATTACGTCCCGAGCAGTTTACGATTGGGAATGTAGTAGAACGTGTGCAGACATTAGGTTGTCCGTGGAAAGATTATTTTACAATTGGTGAGAAGCAGAAGCTAGATAAGGTGCTAAGGCTTGTGCGAGCTTAGGAGCGTACATTATTTAGGGTTACCTATTTATTTTATGGGTGCTCATTAACCCATTATGAGTATTCCTTTAGGATCCTACACTAAAAAAGCACCACAACCAATGTTATGGTGCTTCTCAACTAAAATCAATTCAATGTTGCTTCTAATTCCAGCTCCACATTCCCTTGAATAGCGCGGGAAATCATACAACTCTTCTCTGCCTTTTCAACCAGTCTCTCTAATTTTCTACGTTCTTCTTCAGTCGCATCTGCCTTCAATGCTACGGTTGGTCGATGAATAATCTTTTTATATGTAAAAATGCCATTTGTCACATCGACAATTCCTTCTGATTCTAGTGACATCTCATTTAGTGGTATGTTTGCCCGCTCAATCATTGCTGCTAACGTTATGAGATAACAAGTTGCAGCTGCACCGAGAAGCATTTCATCAGGATTCGTTCCGATGCCTGGTCCGTCCATTTCTGGCGGGATTGATATTTTTGTTTTCAAATTTCCCGCTTCAATGTACCCCTCACTATTTCTACCACCTGGCCAGTCCGCTTTTAAATGAAAATGATGTTCTGCCATGTTTTTTCACCTCCTTATTATTGTAACGTAATGCATCAGCAAACAGAAATAGAATGTATCATTCCGTATGGCACAAACTGATTACGTAATGAAACCTTTTTCCCAACTAAATCGTAGTTAATATATATGGATTGAAAGGAGTTTTCGGATTTGCACCTTAATAAAGTGAATACCTATACTAACGTTTACGAAACATTATCTAAAAAACTGAAATGGAAGGTATCCGATAAACGTATCCTCATGACAATTGCTTCAATCTATGTCATGAATAATCAAGAATTAGATACAGAGCGTTTTATAAATATAGCTGACCAAATTAAAGCACAAGCTGGTCTTTTTTCATCTATGAAGTCAGAGTCTAGATACACAACCGCAGCAACACTTGATGTATATTTTGATGATCCGATTAGCAAAATCCCTACCCTTTTCGAATTGTACGATATTTTTAGGAAGCAAAAATTTGCTAGTGGGAACTTTACTTATATTGCTGCTACTGTCCTATTAACAAATGAAAATCGAGCCCAGCAACCTACTGGCATCATTCGTAGAGCAAAAGAGATTTTTGATGACATGAGGAAAGAGCATCTATTTCTAACAGGTTATGAGGATTATCCATTAGCAACACTGCTGGCATTAGAAGACAGGCCTGGGATTATTGCTCATATTGAGAAATACTATGAAGAGCTAAATAAATCTGGCTTCTCAAAAGGGAATGACTTGCAGTTTCTAAGTCATATTCTCTCATTAGAAAAGGAAGCATCTGTCCATGATTTAGTAAGTCGATGTAGTCACATTCATGATGCATTTCAGGGTGCTGGTATTCGTCCAAAAAAATCTTATTATCCTGTTATCGGTATACTCGCACTTTTACCACCAGCAGAAGTTGATATGGATAGTATCAGGGAAATGTATGAAGCATTAAACAGTGAAATAAAGTGGCAAAAGGAAATGAATGTGATTTTGGCTGTTAGCCTCTTTGTAAAGGAAAAGCTAGAAGACAATGGCCTTACAGAAGCAAGCATTCAAATAACATTAGAAGCAATCCTCCAGGCACAGCAAGCAGTGATGGTTTCAACCATCGCAGCATCGACAGCGGCTGCTAGTGCTTCAAATAATGGCAGTAGTTAAGACGGGTTTTACGTTTCTGTAGAGAACATCAATAATAAAAGAGTGCTAAATCTTATTGGATTTACACTCTTTTTTGTTGAGAAAGATATTACATCTAATTATATCATTTTGTGATATATGTATCTAAAAAGATCTAGAAGGTGATCGGTTGAAGAAAACGGAACAATTAACAGATTCAATTACTTGTATGATGGTTCAGATTTAAGACGTAAAACGTATTTGCTTACTGAAAAGGGTAGAAAAGTATTAGAAGAAGATTTGAAGATAAGAAGAATGATGATTCAATTAGCTGAAACTGGACTTGAGGAGGACTGAGAATGAGACAAACACAGTACATTATGTCAGGTGGATTAGCCTTTTCTGAGGATAAGGACATGGAAAAATTACGCCGATATTCTTTGGATGGTTGGCATGTCAGTGACTTTAAGTTTATGGGGTATACGCTTGAAAAAGGAGGATGAAAAAGAGGAATGACTGGAGGAATCGCACTTCCAACTGTTATTTGGATCATCATGACTCTTTTTCAGAAAGTCGCGGGAAGGTAGCAGAACAAGACGATCAGTAACATGGTCGTCTTTTCTATTGCTGTTTTCTAAAAGATTGTTGTTGTTTTTTCAACGATTGAAAGTATAATTCGAATTTGATGTAAAATGCGGGGTAAGTGCATGTTGATTTCCGCTGCGGGCAGTACGCTTTCCGCGGGCACGGCCTCAGCCTCCAAAGAAGCAAAGAGCGCTTCTTCGGAGTCTTCGGACACGTGCTTTTCCCGCAGGAGTCGACTGCCCTCCGCTACAATCAACTATCCTATTGGCAGTATTACCGTAGAAGTTAAATAGCACAAACACAGTGGAGGCTCACCAGCCGCCCGCGGAACTGACCTGACCCCCATAAGTTAGAGTGAAAATAATTTATGGGGGTTAGGTTTATGGGAAAGTACAGTGAAGAGTTTAAGTTAAAGGTCGCAGAAGAATATCTTGATGGGAAATTAAGTTATA